>CAYQNS010000106.1:0-14046 GCA_964418755.1 uncultured Desulfobacteraceae bacterium
GACCTGGCAGTGGTTTCCGAACATCACCGCCCCCGGTTCATTTGCCCAGTTGGCCGGCGCCTATGGGGCCAAATACAAAATTTCCGACAGAGATATTAAACGGGCCATCGCCCATGTATCGGCCAAGAGTCATGCCAACGGGGTCAAAAACCCCAAGGCCCATCTGCGCAAGGCAGTCACCGAAGAGCAAATCATGGCGTCTCCGATTATCGCGCATCCCCTGGGACTGTTCGATTGCTGCGGCGTCAGCGACGGGGCCGCCTGCGCCATTGTGACCACACCGGAAATCGCCAAAAAACTGGGTAAAAAAAACCTGGTCTCGGTCAAAGCCCTGCAACTGGCATTGAGCAGCGGCGAAGAAATGGGCTACAACGACTGGGACGGGGACCACTTCATGACCACCAGCAAAGCCAGCACCGAGGCGTACAGAGAAGCCGGCATCACCAACCCCCGGGAAGAGATCAGCATGATGGAGGTCCATGACTGTTTTTCCATCACCGAACTGGTCACCATGGAAGACCTGCATATCTCTCAGCGAGGCAAGGCGGTGAAGGATGTTATGGACGGTGTATTTGATATGGACGGACAGGTGCCCTGCCAGGTGGACGGCGGGCTGAAATGTTTTGGCCATCCCATCGGCGCTTCCGGGCTGCGAATGATTTATGAAATGTATCTGCAGCTCCACGGGCGGGCCGGAGAGCGCCAACTGGAGGATCCCAGGTACGGTTTGACCCATAACCTGGGCGGGTTCCCGGCAATGAATGTCTGCAGTATTTCCATTGTCGGCCGGTATTGACAAGTAACGCTTGATATCTGGTATCGCCCTATAAAGTGAGAAGTGAATAGTGAATAGTTGTGGTATCGCTTCGCTCTGCCTTTTTATAATGGACAGATACAACGATCTTAAATAACCGCTATTCATACTCAAGAGCTTTGTTTCGTAAAAACAATACTAAAAGTTTTGCACTAAAGTGCATAGTTTTTACTAAGGATTAGGGCAATAAAATCGGCAGAATTCCTTAATTTTTCACTTTTCACTTCTCACTATTTATTTATAAGGGCTCCTTTACGTTTTTTGGACATCAAAAACACAGAATTAAGCATAAAGCGACCAATACCCAAGCCTGTATCACTGGAACAGGGGGAGAAAAAAGAAAATGTTTGAACTGACCAAACCGCAAAAGGAAATTCAGAAGGCGGCCAGGGCCTTTGCCAGGGGAGAATTTGACAAGGAACTTGCCCAGGACATGGATAAAAAGCATGAATTTCCCTTCAAAATCTGGGAGAAAGCCGCAGATCTGGGGTTTGTCGGCATTCATTTTGACGAAAAGCACTCGGGCGGCGGAATGGGGCTTCTGGAGAACACCCTGATTGCCGAAGAATTTTGCCGCCGGGATTCCACCATCGGCATGGCCCTGTCCAGCGCAGGTTTTGCGGCTGAATGCCTGGTACGCTTTGCCGGAGAAAAACTGAAAAGCAAATTTCTTCCGCCTGTGGCCGAAGGACAAATGCTTTCCGGCGGGGCTTTTACGGAACCGGGCAGGGGCACTGATATATCGAATCTGAAAACTTCCGCGGTCAGACATAACAATGACTGGGTCCTGAACGGCACCAAAACCTGCATGATAAACGGCGGCGTGGCAGGGTTTTATGTTGTTTTGTGCAGCACTGATCCGGATGTCGAAACGACCGGGGGGTCGAGCATGTTCCTGGTGGAGGCGGATCGCAAAGGACTGACAATCAAAAATACCGGTGACAAGCTCGGAGCCCGTATGATCGCCAGTGCCGAAATCATCCTTGAAGACGTCAGGGTGCCGGCACCCCACCTTATCGGGAAAGAGGGCCGGGGATATGATCAGGCACAGCAGTTTTATACCGAATGCCGGTTGCTGATTGCGGCCCAGTCTATAGGCATTGCCCTGGGGGCCTTCGACCGCGCCCTGGAATATGTCAAGGGGCGGGAACAGTTTGGCAAAAAAATCGCACAGTTTCAGATTACCCGGCACAAATTTGCCGACATGGTAACCAAGATCGAAATGGCCCGGCTGTTGACCTATAAAACCGCCTGGGATTTTGACAAAGGGCGCAAAAATGCCAATGGGGCGGCCATGGCCAAAATCATATCGGCCCGGTGCGCTCTGGAAGTGGCGGATGAAGCGATTCAGCTTCACGGCGGATACGGGTATATGACCGAATACGATGTGGAGCGGTTTTACCGGGATGCCAAAATCGCCGAGCTATACTGCGGCAACAAAGAAGCATTGAAAGATATCATCGGGAAAGCCGCCATCGGGAAAATCAGATGATGGGCTCTACTCAGGTGGATAGACCGAAGGCTGAAGGCTGTCCTGATAAATAGAGGATGCCGATCGGCCCCGCTTTTTAAGAGAGGACAAAGATGGAAATATTGCAATTTACGGAAAAGCACCATGATTTTCGCAAACGGCTGAGGGCATTTCTGGCCGAAAAGGTCACCCCCTATGTGGATCAATGGGAAAAAGAGAAAATAGAACCCAAACAGATATGGCGGGAAATGGGTCAAAACGGATTTTTATGTACTGAAATAGACCCTGAATACGGGGGAATCGGCGGTGATTTCCTCTATACCGTCATTATCGGTGAAGAGATGGCCGAAACCAACCATACCGGTCTGGCGGTCGCGTTGCACAGCGATGTGGTGGTCCCCTATATCAACAGTTTCGGCAATGCCGGGCAAAAGAAAAAATATCTTCCCGGATGCGTCTCCGGGGACATCATAACGGCAGTGGCCATGACCGAGCCTGGTGCCGGCAGCGATCTGGCCGGAATGACCACGACGGCCGTGGAAGAAGGTGACGAGGTTGTCATCAACGGGTCCAAAACCTTTATTTCCAACGGTATCATCTCGGATCTTGTGGTGATAACGGCTATGGATCCGGCCGTGGAAAATCCCTACCAGGCCATTTCTCTGTACCTGGTGGAAGACGGGACCAAAGGATTTGAAAGGGGGCGGCATCTTGAAAAAATGGGCTGGTGGAGCCAGGATACGGCCGAGTTGTTTTTTACCAAATGCCGGATTCCCGTGGCCAATCGCCTGGGAGACAAGGGTACCGGGTTTTTGATGCTCATGCAGAAACTGCAGCAGGAACGGCTGGTGACGGCTGTCGGCGCGGTTACTGCAGCGGAAAAAATTCTGGAATGGACCATTGAGCATTGCAAATCGTCACCCGGCGGAGCAAAGCCGATATCCAAATACCAGGCCAACCGGTTCACCCTGGTGGAAATGGCCACCGAGGTAAAAATCGGTCGTACTTTTTTGGAAAAGCTGGTGGCCGACCACATGGAGGGCAAGGATATTATTATTGAAACATCAATGGCCAAATACTGGACCACTGAAATGGTCAAACGAACCACCGACAAAGCCCTGGATCTTTTCGGGGATGCTGGAATTCTGGAAACCTGTCCCATTGCCAGGGCATTTCGGGATGTACGGGTCATGTCTATCTTTGCCGGAACCAATGAGATCATGAAGAGCATTGCCGGCAAATTCATGGGGCTTTGACTTTTAGGGGCTTGAAATTTGTTATTTACGGCTTGTCCGCCTTTGGCGGATTTATCCGGCTCAGGGAGCAAAAAATGAACAGCCAGAAGCAGACACTCACGCGGATCGATGCCCTTTTTCACGCACGTTCCGTGGCCATTGTAGGATTGCCAAGGGGAATGAAAACCGGCAAGCTTTTTCTTATGGCTCTGCTCGATCAGGGCTTCAGGGGGCCGATTTATCCGGTCAATCCCGGTGCCGGAACCATCGACGGACTGAAGGCCTATGCACGTGTGACGGATATCCCCGGACCGGTGGATCTGGTTATCGTACTGGTCCCGCATCATCACACACTTGCCGTGGTCCGGGACTGTGCTGCAAAAGGAGTCAAGGGAATCGTGCTGTTTACCTCCGGCTACCGGGAAACCGGGACAACGGAAGGGGCAAGATTGCAGGATAAAATCCTGCATACGGCCCGTGCAGCGGATATTCGCATAATCGGCCCCAACGGCATGGGACTCTACTGCCCTAAAACAGGCCTCAGCTTTTTTCCGCAGCTCTCCCGCGATCCCGGACCGGTAGGTATAATTTCCCACAGTGGTTCCCTATCCAACATTTTGGGAATTATGGCGCCTGAAAAAGCCATCCGTTTCAGCAAAGTGGTCAGCCTGGGCAATGAGTGCGACCTGTCCGTGGCGGACTTTTTGAATTACCTGGGGCATGATCCCGAGACCACTGTCATCGGGGGATACATCGAAGGCATTCAGCATGGTCCTGCCATTCTTGCGGCCCTCAAAGCAGCATCCCTGATAAAACCGGTTATTTTGTGGAAAATTGGTCTGACAGCCGAAGGATCACGGGCCGCCTCTTCTCATACCGGGGCCCTTGCCGGCACGAAAAATATCTGGGAGGGCATGGTGAATCAGGGCGGGGCCATATCCGTGACCGGCTTTGAAGATTTTATCGACACGTTGATGGGGTTTTCCCTGCTGCCCCAAGGCCTTGATCGACATATGGCCATTCTTTCCGGACCCGGCGGTCTGGCTGTCTCAGCGGCCGAAGCCTGTGGAAACGAGGGGCTTGCACTGGCGGACATGTTGCCCGGAACCCGTTCGAAAATGGCGGAATTTGTCCCGGCCACCGGCACCAGCCTTCGCAATCCCATCGATGTAGGCCTGTCTGCGAGCCTGGATATCAGTATCTATGCAAAGGCGGCCCAAAGCATTGCTTCTGATCCCGGGGTGGACGCCGTCATCGTTATCGGCATCGGATTGACGAACGAGGCCAATGAAGAATATTTCAAAGCTATGGTTGATGTGCGAAAAAAATCGGACAAACCTTTTATGATTATCAAAATGCCGGGATTCGCGCCTGAGCTAGGCCGCCGGTTCTGTGAAGCTGGGCTGCCCTTTTTCGATTCCACCGAACGGGCCGTTGCCACTTATGCCCGGGTGTGGCGATATCAGCGCTGGCAAAAAAAACAGATGGCCGCCATGTAAGACGGCCTGCCATAAAACGATCAATTGAGCGCAAACCAATAATAGGGCAGTCCTTGGCGGCGGCCTTATTGTTAATTAAATTTTTTAGAGGAGAATATGGACTTAATTAGAAAAGCGGTTAAAAAAGGGTATAGTGCCCTGTCTGAGTATGAATCCAAACAAATTCTGGCCGAATATGGTATCCCCTGCACCCGGGAAATAATGGTCACAAATCTTCAAGAACTGGGAGATGCCGCCGAAGAAATCGGCTTCCCTCTGGTACTCAAGGGTTGTGGCCGACAAATTGCTCACAAGACTGAAAAAGGACTGATCCGGGTGGACGTCCGAAACCTGGAGGAGGCCATTGCGGCTTTCAGGGAAATCATGGAAGAACTGGCCGGGGCAGACAGCGGAGTCCTGGTGCAGGAGATGATCAAAGGATCCCGCGAACTTGTGGTGGGCCTGACCCGCGATGCCCAGTTCGGCCCCTGCGTAATGTTCGGCCTGGGCGGTATATTTACCGAAATACTGGAAGATATCAGTTTCCGGGTAGCTCCCCTGAAAAAACAGGATGCTCTGGAGATGATGCGTGAAATCAGGGCACACAAGATACTCGGTGCAATTCGCGGAATGACGGCCGCCGATCTTGAAATGCTGGCTGAAATTCTGATCCGTGTGGGACAGATCGGTATGGAAAACGAGGCGATAAAGGAGATTGATATCAACCCTGTGATCCTGTCACGTGGCAAACCCATTGCCGTGGATGCGCTGGTGGTGCTGGAAGAAGTGAGAAGTGAGAGGTGAGAAGTGAGAAGTGAAAAATTAAGGAATTCTATCGATTATATTGTCCCGATCTATAGTAGGGTGGACTGTGCCCACCGAATCGGCCGAAGACCTTGGGGATAATGTTTTTGATTGGTCAATAGCCCTTGAGATCCGGCCTTATGGAATTTTGATTGAAAGCGTGTAGAACTCACACAGTCAGGCTGAAGCTGGTTAGACTGAAGGCTGAAGGGGTTAAAAAAGTACAATTGTCCTACGTTGGCGGAATGTGATTCTTGCATCAAACATGGCTTTAACATACGCTTTTTCCTAACAGCCTTCAGTCTATCCACCTGAGTAGTTACCAATTTTATTTATAAACAGACAGAGCAAAGCGATACCACAACTTTTCACTTTTCAGTATTCACTTTTCACTTTATAGGGCGATACCACAACTTTTCACTTTTCAATCTTCACTTTTTATCTTCAAAAGAGGATTTTCGTTTATAACAATGTTATCCGTTACCCACAGAATAGGCCGGCACTGCGCCAGCACGGGCATCCGGGACATGATGAATCACTACGGCATTGCCTGGAGTGAGGCCATGTGTTTCGGGATCGGCGCGGGCCTTGGGATATGGTATATGGATATTCCGGACAGCTCCCCTTCACGACTGATGCACACGCGTTCGGCTGATCTTGAAAAAGAGTTTTTCAGCCGGATCGGTTTTGATTTCAAGTGGGAGCAACACACGGACGCCGCTGAAAGCGAAAAAATGTTGATCCGGCGGTTGGATCAGGGCAGGCCGGTTCTTTTGCGCACGGATATTTTTTATTTGCCGTATTATAAGACCCAAACTCATTTCCCGGGCCATTTAATCCTAGTCTGGGGATATGACCATCGAAAACATATTTTTCTGGTGACGGATACGGAACGAACCAAACCGATAGAGGTAGCTTTTTCCGATATGCGGCTTGCCCGCTACGCCAAAGGCGGATTTTTTAACATGAAGGGCGATATGTTTGCGCCCGTAAATTTAAAAGTGCCTGAGAACATGCCCGAGGTTGTTTTGGATGCGGTTCTGGCACAGAGCCGCCTTATCATGGACGAATCTCACGACTTCCAAGGCATCACAAGCCTGGGTAAATGGAAAAGGGAGCTTGACCAGTGGAAAGATTTTACCGATTGGCAATGGACCGCCCGGTTTACCTATCAATTGATTGAAAAACGCGGTACAGGCGGTGGCGGCTTCCGGCTGATGTATGCTGATTTTCTGCGTGAGGCCGGCGAATATATTCCTGCCATTGCCGAGAGCGGCCTGGCCGACCGGATGCGTGCTGTGGGCCTGGCCTGGCGGGACCTGGCCTATGCACTGAAACGGGCATCGGATAATGAAAAACCGGACTTCAGGGAAGTTGCCGCCGAGCTGAAAAAGGTTAAAAAACTGGAAGGGGCTTACCATCGGGAAATAATCGGGCTTCTGGAAAATTAAGTCGCTGGAAAATAGAAATTAAAAACGACCCCAAGGAGGAGTCATGGCAGAGTATGATGCAATCGTAATCGGCGCCGGAAACGGAGGCCTTACCGCGGCCGCTACCCTGGCGCAGCGCGGCGTGAACGTACTCCTGCTGGAAAGGCATAACATACCGGGGGGCTGTGCCACCAGTTTCTGCCGGGGAAGATTTGAATTCGAGGTGTCTCTGCATCAACTCAGCGGGCTGGGCAGTGTTGAAAAACCGGGGCCGTTGCGGGCAACCCTGGATCGTCTGGGCATTATGGACAAGCTCGAATTTGTTCAGATTCAAGATCTTTACCGTGTTATTGTGCCGGGTCAGTTGGATATTACGCTGAAACCGGACCTGGGCGGGATGATCCATGAACTGCAAAAACGCTTTCCGCACGAAAAAGACGGTATTTTCGCCTATTTTGATTTTTTATATAAACTTTTTACCCAGGTTATCGGTGTCTTCTACTTCAAAGATCCGGAAACCAGTCGCGAAAAATACCCGCTTTATTATCAATATGCATTAAAGACGGCAGGCGAAGTCATGAACCGGTTTATCCATGACCCGCTTTTGCAGGCGGCAGTATCGCCTTACTGGACCTATATGGGACTGCCGCCCAAATACATGTCCATTGTCGATATGGCAGCCATGTTTTTTGCCTATCTCGAATTCAAACCCTATCATCTCAAAGGCGGTTCCCAGACCCTTTCCAATGCCCTGGCCGATACGATTATCAACAACGGCGGCACCCTCCGCTTTAACTGTGGGGCCGAAAAAATTATCGTAAAGCAGGGGGCGGTGCAGGGCGTGATAACCGATAAGGGAGAAGAGATTGCTGCAAAATATGTAATTTCCAATGCTTCCAAGATCAGCACCTACACCGAAATGATGGACATGGACCAGGTTCCGGGTGAGGTCAGGGCACAGATAAAGCAGTGCACCCTGAGCCAGTCGGCCTTTACACTCTATATGGGCCTGGACTGCGAGCCTGAGGCCGTCGGTTTGACCCAGTCCACCAACTTCATTCTTGGGGGCACAGACCCTGAAAATTCATACCGGAGGATGAGAGTCAGGGATATTAATGATGAAGATTCCATGGTTTTGAGCTGTTACAACCTGATCGATCCGGATTTTTCGCCGAGGGGAACCTGCCAGGTGGCAATGGTGACGCTCAAGTACGGCGATACCTGGCTGAATGTTCCGCCGGCCGAATATGCCGGAGAAAAATACCGGATGGCCGATGCCATGCTCAAGGTGGCTGAGAAAGTCTTTCCGGATTTGCGCAGGCACATTGAGGAGATCGAAATCGCCACCCCCTTGACCCATCTGCGCTACCTGGGGCACCCCCGGGGTGCCATCTACGGCTTTGATCACCATATTCAAAATTCGGAACTCTTTATTCCTCCCCAGTCATCTGTTAAAGGCCTGTACAGCGCCGGGGGGTGGATCGGGTATAACGGGTACCAGCCGACGCTGGATTCGGGAGTCATGGCCGCAAAGGCCCTGCTTACGGACATGAAAGGTAAACAGGAGGATTTCCATGCAAAAACAAATCGTCAAACAGTTTGACGGCTACGCGGATATTGTTAAAAAAATCGAAATTGCAGAAAAAAAGGGTACGGATTTTGCTGCACAAAAAGGCGAAGTGGCCGCCTGCATCAACAAACTGCATCCTGCAAGGATACCTTTGCGGATCAGCCGGGTCATAACGGAAACCCCCTCGACTTGTACCCTGCGCCTGAAGGCGGACAATTGCCGGCTGCCGCCCTTTCAGGCGGGCCAGTATATCACTCTTTTTCTGGATATCGGTTCGATCCGGACCAGCCGCCCCTACAGTATTTCGTCTTCTCCAGGCCGGACCGGATATTGGGATATTACCATCCGCCGGGTGAAAAATGGGCTGGTATCCACCTATCTGCTGGAAGACGTCAAAGAAGGCGACCTCCTGGAAAGCTCAGGTCCCCAGGGAAACTTTCACTTCAACCCGATCATCCATGCCAAAACCATGGTATGTCTTGCCGGCGGCAGCGGAATCACTCCTTTCATGAGCATGTTGCGCGAAATTACCGATGGCGGCCTGGACCGCATCCTTTATCTTTTCTACGGCAGTAAAACCATGGATGACATTATCTTCCACACGGAAATAACACGTCTTGCACAGCAGTTTTCAAATATAAAATATCTCCCGGTAATCGAAGAGCCTGCCGAAAATAAATCCTGCGAAACCGGTTTTATTACCGCCGACCTGATCCGGAAGACCATAGGGGGGGGCGATGACAAATCTTTTTTTATCTGCGGCCCCCAGGCCATGTACGATTTCTGCCTGCCGGATCTGGAAAAACTGGGTATCCCCAAAAACAAGATCAGGCGGGAAATGTTTGGTGCACCGCTCAACATCTCCGGATATTCCGGATGGCCGCCCAAGATAAAACCGGATGATTTTTTTGAAGTAAACGTAAAAGACAAGGGTGTATTCAAAGCCCGTGCCGATGAGCCCTTGCTGGTTGCCCTGGAGAAAAACAACCTGGCCATTCCCTCCCTGTGCCGTTCCGGTGAGTGCAGCATGTGCCGGATTAAAATTCTTTCCGGTCAGGTATTTCAGGCCCCGGGCGCCCTGGTGCGCAAATCAGATCGTCAATTCGGTTATGTGCATGCCTGCGTTTCCTATCCGATTAAAGACCTTACGATACTTTTGTAAAAAAAATTCAAAGAAGAACATAGATGCCTGGAAATCATATCCTGAAAGAGAAAAAGGGAAAAAAAATTATATCACGCTGAACCGCGAAAAAAAGCGAAATGCCCTGACTTTTGAAATGCTGCAGGAGATCTGTGAAATCATAGAGGGCCTGATCAATGATCCGGAAATCCGGGTGGTCATCATTCGCGGCGAAGGGACCGTGTTTTCGTCCGGGGTCGATTTTAATTCCCTGGGCTCACTGGTGGGCCGATTCATGGCCGATACGGCAGCCGGAGGGGCCCCCATCCGTGCCGATATCAGCAAACTCCAGCACTATCTCGACCGCCTGGAAACCATCGAAATTCCCATCATCTGCGCCATGCATGGCGCAGTATTCGGCATGGCTGTGGAACTGGCGCTCGCCTGTGATTTCAGGCTCATGAGCGCAGACTGTATCTGGGGACTGCCCGAAGCAAAATTCGGCCTGATCGCCGATCTGGGCGGTACGGCCCGCCTTTCCAGAATGCTCAGTCCGTCCAGGGCCATGGAGATCCTCATGACGGCGCGGCGCTATACCGCGGCCCAGGCCCTGGACTGGGGACTGGCGGCCTATGTTTACCCCACCCGGGAAAAACTGTACGAAGAAGCCGATAGCCTGGCCATGGATATTGTCAAAATGGCCCCTCTGGCCGTGGGCGCCATTAAGAAGGTAATAAGCAAGGGTGAAGGCGTGGATCTTATGACCCAACTGGACATGGAGGTTAACATGCAGAGTATTTTGATGCGGACAGCCGATTTTCAGGAGGGAATTACAGCTTTAATGGAAAAAAGAGATCCCATCTGGCAAAAAAAATAGGAGAAAAAACATGATGACCAAAGAAGAGATGAAAGCCATAGCCGAAATGGCCATTGACGGTATCAACCCGATCAAACGCACCGGCATCCAGGTGCTTGAAGTCCGGCCGCGCTACACGAAAATATTGATGCCGCTGAAAGGCAATGTCAATCACGTGGGAATGATGTATGCCGGCTCCCTGTTTACCATTGGGGAAATTCCAGGCGGCATTCTGCACATCGCCTCTTTTGACGTGAACCGGTTTTTCCCCATTGTCAAGGAGATCAACATTCGTTTCCGCCGCCCTGCGACCACGGATGTAACTCTTGAAATGGAACTTGGCGAGGAACAGGTCGACCATATTCTGGCCGAGGCCGAAGAAAAAGGCAAGGCCGACTTCTCTCTGGAGATGGAGATCAAGGATGCCGCCGGCGAAGTAGTTGCCATTGTCAATGGAACCTGGCAGATTCGAAAAATTCCGGCAGAGGTGAAAAAAATAATGAAAAGCGAGAAGTGAAAAGTGAAAAGTTAAGGAATTCTATCGATTTTATTTATAAAAAGACAGAGCAAAGCGATACCACAACTTTTCACTTTTCAATATTCACTTTTCACTTATAGATGGGGGTAACCTGAAATGGCACAATTAATTGCCGACCGCAGAGACATTGATTTTGTCCTTTACGAACAACTGGAAATAAACAAGCTGTGTAAAAACGAAAAATACAAAGCGTTTAACAAAAAAACCTTTGATATGATTATCTCCGAAGCCCGCAACCTGGCCATCAAGGAGATACTGCCGACTTTTGCCGAAGGCGACCGAGAAGGCCTTGTCTTTGAAAACGGAACCGTCCGAATGCCAAAGTGTTTTCACCGGGTCTATAAGCTTTTTAAGGAGGGGGAATGGATCGCCCTGACCGCGCCCCCGGAACTGGGGGGGCAGGGCCTGCCCATGGCAGTGGCCCAGGCCGTGGTGGACTATTTTTTAGGAGCCAATTATTCACTGACGCTGTGTGCCTGGGGCGGTTTCGGAGCCGGAGAGCTGGTGGAAGCCTTTGGCACGCCCAAACAAAAGGATCTTTTTTTAAAGAAAATGTATTCCGGTGAGTGGGGCGGCACCATGGCGCTCACGGAATCAGATGCCGGTTCGGATGTGGGGGCGCTGACCACAACGGCGGTGAAAAATGACGACGGCACCTATTCCATGACCGGCAGTAAAATTTTCATCACCAACGCCGAACAGGACCTGACCGAGAATATTATCAACCCGGTGCTGGCGCGCATAGAAGGTGCCCCGGCCGGCACAAAAGGGATTTCCCTTTTTCTCGTTCCCAAGATATGGGTCAACGACGACGGCACCCTGGGTAAGTCCAATGATGTGGTCTGCACCGGGATAGAAGAGAAAATGGGCATGCACGCCAGCCCCACCTGCAGTCTGACCTTCGGCGGCAAAGGTCAATGCCGGGGTTTGTTGCTGGGCGAGGAAAACAAGGGTATGCGGGCCATGTTTCATTTGATCAACAATGCCAGGCTGATCGTGGGCGCCATCGGCTTTACCAACGCATCCACCGCCTACCTGTATGCGGCCAATTATGCCAAGGAACGCGTTCAGGGGCGCGCACTTGAAAACACCATGAACCCGGGCGCCCCTTCCGTACCCATTATTCAGCACCCGGATGTCCGGCGCATGCTCATGTGGATGAAATCCCACGTGGACGGCATGCGAAGCCTGATCTATTACGGCGCCCATCTGCTGGATCTGGAAAAACTGGCAGCGACAACCGAAGATAGGGAATATTACGGGAACCTGCTGTCTCTGCTCACTCCGGTGATTAAATCCTTTTGCACGGACTGTGGTTTTGATATCTGCTCCGAGGCAATGCAGGTGCTCGGCGGTTATGGTTACACAAAGGATTTCCCCATTGAACAGCACCTGCGGGATGTCCGGATCGCCGCCATATACGAGGGCACCAACGGCATTCAGGCCATGGATCTGCTGGCCCGCAAGCTGGGCATGAAAAAAGGCGTGGTATTCATGAATTACCTGCAGGAAATTCAAAAGACGGCCACCAGAGCAAAGGCGTATCCTGCCACCGGGGACCTAGCCGATAAGGTCAAAAAGATTGCCGACAAACTGGGCGAAACCGCAATGCATATGGGCAAAACCGCAATGTCGCCGGAATTCAAAACCGCCTTTGTACATGCCACGCCCTTCCAGGAAGCCATGGGGGAAGTTACCCTGGCATGGATGCTGCTGTGGCGGGCCGCAATATCCGCTGAAAAACTGACCAGCGGCGCCAAAAAGAAAGATATAATATTCTACGAAGGACAGATCAAGACCGCCGCCTATTTTATTAATTCCATTCTGCCCGTAACTGCCGGCAAAATGGATGCCATCCAGGCCGGCGACGCATCGGCCCTCGAAGCTGCCGAAGCGGTTTTCGGCGGTTAATTTGAAATACCCCCCTTATGTTCCTCCTTGAAGGGGGATTCAACTTTTTACTGCAAAGCCGCAAAGGTAAATTTCGTGAGCGTAAACCAGCGGCAGAATCGTTCTACGCGGCGGCCTGACTGCTTTATAATTGTTACATAATCGCTTTTACCGGTCGTTTCGCCACCTGATAAAAAATGCGACCCCCGAAAGAAACAATAAAATACCGATGGAAATAATAAGCAGCGCCCCTCCTGTGATTCCGGCATTTAAAACCGCCCTTCGGGGATTGTCGGGGTCATAATGTACGGTAACGGTCATCCCCGCAGGATACTGTTCCAGATATTTTTTGGTTTTACTTCTTTTTCTGCTTGAGTACTGGCTTTTACCAAAGCCGATCTCACGGCCGTAATAGGGTTTGCCGCTCACTGAATATCGAAAACGAATTCGGGCTTTATAGGTGATATAACTTTTGTCGGATTTGTGTTCTATCTGCCGGTCTATATAGGAATCCTTAATGATTCCTTTGGCCGTTGGCCAATTCTTGCTTTCATAGCCTTTTCTCAGGTCATTGGCACCCACCCCCATAATAAGGATGCCTCCGGCTAAAAAAGCCAGGACGAGGATGCCGGTGCTCTTGTCCGGTTTTATTTTTTTCCCGGAACTTCCCGAGGAGGGGCCCGTGGGCTTCATATCAGGCGTGTATGGCGTTTGAGTGACCGGTGCCTGGGGCGTAAACGAGGGCAAAACATCCTGTGGCACAGTTCTTTTTTTTCTCAAAAAAACACGGAGTATACGAAACAGGACAAAGGTGACAATGGCCACCAGCAAAAAGGAAAT
>CAYQNS010000107.1:0-13760 GCA_964418755.1 uncultured Desulfobacteraceae bacterium
TGTTGATGCTTAAATGGAACGACGGGCTATCGGCTATATTAAATTAACAATGCCACAATTATTAGCACATTCTAAATAATCTACAATTCCTCTTTTGGGAGAAAGCTGCAGTAAGCCCCATTCGATTTCTGCAAACTCATTTATTAGTTTTCACAATTCACTTGTTGATACCAAGGTAAATAAGTGCTTACGCGAAATCTTGGAAAGTATTGCAAGGGGTGTGCAAAATTGATTCAATGAAAAACTCGGTCCATTATAGGCGATGTCTGCGGGTTTCGTTATTGGGTGTGATAACAAAATCAAACAAATAAGAAATTTCCTTTGACAGCAAAGCATTGCGTTCAGCACATATGTATAAATTTCCTAACTATTCTGACAAAGGAATTTTTAACATCAATGTAAAATCAGTATTTTTGCCTCTGTTGTTTTGATTAATCCCAGATTGGTCATTATCCGTCATAAGCTAACCTCTTAATTTTATTCTTAATTTTATCATATTGTTAGAAAAATTCTTTGGCCCTTTACCTATGCCTTTAAATATTAAAAAATCTATTAAAGTTCGATGAAGATTAGTCTCTGTATCTGAATGTAAGCTGAGGTACAGAAAAGATTGACACCGTCCCCAAATTGTGGTATGAAATTCAAAATTCTATTCAGGAGTCATAACTGTGAACCGTAATATTTTGCTCGTTGAACCAGGCTACCCAACAAAGTTTCCGCCTCTTGGCTTGATGAAAATTTCTTCTTATCACAAGAAATTAGGAGACAATGTCACTTTTATCAAAGGGACAAAAGAAGGGATTTTTTACACATACTGGGACAGAATTTATATATCAACTGTTTTCACCTACAACTGGAAAGTAACAGTCGATACGATTTTATACTACAAAAATGCAGTTAAAGATGATTTGTCCCGCATCGTTGTTGGTGGAATTTTGGCAAGCCTTATGCCGAATGAGCTTTGGAAAGCGACCGGTATAATGCCAAAAATTGGTGTCCTAGATAAGCCGAAAAAGTTGGATAATGACAATGACTTCATTGTCGATGAGATGCTCCCTGATTACGAATTATTTAACAATTCTTCTCATAAATATTCTTTGATTGATAATAGCTATTTTGGATATTCAACTAGAGGCTGTGTAAGAAAATGTGACTTTTGCGGGGTCCCAACCCTTGAACCCAAATTCATAGACTATTGCGGGATAAAACCACTCGTTAAGGGGATAGCTGAGCGCTACGGAGAAAAAGAACACCTTGTCCTTTTTGACAATAATATTTTAGCCTCAAGACGATTTGAAAAAATTATAGGCGATATAATCGATTTGGGATTTGAACGAGATGCGCGTTTTACCTATGAAAAAAATGGGAAAACTTTTTCCAGGCAACGGCATGTAGATTTCAACCAAGGAACCGACGCCCGATTAATGAAAGAGCGTCATGTTAAACTACTTTCCCAAATTGCGCTCCATCCCCTTCGCATAGCTTTTGACCATTTGAGGGATGAAAAAATATATAAAGAAAAGATAAGGTTAGCAGCTAAATATAAAATTCAACATCTATCCAATTACGTCCTCTATAATTACGACGACACACCTGAAGAATTATGGCAACGCCTTAAGATAAATATTGATTTAAACAAAGAGCTCGGTTTAAAAATCTATTCATTCCCAATGAAATATATCCCCCTTACTTACCACAACAGAAGCTATATTAATGAACCCTGTTGGAATTATCAATACATCAGAGGAGTTCAGCGAATTCTCAATGTACTAAAGGGGACAGTGATGACATCTGAAGACTTTTTTTACAGAGCTTTCGGAAACAATAAAAAAGAATTCATTGAAATCTTGCACATGCCCGAGAAGATTCTGATGCACAGAGGTAAAGTTTCGCAAAACCAAGAAAAGGATTGGGTTAATAAATTCAGAGCGTTGACAAAAAATGAGAAAAAAGAGCTCTTAGCAATCTTGTGTAAGAATAGGGCTGTCAAAATGCTTAGACTTGCTACCAGTTCCCAAAAAAACAATAAACTAAAAAAAATTTTAGAATACTACATACCACAAGTACCGGAAAGCACAAACCTACAGCTATTTACAGATATCAATTAGGTAATAAATATGGCACGAAAAGCAGCGAAGAAATCAGCGTTCAAGGCAGGGATGTACCTTTTAGAAACACTCACGGCTGGAATGTACAATGACCCGTTGGCCATTTATCGGGAGTATATTCAAAATTCTGCCGATTCTATAGATGTTGCATTAAAAGTGAATCCTATGATTTCAAAAAAAATTAATGTTGATTTAAACCCGATTGAGAAATCCATTACAATTTTCGACAGGGGAACCGGAATCTCAGCGGAACTGGCTGCGGGTATACTCAGCAGTGTTGGCCTGAGTTCAAAAAAGAATCTGAATCTTCGTGGATTCAGAGGCATTGGTCGGTTAGGAGGATTGGCTTTTTGTGACCAAGCCACCTTTCGAACCAAGGCAAAGGATGAGGAAATTGAGTCCGTCCAGGAATGGGACTGCAACAAACTAAGACAATTAATGTCAGACACAGGCAAAACGACTTATTCATTAAAACAGTTATTTGATCAGTCTACCACCTTTTATCAGAAAAATGGCAAAAAGAAGGCTGGCAGCTATTTTAAAGTTAAGCTGTCTGGCGTTCAAAGCTTCAGGAATCATGTCATGGACATTAAAAAAGTTCATGATTTTTTAAGCGTAATGGCGCCTGTTCCGTTTCAAGCAGATGAAATGTCATTCGCCAAAGAGATAAATAAATATCTCTCAACAAATATAGAAAATTACAGCGCTTATGAGATTATACTGAACGGCGAACCTGTCTATAAACCATACTGCGATATGGTAAAGCTGACCTCGAAGGGTTACGACATTATTGAAGGAATCGAACCATTTGAAATTAAGGTCAACGAATCCGCAGTAGCCTATGGATGGTACGGGAAGCGTAAAGACCTGCTAGGTGCCATCACCAAGGGCCAAATGTCTTCAGGCATTCGAGTAAGGGTTGGAAATATCCAAATCGGCGATAACCATATGCTTGACGGCTGCTTCCGTGAAAGTCGGTTCAATAGTTATATGGTTGGCGAGATTCACGTTGATAGTGCTGATTTAATACCGAACAGCAGAAGGGATGATTTTGTTGATAATGAGTCCAAAGGGCTTTTTTATAATCAGATCGAACGTGAACTGGGGCTTCCAATCTCAAAACAAATCCGGCTCAATTCGCGCTTAAAATCCAAAAAGGAAGCACCAACTGTTCAAAAGGCATCACAGATTGTTCAGCCAACAACTGAATCGGCTGTAAACAACAAGCCACAAGAGGCGGTGACGCAGGTTGTTACCAGCGGCAACTTTGCTTATGAAACCGATCTTTTAGCGGCTATAAAAACCGAATGTAAGGATTGTCCGGTTTTTAGTAAATTAACTAAAAATATTCTATCCGAATGTTAAATATTTTTATTCAGCCATTTTTGTAGGCCCATCATAAACTCATATTCTTCTTCAGAAACTTTTCCTTTTTCTGGGTGAGAATATTTTGCTCTTATTTTATTCCACTGAGCAAACCAGTTAAGCCGTTTATCAACACTCGCCGATTTTAAGTCAGGCGGGGTAAATGAATTTAGCAGGATTTTTTTTTGATATTTTACTGTTTTTTGATAATCAAGCAGGTATAAATAATCTTGCTCAGATTTTCCTCCATGTTCAATTTTTTCAACCGCACATTTCTTCTGGATATCTTTAGGAATACCTTCTGCCCACCACCGGTCATCTGATAGTCCATATTCTTTTTTAAGCTTATCAAAGATATATGCTCTTATTCGTAACTGCATATCATCCCCAATTTTTCTTGACGGGTCATTATACATCCCTGTGTTTTCCTTGTGCCACTGTGCAAATCCGTTTGGTGAAAAATCGTCAAATTCTTTGTTTATGACATTTTGAAACTCTCGTAGAACTCTATCAACTGCCCCACCACCGACAAAGCCCCTCAGTTTTTTAATTTCTTCCAACGACAAATTTTCCACAAAGGAGATTACAGGATCAAGGTATGGCTTAAGTTTTCCACCTATCTCTTCACCCGTGAGGCTTGTGAAATCGAGATGATGATATTTTTCCAAATATGCAAGGATATCGTCGAATACCCTGATAAGGCTTGAGATGCCAAGGTTCATCGTTATAAAGCCGCCCTCGGAACTTCCTTTTTTCCATTGCGCGGCAATTCGCATTTCAAAAAATTGAAAACAAGCATTTAAAAATTCATATGTTTTTTCAAGAGTTTGAGTATAACCATTGGCCCATAAATAGCCAGTTTTTACGATTTTTTTCTTTTGGGTCATACCGAAGAATTTTGTTTTGTTAAGAGCTTGGCCAATTAGATAATTTTTTGTGAGGCACCTTTTTTGAGAACCTTTTTCATCTAACAGCTTAATTCTTCTGTAAAGAGGTGAATCATTTTTGTTGTTAAGATGGTCAATCAATCTTGTTTTCACAGCTGCGAGTGCTTCATCGTGATTGTCTGAATTCCAATTAAACTCACCCATCAAGGTCATCAAAAGATTTCTATGAACAGATTTCTGTTTATTGTTGATATCAATGAATGTTTTTGTTTGCTCTTTTTCTGGCAAATTTTCAAATGCTACAACGGGGATGGTGTTTTTTGATTTCCATTCGGTATTTCCATACCCATACAATCGATGTTGTCCATCAATAATGAAGGCACTGTGATATTTGTTCGGTAAGTGAAGGACACCCATATCAGATTGGGAAGAATGCTTGCACGTTTTCACTTCATCAAATTTCAATCGCCGTTTTGAATTAAAATTTATAATAACGGAATTCGGGAAAAAACCTCCTTCATTAATGTATCTTTCAATTTCTTTAATTCTTGGTTTTTTGACCATTCGCTGGTAACTGTCAAAAGCCTGAATGCTTGTATCGGTACGATGTAGAACAAATCCAATTTTTAACAGCACTTCTGGTTCAATTGAAAAAGAATAGGTTGTAAATCCTGCAACGCTTCCTTTTATTGCTGGCGTACTGTAATTTAAACCAAGGATTGATTGATTCCTGAAGATACTGCCGAACAATTGATATCGAGCAACCGATCCTAACAAATCAACTAAATGCTCATAGTATTGAATATCATCCTGGCTGAAATGCAGAAGGTTGTTTTCATTAATCCTTGATTTGTCTGAGTTGCTTACAATGTAATTGTTGGTGGCGAAGATCCAGGCTATTTTGGGCTTTTTAGGAAAGAAATATTTTTTAATCGTATTATAGATGGGCTCTTTTATGTGCCCTATTTCAGCAATGTCTTTTGAAAAGCTTTTTCTTTTTCTATTCTCAGCGCTTTTGCATTCAACTAAAATGACAGTTTCGCTGTCCGCCGCGAAAACATCAATTTGTTTTCCAGGAATTTCTTTGTCCTTGGAATATTTAATTTTTAAATTCCGATCCTTGTTCAGTTGCTCAAAGCCAAGGCGAGCAAATAAGGCCCAAACACGATCTTCAAATAGAACATCCTGGGCCTTTGGCTTTTTCATTCGATATGTATTGACATTTGATTTAGCAACCTCCCAATCTTCATCTTCGTATTCCTTTAGCCGTATTTTTTTAATGGTCTCATAGATGAATTGGTCTTTCCTTCTTCGAATTTCCCCTGAAAGCGACTTTACCTCTACAAAATTTTCACTTAACGGTTTTTCGGTCTCTATCATATGTCCCCTCGTAATAAGGATATCTTATAGAGCAAATATTCGTAAATTCCGACAGGATGAGTACAAAATAAAAGAACGAGCTATAACTTACTAAAAAACTTATTATTTCTATAAAAATTTTTCTCAAAGGTCAAGAAGTTTAGATAGTTATTAATTTTTAAGATTCGGTTGTATACTTTTGTGCTCTCGTAAAAAGTCGAAAAATTGACAAGTAAACACAGATGACGAATAAAGAATAAAAAGGGACGCTCCGAATATATAGGATGCGTCCCCTTTTTTTATTCCATTATTTTTTACTGCTATCCCCTTGTTTCCTCCTTGACGGATACCACTATCTTAAACAAAGCCGTCAGTACGAGAAAGCCCACGCCATACACCCCCAGGGTAATGATGATTTCGGGAATCGTGGGTGCGTATTCGGTGACATGATGCATTGGCGACGGAACAAAGCCGCCGGAGATCATCCCGAGCCCCTTGTCGATCCAGGTACCCATAAATACTGAGACACAGGCCACGGCCAGAACAGTCTCATTTTTGCGCGTGATGGGATTGACCAGCAATATGATCGCAAACACCATCAACGCCATGGAGGTCCACATGAACGGTACCAGGCTGTCGTGACCGTGCAGGCCCACAAACAGGTATTTCATGTGGTCCATGTGCGATGGGATGTTGCTGTAGAATACGACAAACACCTCACACAGAAAAAAGAACACATTGATACAGATGGCATAGGCCACGATTTTGGCCAGGCTTTGAATCTGTTCCCGTCCGGGATCAAAATTCGTTGTACGGCGAATCACCAGGCACAGCAGTATCAGCAGGGCCGGGCCCGCTGCAAAAGCCGATGCCAGAAAACGCGGCGCCAGGATAGCTGTGAGCCAGAACCCCCTGCCGGGCAAACCGCAGTACAGATAGGCGGTCACGGTATGAATGCTGACTGCCCATGGAATGGAAAGATAGATCAGCGGCTTGAGCCAGGAACCATAATGTGTCCCGTTACGTTCGGCTTCAAGGACATTCCATCCAATGACGATATTCAACAGCAGGTATCCGTTGAGCACAACAGCATCCCAGAACAGGATCGAATTGGGAGAGGGATAGAGCAGAACATTGAGCGCTCTAATGGGCTGTCCAAGGTCAACGATAATAAACAGAAGACACATGATAACCGAAGCAATCGCCAGAAATTCACCCAAAATGGTGATCTTGCCGAAGGCTTTGTAATTGTGCAGGTAATAGGGTGTAACCACCATCACACCCCCGGCGGCAACACCCACCAGGAAGGTAAAATTGGCGATATAAAACCCCCAGGAAACATCCCGGCTCATACCGGTAATGCCAAGACCGAAATTAAACTGCCAAAGGTACACCGCAAAGCCGGCACTGATCACACCCAGCAGAAACGCCATCCATCCCCAGTATTTTTTGCCACCCTTAAAAGCTAATTCAAGCATAATCAATCACCTCATACAATGTAGTAAACCGCCGGTTCGGTACCCAGTTCCTGTTTGCGTCGAATGGTGTAATTCTCTTTCAATACTTTTCTGATTTTCGAATCAGGATCACGGAGATCTCCGAATACAAGTGCACCTTTAGATGCCTCAACACAGGCCGGCTGTTTTCCCACAGCCAGCCTTTCCGCACAGAAATTACACTTCTCGACAACTCCCTTCATGCGGGTGGGAAAATCCTTGCTTTCATGCTCTATAAAGGGACGCGGATCCCTGAAGTTAAAGCTTCTTGACCCATAGGGGCAGGCAGCCATGCAAAAACGGCACCCGATACACCGGTGAAAGTCCATCATAACGATTCCATCGGATTTTCTTTTGAATGTGGCCTGGGTTGGACAGGCCCTCACACAGGGCGGATTCTCGCAATGGTTGCACAGGACTAGAAACGGCAGCTTTGTCACCCGGTCATTTGCATATTTATTACCGGATAGCACGGGAAAGGCATGCTGGTATTTTTCTTCCCAGATCCATTTTATTTCGTGATTTTTGTTTTCCAGTTTTATGGGAATATTGTGGATTTTGTTGCAGGCGTCGATAATCGGTTTCAGATCGGCTGAAGTCGTCAATTTCCGTGTATCGATAACCATGCCCCAATTTTTGGCGTGCAGTGCCTTTGGGCCGATTTTGATTTCCACCGTTTCAGCCTGTTCTTCAGAGGCCAGGGCATTCAGAATCGAGTGCGCTCCGAGGCCCGCGACGGCTGAAGCACCAGCGATTTTTAAAAATTTTCGTCTGCTGCTTTCCATCACTTTTTCTCCTTCGGATTCTCAATATGGCAATCCCAGCAGTAAGGATCTGCCGAAGCATAGTTATGACATTTGTCACAAAAATCAACCTTGTTGGAGTGGCACTCAAGGCATGTCGAGGAAAGGCTCATGTTGAATTCCTTTCCCTCTTCATTTTTATAAATCCGTGGACCGTCCCGGACCACGGTATCTCGCCAGACATCTAAAAGCAGCATATGCTCGGTTTTCATGAATTCGATGGGTCGGACACATTGTTTGGCGGCTTTGGCTTCAGGAGTCAGGATCGGCTCGGGTGTAGCTACGGCCCGGCCATGATTATACCAGAATGGAAATGTCACGATGGCAACGAAAATAATTAACCCTGTAACGATCTTGCCTTTATCATTCATCTGCTTGTTCCTCCATTCCCAGCAGCGGTTCAGCGCGCAGGTCCGTGGTTTTTTCAGTTTCACCCGGCATCACCAGCGCATTGGCGACCAGTTCATGGATACCGGTTACATCTACCTCGGGAACCCAGTATGCCATTAGATCCGGAAAAACCGCCCTGTCAATGGCGCAGATGCAGGAAAGCATATTCACCCCGAATTTCTCATGCACATGCTTGACAGCGTTGGCCCTGGGCAGACCGCCGGCCATACGCAGTTCCATATCTTCTCCGGCGTTTAAGCCCGCTCCGCTGCCGCAGCAGAAAGTTTGCTCCCGAATCGTATTGGCCGGCATTTCGTAAAAATGATTGCATACCTTGTTAATTACATATCGCGGTTCATCCAGCAGGCCCATGCCGCGGGCAGGATTACAGGAGTCATGATACGTTACCTTGAATTTGTCGTTACGGCCCGGGTCCAGCTCCAGCTTGTCGTGTTTAATAAGATCCGCCGTGAATTCGCAAATGTGGACCATTTTGGTGGATTTGGCATTTTCAAATTTGGTACCGGTGATGGGTGAGACCGGCTCTTCCAGAAAGTCCGCCGGTCCGTTCATGGTGTCCATATACTGGTTGATGACGCGCCACATGTGACCGCACTCGCCGCCCAGAATCCATTTGACGCCCAGACGTTTGGCCTCCATATACATTTTGGAATTCAGCCTTTTCATGGTCTCATGGGAGGTGAAAAAACCAAAATTACCGCCCTCGGATGCGTAGGTACTCCAGGTAACATCCAGCCCGTATTTGACCTTGAGATAGTGGAACAGCATCATATACCCCATGCAGGTATAGGTGCCAGGGTCTGCAAACACGTCCCCTGAAGGCGTGATAAACAGGATATCTGCGCCTTTTTTGTTAAAGTTGGGGGAAACGTCTATCCCAGTGAGTTCCTCGATATCTTCGGTAAAAAAATCGAGCATATCTTTGAAGGCATGGGGTTGAATGCCCAGGTGATTGCCGGTCCGATAACAGTTGGCCACCGGCGTGGCGATCCAGTCGATATTCAGCCCCAGCAGATTCAGCAGTTCGCGGCCCATGATAGTGATTTCAGCGGTATCGATCCCATAAGGACAGAAAACCGAACAGCGCCGGCATTCCGTGCACTGGAAAAAATAGTACCACCACTCTTTGAGTACCGCCAGGGTCATGGGCCTGGCGCCGCCTATCTTGCCGAGGATCTTCCCCACCTTGGTGAAATCGTTTCTATAAACGGATCGCAGCAGTTCGGCCCGCAGTACCGGCATATTCTTGGGGTCCCCGGTTCCGATAAAAAAATGGCATTTGTCGGCACAGGCCCCGCAGCGTACACAGATATCCATGAAAACTTTAAAGCTGCGGAATTTATCCAGCAGTTCCCTGAATCCTTCGTGGATGATCTGCTGCCAGTTATCCGGCAATTTCCAGTCATCCTCCAGGGGATTCCATTGCCGCGGATAGGGCAATCCGAGATATTCGACGCTCTTGGGATTGGAGGCATAACAGTACATGCCTTTGCGAATATCGATGGGAGTTTTCATCCAATCCGTCTCTTTAGGCGGCCGATGATCTATATTTGAAAAAAATTCATTGGGTTTCGGAAGGTTTTTCATTACTTACTCCTTTTCCTCAGGCGCCTTGGCAACGGGCTGTTTATCAACCGGCAGCCCAACATCAATCATTTTTTCTCTGAATTCATTTTCGTATTCTTCGTAGGTATGAAGAGCAACCGGGTAGTTCCACGGATTGACATATCGGCGCGCGCGGGTATCCGTGGTAAGGTTTCGGGTGGGACTCAGGAAAATACCGCCCATATGCATAAGCTTGCTGAATGGAAAACAAATCAAAAGAATACTCACAAAGAAAAGGTGGACATAAAAAAGCCAGCTTATGCCGGCGGGAATGGTTGGATGAAAGGTCACCAGCCCCATGGCCAGTTCCTTGACGCCCACAATATCGGTCTTGGTGAGATAGCGCATCATCAGGCCGGTAAAGGCAATACCGATAAGAAGAAACAGAGGGAAAAAATCGGCTGCCAGAGAGATGTATTTGACTTGGGCAATAAAAAGTCGTCGGGCAAGGAGGAAGAGCAGAGCCGCCAGAAGAGCAAACCCCGACATATAAAAAACCGGCAACCCGACCTGAAAAAACGCGTCCAGCTTTTCGGTCAGCGTAATGGGCAGTGGGACCGGTTCGGTAAAAAACCGCAGGTGCCGCACAATAACCACCAGAAACGAATAATGGAACACCAAAGCCGACAGCCACAGCCAGATTTCAAGATGATAGCTGATTCGGCCGTTTTTGTTCATTCCCATGCGGATATTTCGGAACAGTGAGCGAAAACAGAGTATCTCCAGAGCCATCCGTGCTATCACGCCTAAGGTGCTGGAAGGATTATCGATTTTGTTTTGTTTGAACCAGGGGAGACTTTTATGCTGACCGCAGGTGGTGGGAATACGAAACGGTACGGGCGAGCGTGCCCACCCCATTACCCGGTAAACAAAGCCGATAATAAAGGTCAAAATGGCCAGATAGGGTATAATCACCCCGAAAACAACCTGAAGTCCTGCCGTTTCAACCCCCACATAAGCCAGCAAAAAAAGCACAATCACAGCTATGAGGGAAAACAGATACTTTCCATTCATTGAACATTACCTCACTTTATGGCCCCACATCGTCACGTTAATTGCATATCCAAAGGATTTTTGTAAAAATTTAGGTGAAGCCGCCATCAAGTATTATTAAAATGTGCCCAGTTCCGGTTCCTTTTCCGGAATTTCAGCAATCAGCCCCGCTCTTGCAAAGGCTTTGTATATTTTATTTCTTTCTTCATTTGCCTTGATGTCATAGATCTTTTCACGACAAGCCATAAAGATATCAAAGGCAATCAGACCGGTTTGGTCAATTTTCAATTCAAATTCATGCAACTGTTTGAGGATCGCAATATCTCCAAGCTCTTTTTTCAACTCTGTCCGAATAATTTTTTTTAACGAAAAAATAAAACCAACGACCTGCGAAGGAGAAAACATGGTTTGTACCGCCCTGATCCGGATCACGGGATCCAAACAGGAAATCACCATATCCCGATCCCCGTTTTTGAGAAGTACATCCAGGAGCGTTTCCAGCCCCTTCAGGGAAGTTTGCCCCACAGGATTGGCAAATGTATCCTTCTGGCGTTTAAAAAATCTGGAGGTGTCAGGGGGGTAGGTGTTTATCAGCGCCTCGAACCATTTGCTAATCAGATGCGCTTTTTTTTGCTTTAATAAATCTTCAAGCCTCATATCTGTTTAGAAATCCTCCAGACTACTTACAATTAAAATTTGTTTTGAATTCAAGCAAATATAGGGAAAAAGCTGAATTATCTTCCTACTTTAGTAAAAAATCAGTCCACGCTTTTCTAAACAACTTGCCCCTTTATGTCAAGAACAAAACACATCGTTTGCCATTATCCGGATCCGGGGGAATCCGTGACAAATTTTCACAAATCGGTTTTTTAACGGGTTATGAGAAAATTCGGGTTGTCGGGGCTGTTCTGTAAAAATTTTTCAAAATATGCAATCGCTCGATCCGGGCTACCTTTTTGTTTGAAAACAAGTCCCAGGCCATTTTGTATTACCCAATTATCCGGGGCGATGCTTTCGGCTTTCTTACATAACTTTTCGGCATCGATTAAATTCCCAAGTTTCAAATAATACATTCCTGTGTAATGCAGCGCCAAGGCATGGTTGGGTTCCAGACTCCTTATCTGATCCAATAACCATTTAGCCATTTCCAGATGATACCGATGCGTTTTTTTCCCCTCCTCTTCAGCGGGTATCCTTGGGCTTCCGGATCTTTTTTCCATTAACTGGATGACCTGTTCTATCAGTTTTTTTATCTTTTTTGTTTTTTTC
Organism: uncultured Desulfobacteraceae bacterium; assembly: GCA_964418755.1. Classification (GTDB taxonomy): domain Bacteria; phylum Desulfobacterota; class Desulfobacteria; order Desulfobacterales; family 4572-123; genus 4572-123. Next base: position 12,297 of record CAYQNS010000107.1, read on the forward strand.
CGACGTTTCCAGGCAAAATATAACGTAAAAATACCTGCCGGAAACAGGATGATTGCGACGGCTGCTTCAGTAATAAATTTTATCATATCAAACAATATGCTAATCCGCAGATGATTGTATGGATGCAGTTTTTAGGCGTCGGAAAATGATTTGATCAATATTATGAATAAATCAAATTTACCGGCAAAGGAGGATATTTGACCGTCCCCGGTTTGGGCAGGATATGCTGCCCACCCACCGTCAACCAGTACAAATCCGGTTTTATTTCCCTTAATTTTTTATCATCCGGAGGACGGGCGGGATCGGTGTAATCATAGGTCGCCTGAAAAATACAGATACCGCTTCTGCCCTCTCGGGCGACCAGGTAATTTTTTTTGAAGGTCCTGGGACTGAGATTGCCGGCTTCGGCGATCTGGGTCATTTCGCTCTCTTTAAATTTCATGAGAATCGACCGTGAAACACCTCTTTCGGATATCCGAAACAGAGCTCTGGATTCACTGCTGCCGGCATAAACGGTGGTTATGCAGGGGATTTGCTTCATATACTGCGCCGCAACGATGGCTGCTGTTCGCCTGCCGCCTGCCATAACGGGAAGTCCATAATATTCAAAAAATTTTTTCTGAATATCCTCTGCATATTTGTCGCCCTTTTCATAAAGATCTTTTGAGATATATCGAAGATTACGCGACAAATTCTCGGCTGCATCGGCAATGGGCCAGTCTATCCGGACATGGAAATGGCTGAGAGCATAGCGCGATCTAGACTTGCTGGCCGGATCACGCTGAATCAGCAGGGCATAATCGACCGGCAGTAGAACTTTTAAAAAATTAAAAAAATGCACCGATTCAAGATATTTCTGGGTTCTGTCAAATGTCTCTTCAAGGGGCAGGGTCTGGGATCGCAGAAGGTTGGTCTTGGTGGTCTTGTTTACATCAAAAAACCGAATATATTTTTTATAGACGTCCGGAATCATGTCTTCCACAAACAGAACGATGAAGGTATTCTGACATTCATATTCCATATCGGGAATTCTGGCCCTGGGTTTCAATTCCCGTTTTTCAACAAAAGGGTATTTAATGTTTTGACAGCAAAAATTATTATATGAATCGATCAGGGCATATCGGAGCATAAATTGATCGAGCTCATCCCGTAACAGCTCGTAATAAGAACGTCTTAATCTGTTTGTCTGGCTCAGTTCCTCCCTAACGCTCCAGAAAGCCACTTTTTTCTCCCGTTATGAATTTATGTAACCGGTCACGGAACATTGAAATTAGAAGTTTAGCCTTCATGCTTTTGTACTGCTGATGAACGCATTCAATTTTGGGTCAAGTTTATCACCTATTTCGTAAACTCATTTCATCTTTCCCCAATTTCTACTTTCTACTTTCCACTTTTAAGTATCAAACCGTTGATATGATTGATAGTTGTCAAGAGAAAAAAGTAATCCGTCTTCCTTTTATAAAA
>CAYQNS010000108.1:0-13719 GCA_964418755.1 uncultured Desulfobacteraceae bacterium
ATCGATTTCTAATAGTGCTGGCGGTTGCAGCAATTGCCATAATTAGAATTGCTGTACAGTTACCTACATCAGTCCTTCCATTAAAAACCAATTTGGGTATCATCCATCAGAACTTATCGGCAAAAAATTCTTCCAGTTTGTTCATCCTGAAGATCTTCCGCGTGTAATGCAAAAATTTCCAAAGGTTCTCTCAGGCGATCTTGGATCAGACGAATATCGGCTCAAGGCCAAATCCGGTAAGTTTCGATGGATACGGTCTTCAAGCCGGCCGGTATTTGAAGGTGATCTTGTTGTCGGGTTGATGGGGGTATTTGTTGATATCAATGAACAGAAAAAGATGGACGGCATGTTCCGTCAAGTCCGGAAACTGGAAGCCATCGGTACACTTGCAGGCGGCATCGCCCACCAGTTCAACAACGCCTTATACGCTATTACAGGCAATATCGACCTGCTGGAGATGGATTTCCCGGGGGATGAAACGGTAGCTGGCTATGCCGGAGAAATGAAAACTTCCGCCCACCGGATGGCCCATCTGACCGCTCAACTGCTGGCCTATGCCAGGGGCGGCAAATATCAGGCTGAAACAATATCATTGCGTGATTTTGTAAAAGAAACAATACCTCTGGTCCGGCATGCCATCGGCTCCGACATCCATGTGGCTATCGACCTGCCCCGTGATGTTTTGAATATAGAGACTGATACGACCCAGATGCGGATGGTGCTGTCCGCTGTGCTGACCAATGCATCCGAGGCTATGGAGGGTATCCTGACGTGCAGCAGCGCATCAGCGAAGATGGGGAAATCCTGGTCAAGAGTCCCGGCAACATGACGGGCTACTATAAGATGCCGGAGAAGACCGCGGAAGAATTCACGGAGGACGGTTTTTTTAAAACCGGCGACATGGGTGAAATCGATGAAAAGGGGCGTCTTAAGATTACCGGCCGGATTAAAGAGCTGTTCAAGACGTCCAAGGGCAAGTACGTCGCGCCTGTGCCGATCGAAAACAGGCTTGCAAATCACCACCGCGTGGAAGCCTGCTGTGTAACCGGGGTGGGCTATCCGCAGCCTTACGGTGTGGTGATGCTGTCGGAAGACTCCCGCGGGGCGGCCGAACAGGCCGGTCGGTCAGCCATTGAAAGCGAGCTTGCAGAGCACCTGAGCACTATCAATGCCTCGCTGCCCCATCACGAACGGCTGGCCTTTTTAGCCCTGGTCAAGGATGAGTGGTTGCCGGAAAACGGTTTTCTTACGCCGACCATGAAGTTGAAGCGAGCCCGGCTTGAGGAAACCTACAACCCCCTTGCCGACGGGTGGTATGCGGAAAATAAGCCCATTGTGTGGCAGACCTGAAAGGCGGATATGCTATAGAACTGGAAACAGGTCCGGGGCAGAGCCGTTGGACTCTGCCCCGGACCAGGCATGACGTATGTCGGGAATTTACATATTTTTCCGTCGGATCACATAGTCCGACAGGGCCGCTTCCACATCACGATCGATATCCGGTTTTTCATAGGTCGCCAAGCGTTTGCCGACCATATCCGTTGCGATCTCATCAATTCTGCGGCCACCCTTGGCCTTCCAGGCATCGTAAGTGAACCGGTTGTTCAGATCCGGATTAAAAAAGGCCGTCCGGCAAAGTTCAAACGTTTTCGGATGGGAGAGATACTGGCCTCCGATGCCGACTTCTTTCATCACGTCAAGATCAATGGATGCATCCGTGATCTCGATGGGTTCCAGCAAGTGCCGCACCATTCCGCAAATTTCTTCGTCGATAATGAATTTTTCAAAGCTCATGGAGATATAAGACCCCATAATGCCGGCGGAATGCAGGATAAAATTAATGCCGTTTCTGGCGGACGTGAGCAGGGCGAAGGTAGATTCCGAACCGGCCTGAGCATCGGCAAACAGGGCGTCGGTGAGTCCGCCTCCGGATCGGCTGGGCAGATTGTAGAAACGGGCCATCTGGGCCGTTGCCGAGGATATCATGGATAGCTCGGGTGCGCCGATGGTCAGTGCACCTGATTTCATATCCATGGCCGACGATGTGGAGCCGTAAATCACGGGCGTACCGGGGTTTACGATCTGGGCCAGGGTGAGACCGGCCAGAATTTCCGCAGTCTGCAGGGCAAGTACTCCTGCAAGGGTGACCGGGCCCGAAGCCCCGGCCATGATCAGCGAGGCCACCACGACGGCCTGGCCGTTGCGGGCCAGCTCGATCAGGGATCCGGCCATTTCTTCTGAAAACTGCAGGGGGGACAGGGAGTTGATCAGAGAAACGGTGACCGGCGGCATCTCTTTCAGTTTTTCCTTGCCGCCCCACACCATGCCGCACATTTCAATACAGTCGATGATTGCTTGCCTGGAGAGGGGGCTGCCCAGGAAGGGCTTGTCACTCAGGACAATATTGGAAAAAAGCATGTCCAGATGTGCGGTCTCCGGCGGAACATCCGATGGTTCCACCATCATAAATCCGTTCATGTCAATGTATTTGGACGTCTGGATCAGTTTGCAGAAATTATCATAATCCGCAAGGGTCGCCTCCCGCTGTTCTCCATTGGGAAGGGTAAGAAAAGGGGCGCCATAGCCGGGCAGGAGAACAAAATCATCCCCCCCGATCCGTACACTTTTATCCGGGTCCCTGGCAACAACGGTAAATTTCGCAGGCGCTGTTTCAAGGGCTTTGGCAATATCTTTTTCTTCAAAAAAAACGGTTTTTCCGTCTACCTTAAAGCCATTAGCCTTGAAAATTTCAAGGGTTTCGGCGTCCATAAAACCGACTCCGGTATTCTTCAACAGGTCCAGTGCCCCGTCATGAATTCGGGTCATCTGTTCTTTCGTGAGTGTCTGCATTCTATCGTACATGATTGACTCTTTTCTTTTATGGTAACCGTTCACGGTTGTCGGTTCATAGTTCACAGTTTGTTCAATAACGGCCACGGCAAAACAACTTGCCACAACGAAAATTGAAGCTCTCATATTTGCTATATGTTGTAACGAAGCTTCATATAAAACCATGCAACTAATTTAGCCGAAACTATTAGCGAGGCTCAAGGATTGAAATATTTCGGATATTGATTTCAATGCGCTGTTTTTTCAACCGCGAACCGATAACTGTAAACCGTGAACGGTTACCTTGTATGAGGCAGTAAAACTGCCTCGATTAGTTTTCAGGTTGTACGGCAACCCCTGCAGTCGGCTGATCCAGACCCAGTTCTTTGCGGTACTGGTTGAGCCCTTTAAACGTCCCGTACATAGCCATAAGCATAAGAAAGATCAATGGGAAAGCCGTGGCAATGGATGCGGTCTGGATCGCTTTGAGGCTTCCGGTACCGGCCAGCACTGCAGCAACCGCACCCAGGGCAACACCCCAGAATACCCGGAGATTCCTGCTGGGGTTTTCATGGCCGGAGGCGAACATGGCCAGCGCGATGGCAGCCGAGTTGGCAAGGGGTAGATGAAAAATGGGGCGGCAGGTGTTCTGATTTCAGGGTGGTTTCCCGGCCGACAATATTCATGGCCCCTTCGATAATATGTTCGAGCTCCCGGATGTTTCCGGGCCAACCGTAGTTTTTGAAAAAATCAATAACCCGGTTGGATATTTTTTTTACGTAAGTGCCCAGTTGCCGGTTATTTTTGTGAATAAAATGCCAAGTCAGTTCCATAAGGTCCTCGGGCCGTTCTCTGAGGGAGGGAAGCCGGATAAGGACGACTCCGAGGCGGTAAAACAGATCGTTGCGCAGAGTGCCTTTGTTGATTGATTCATAGGGGGCGGTGCTGACCGAGCTGATGATCTTGATGTCGATGTCGATTTCCTTCAGCGATCCGAGTCTGCGAATTTTTTTCTCCTGCAGGGCGCGAAGCAGTTTGGCCTGGAGCCCAATGGGCATGGAATCGATTTCATCGAGAAAAAGGGTACCCCCGCCGGCTTGTTCGAAAAGACCGGGCCTGTCAATGGCTCCGGTAAAGGCCCCCCTGGCAGTTCCGAAAAGGTTGCTCTCAAGCAGGTGCTCCGGTATGGCGGCGCAATTGATGGCGATATACTGGTTTTCCCGGCGATGGCTGTGGGAATGGATGGATTGGGCGAAAAGCTCTTTGCCGGTGCCTGTTTTGCCGTGCAGCATGATTGACGACGGGGTGTCGCGGGCCATTTTGGCGGACTTTACGGCGCGCAGAAATTCGGGATTTTTGCCGATGGCGTCAGCAAAAGCATATCGCGTTCCGGCAGGGGATTTACCGGGGGCCGATGGCGCGGGTTTGGAACAGATAGTCTTTTCAGGAATAGTGTAATCCCTCACAAAGCACATCACGCCGATTAGTCGCATGCCGGTGTATAGCGGGAAGACGCTGACGCTCGTGTTGGCGACTTTGCCCAGGCGGGTTCGGTAGAAAAAGGCGTGGTTGATCACGGGTTCGCCTTTTTGGATGCACTGCATGATCACGCTGGTTTTATAGGTCAGGTCATAGACTTCGGTCGCTTTTTTACCCAGGGCGTATTCCGGGGCCAGATCGTCAATTCGTCCCATCGCCTGGTTATAGAAGATGATTTTGCCGGTGGCATCGGTAATGATGACCCCTTCGTCAAAAGCGGAAAAGACATCTAAATAATTGACCTTTGAAAGGTCCAGGGTGTTATTGGAAAACAGCGAATTGGAAAATAATGATTCGGCTGCCATGACAAAATTGACTCGGTCTGTTTGAAATGGGGTTAAAATGAAAAGAATTTTTTTTAGTGCCCATCAACTCTGGGCACTGGCTATTTAAATACTGGATGGCCGGCGTATTGTCAAGGCGGCAGTTTACTTGAAAAAAAGGGGTTGACACTGCGCGACCCAGTTGATATATCAATTGGGCGCCCAGAAAATATATAGATCGGGCTTTCACCATTTTAATAACAGCACAACAAAGAAAGGGGGGGGGGACAACGAAACACAACAAGTAGCCAGTCGGTGGAATTTAATCAAACGAACTGCTTAATTTACTGAAAAGGAGATTAGACGATGTCAAGTCAATTCAAAATGGGCAAAAAATGGTTGAGTGTTTTTTTGGTGTTTTTTATGGCGATTGCATTTGGCGCGGTCAATGCCGATGCCGGTAAAATTAAAATGAAATTTTCCCATCAGAACAATGTTTTTGATGCTGATCAATTGCTTGCTGAAACATTTAAAAAAATAATTGAAAAAAAATCAAACGGCCAGATCGAGGTTACCATTTACCCGGGTACCCTGACCACCAGTGAAGAAGAAGCCATTGAATTCATCAAGTCCGGCACCCTGGATATTTCCGCCAACAGCGGCGGCCACATTGCCGGATTTTATGAAGATATTCAGTTTCTGCAACTGCCCTATCTGTTTAAAAGTACGGAACATTATAATGTCGCCCGGCAGTCCGGGGTCGTCAAGCAGATTCTCAAAGAAGTTGGCGATGCAACCGGGTTGATTGCACTGGGCATCTACTCTGATTGCAATGGTTTCGGCATTGCCAGCACCAAGCCGATCCACAGCATGGATGACGCCAAGGGCATCAAGCTGCGCTGCATGCAGAATCCCCTGTTTATCGATGTTTATAACGCATTCGGGTTTACCGTTACCCCCACCGATTGGGGCGAACTGTATACCTCTTTGCAGACCGGCCTGGTCAATGCCAATGACCTGGGGTGTTACTGCCAGTATATTTTCAAGCTCAAGGAAGTGGTCAACAGCTTCGCGGTTCTACAACAGATGTGGACCCAGAAAATTCTCATGATGGCCCCTAAAACATGGGCCAAACTCAGTCCTGATCAACAGGAACTGGTCAAGACCGTTGCCAAAGAGGCAGTTGAACTCACCGATGCATGGCAGTATACCAAGGAAAAAGAATACATCGAAGTTGCGAAAAAGGAAGGCCTTACGGTGACATTCCCGGATACGGCACCGTTTAAAAAAGCGTCGGAAAAAGTCTATGCAAAGTGGTTTAAAGACCATCCGAAGTGGAAAACCTGGTACGATGAAATTCAGTACCTTGATCCGGGTGCCAGAATGCCGGATGCGTCTAAATAAAATGCAGCAATGAATACCGCGATGATCGCAGCAAAGGCATGCCTTTGGATACCGCATTAGGGCTCCCGGCTGCTATTCATCTATGCGCATGGGGATTGTTCCGGTTGACTGGAACAATCCCCATGCGCGGCGGATATCATTTTTTAGGGTATGATTATCACTTTGCCACACAATCGGCTTAAATTTTTTTCCTGAAATCGACTCATAGACGGATACAATCGATGGAGAAAAAATTATTTAACGATCTCTGCAAGGGGGGTCTTTATAATGACATCTGAAGAAAATACACATTTTTTTAAATCAGCCCTTGACGCCATTTTGAAAAAAATTACCGGGGGCATAAATGTGGCCCTGTTTTTTATCTTGACGGCAATGGGTCTTATCCTGGGCGTCAATATCACCATGCGGTATTTGTTTGATAATCCCCTGGCCTGGTCAAATGTGGTTACACGGTATGCCTATATCTACATTGTACTTTTCGGGACGGCCATTTCATATATAGAGGGCAGTCATGCCCAGATCGATTTCATACATGCCGCTGCGCCCAAAAAGGTGCGGGGAGTGTTTGATATTATTCATTATCTGAGCATGATGCTTCTGTGCGGTATTTTGATCATTTTCGGCACAAAACATGTGATCACCATGTGGCCTGTACATTCACCCGTTGTAAAGGGCCTGTCCATCGGCGTACTCTATCTGTCAGTGCCCCTCAGCGCGGCCGTGATCCTGTTTTTTCTTATTATAAAAATGATGGAAATAAAATTTAACTAAGGGACGCGATATGATATATGTAATCCTCATGCTCATTTGTTTCATCCTGTTAATGGCCATTCGGATACCCATTCCGTTTGCTTTGCTCATCTCGACCCTGGTTTACTATTTCGGGGCTGATTTGCCGCTCAACATTGTTATTGTCCGTCTGTTGCGGTCGTTTGATTCATTTATATTGCTGGCCATTCCTTTTTTCGTACTGGCAGGCAGAATCATGTCGGAGGCCGGCATCAGCGATCGGCTGGTCAGGGTGTCGGACTTGGTCGTGGGCCGGGTCAAAGGCAGCCTGGCCTATGTCAACATCGTGGTGAGCATGTTTTTCGGCGGGATTACCGGCACCGCCATCTCCGATACCACCGCCATCGGATCGGTCCTGATCCCCACCATGGTGAAAAAGGGGTATTCCAAGAGTTTCAGCGCAGCGGTAACGGCCGCATCTTCCACCATGGGGCCGATTATTCCGCCCAGCCTCATGTTTATTATTTACGGCTCCATTGCCCAGGTATCCATACGGGATTTGTTTCTGGCCGGGGCCATTCCCGGTATCATGGTCGGACTGGCCCAGATGACCGTCGTCAAGGTTATGGCAAACAAGCATGACTTTCCCAGAAGAGAAGAAAAAATTGAATTTAAAGAAGGCATTAAAATCATCACGGATGCGATTCTGGCACTATTCCTGCCGATCATCATACTGGGTGGGATTCTTCTGGGTATCGTCAGTCCGACCGAGGCGGCTGTGGTTGCGACATTTTATGCGGCCTTTATCGCCCTTTTTGTTTACCGCAGTTTAACTTTCAAAAGACTCCTGGTTGTCATCAAGGACTCTGCCGTGGAGACCGGAAGTGTTTCCATTATTATCGCAGCCGCAGCTCTTTTCGGCTGGGCCCTTTCCAATGAACAGGTGCCGCAGCAGTTTGCCAACCTGCTGGTTGAGCACATCTCCTACAAGTGGCAGATACTGTTTTTAATCAACGTGATGTTGTTTTGCATGGGCATGTTCATGGACAGCATACCGGCGATTATGATTGTAACACCTGTTTTTTTACCACTGTTCAAAATGCTCCACATGGACCCTCTGCAGGCCGGGCTTTTCATGAGCGTCAATCTCATTACGGGGCTTGCCACGCCGCCGGTGGGATGTTGTCTGTTCGCGGCTTCAATTATCTCTGAAGAATCCATGGAAAGAATCAGCAGGGCAGTGCTGCCGTTTTTGCTGGCCAACATTATCGTTGTGCTGCTGGTGACCTACATACCGCAGATAACATTATTCGTACCTTCCCTTTTCAAATAATAACAGGTATCTAATGAAATCAGCAAAAGAAAAAGCATACGAGAATCTGCGTTACAGAATTATCACTCAGGAACTTCCGCCGGGCGAGCTGTTAAAAGAAAAAGATCTGATGGAACATTACGGGGTCGGCCGCACGCCTTTACGGGAAATTTTCATTGAATTGCAGCGGGAGGGTCTGATCCGTCGGGTGCCGCGAGCCGGAACCTGGGTGGCTCCCATGGATCTTGATTATGTTAAACAGGTCGCCGAAGTACGGGTGGCGCTGGAGGGACTTGCCGGTGAACTGGCCGCCGAAAGGATTACCGAAGACCAGTTGGCACTGCTTAGCCGGATACTTGAAAAAGTCAAAGCCGACCAGACTGCAAAGGATGTCAACTACCAGGAATTGATTCAGTATGAAGCCCGCTTTCACTGTATTGTATATGCCGCCACCGGTAATAAAAAGCTGGAAGAGCTGCTTTTGGAATATCTGGGCATCGGCACCCGGCTTTGGTATTACCTTATTTTTACGAAAAAGCAGCTGTTTCGGCTGTTCGATGAGCAGCAGCTGATGCTCGATGCGCTGAAAAAAAGAGATGGGAAACTGGCCCGCAGGCATATGGAGCAACACACCCGGGTATATTTTAACCATATCAACGGTACCCGGAAGCTGGAAAAACGGAAACCGGCGCCGTGATATATCACTTGATAACGGATTGAATTGCAAAGGGACGGTCTCATACAACGATTTTCACGCTCTGCAATATTTTGTGGATAAGGTTAAAGATAAAATCTTGAAATTAAATCAATAAATGGAAAGGTCAAAATGAAAACAATATCCAATTTCAAGGTAAAAATCGAGCGATATCTGAAGAATCTGCCGCCTGGTGTTTTTGGCGTTCGCAACATTGATTCGATCGAATTTTTGGATATCTCATCGGGCGCTTACAATATTAACTTTCATGTCAGCGTGAATCAGAAGGACTTCATCTTTCGCGTCAACATCGAACAGCAGAGCGGACTTCGCAATCAAATCGAATATGAATACAAGATTCTGAAATTTCTGGAAGGCCATAACATAGCTCCGAAAACATATTATGTTGATAACACATTAAAAAGTTTCGATTTTGGAATTCTTATTGAACAATATTTAGACGGCCCATACTTGTCCTATGAAGAAGCCCAAATAACAGAAGTTGCTGAATTATTGGTGAAGCTCCATTCACTGCCCCTTGCAGATGTGAACTGCATCATCTGGCAAGACCCATTGGGAGCTACCGCTGATTTTGTCAAGAATGACCTGCATAATTATGAAGCAAAAAAGACGTGTGACAAAAAGGTGATTCACCTGGCAAGAGAATTAATGGCAAGAACCAGGAGGAATATAGAGAATAAGCGGCATCTGTTTCACGCCGATAGCTTAAACCACACTGATGTGGTGTCTGATAATTTTATCAAAACGCCTGACGGTCTGAGAATGATCGACTGGGAAAAACCCAGGGTGGATGATTGTACCTATGACATTTGCTGTTTTTTTTCCGAGCCTGCTCAGCTTTGGTGTTCTGAGAAGGTTCTGAATTCAGCAAACCGGGAAAGTTTCTTAAATACCTATTCCCGTTTAAGTGGAAAAAAAAAGGACCTTCTCTCGGAAAAGATCAGAATAAGAGAGCCCCTTGTATCTTTGCACTGGATACTCTGGGGAGCAATTAAACTTTGCGATCTCATGGACAGGTGTACGGCTCCGGAACTGTTGGAGGCTCACGAGGAAAAGATGGTTAGATACGAAAGGATAGCCCGCCCGGAGAACATTGAGAAACTTCTGGAATCGTTGTGATTCCGGAATAACTGATAAGCCTTTTAAAAACAAAAGAGGCAATAACAAACAATACGAAAGGGAGAAAAACATGGCAAGATCGACAATCATGATGATAGGAATGGGTGATTTGGGAGGACATGTTCTTGAAATGCTCGTGCGCGCGCCAGGATCACGTCGCATCATTACGGCCGATATTAACGAGGATTGGGCCTATCGCAAAACGAACATCGCAGCATTCGGAGCTTCACAGTTGGGTCATTATCCTGAGTTGGAATTTACCAAGATCGATTTGTACAATATTGATCAGACGGCCGAGATTATTGCCAAATACAAACCCGAAATCATTTACAGTGCCGTATCGCTTCAATCCTGGTGGGTTATCAACACCCTCCCGAAGGATGTGTTTGAGGAATTAGACATCGTACGCTTTGGTCCATGGCTTCCCATGCACCTGACCCTGGTCTATAAACTAATGCAGGCCGTCAAGCAGACGGGGCTGGACATAAAGGTCATCAATTCGGCCTTTCCTGATGCGGTGCACCCTGTTCTTGATAAGGTTGGATTGGCACCCACCATCGGTATCGGCAATGTAGCCAATCCGGTACCGGCCATCCGATCCGCCATCGCCCACCAATTGGGGAAAAAGATGCAGTCAGTCGAGGTGCGTCTTTTTGCCCAGCATTATGTGACCCATTATTTGCCACGCTTCGGCAACTCGGGAGGCGCCCCCTATCATCTCAGTATACTGGTCGACGGCCGGGATGTGACCAGGGAGGTGGATATCGATGCGGCCTTTGCCGAGATCCCAACGCGGTTTCGTCGAGCAGGAGGGCGTGACGGTCAGATCCTGACAGCCTCTTCGGCGGCGGCCAATACGCTGGCCATGGCGGATGACACCGGGGCGATTCTGCATGCCCCTGCGCCTAATGGGCTGCCTGGTGGGTATGCTGTACGCATTACCGCAAAGGGTGGAGAGGTTATCCTTCCCGAAGGCTTGACCATGGAAGAGGCCATACGGATCAATGAGGAAGGACAGCGGTATGACGGCATAGACAAGATTGATGCCGACGGTACCGTCACCTATGCCGAAAAATCGGTTGCCCTTCTGAAGGATATGATCGGCTGGGACTGCCCACGGATGAAATTGGCGGAAAGCGAAGAACATTCACGTGAATTGGGTCGCGTATTCAAGAAGTTCGCCGAAAAATTTAAATAATCGGCGCCGGGCCCGCGGCACTTTTATCTAGTGGGACAGCGTCGGTACGGGAACTGTAGCAATGCGCGGTAGGGTACCTTGTTTATTTTGCAAAATCTCCGGTAATGATGAGATTAACCCATGAACTCCGTCAAATTTCTGTATTTATCCCAGGCAGATGTCATAAAGGCCGGACTGACGCTAGGCGGGGCTGTCCCGCTCATCGAAGAATCGTTCCGCGCGCACGGCTGCGGTGAGTTTGAAAATCCTCCCAAGCCGGGGATTCATCCTCTGCCCGATGCATTTATCCATGCCATGCCGGGCTACCTTCCCGGGCAGGGCGTGGCCGGAGTCAAATGGATCAGCAGCTTTTCCAGCAATCATCACCATCAGGTGCCCACGGTAATGGGCTTGATTGTCCTGAACGATGTGGATACCGGCGCGCCAAGGGCCGTCATGGAAGGCGGCTGGATAACAGCGGTCAGGACGGCTGCTGTTTCAGCCGTGGCGGCCAAAAACCTGGCCCGGGCCGACGCCGGGGTGATCGGCCTGGTGGGCGCCGGCGTTCAAGGCTATGTTCACACACTGGCCATGCGAGAAGTTCTGCCGCGCCTGGATATGCTCAAGGTGTTCGATGTCAACCGTGAGCAGGTAGACCGGTACCTGACGAAAATGGCGCCCCATGCTTCCTTCCGGCTCGAACGGGCGGATTCCGCCCAGGCGGCCATCGAAACGGCAGATGTGATCATTACTGCCACCGGACGGTTGAATCGTCCGATTTTTCACAAAGAGTGGATCAGAGAAGGTGCCCTGGTTCTGCCGGTCCACACCCGGGGCTGGGACAAGGATATCCCCTATAAAATGGACAAATTCGTTGTCGATTACTGGGAACAGTTTAGCCGTGTGCAGGGTCAGCCGGGGGCTTATTACGAATCATTGCCCGACCCGGATGCGCAACTCGGTGAAATTGTGGCGGGTAAAAAACCGGGGCGTGAAAGTGAAAGGGAACGGATCATCAGCCATAATTACGGCATGGCGATCCATGATATGGCCATAGCCCGGGAAATTTTCACGCGTGCCACCGCCAAGGGCCTGGGAACCGTCCTTCCCCTTATGGAGGAGACACCGATTTTTGTTTGAGATTTCAATCCGGCAATCTGTGGGTTTTAACCCCTCGTATCTGTTGCAGGCATTATGGCAAACGTTTTGACCTGATGTAGATCGAGAGGGGAGCAATAACGCCAGTGGCGAAAAAAGGGGGTGAACTGCTCGGAAAGAATTCAATTGACAGAAGCAAGGATCAAGCCACATTAACCGTATGCCCGTTGACCGCCTTTAGTGTAATTTGTCTCTGAATAGAGGCAAAGACCCAAAAACGGTTTGACAAAAATTAGGAGGAACAATTATGAAACAGATTTTAGTCATTTTGGCTGTTATTTCCCTTTTTATCCCGGGAACTATCTTGGCAGATGAAGGGAATGAGGTGGTTGTTTATACATCTCTTAATCCCGATGAAACACTCCAATATGCAAAAGCTGCAGAAGCTGCCACCGGCTTAAAAGTACAATATAGACGGATGTCAACCGGAATTATTGCGGCGAAATTGCTTGCAGAAAGAAAGAACCCACAGGCAGATGCAGTATGGGGATGGGGTATTACCTATTTAAGGGATTTTGCAGACAGAGGCTTTTTTGTACCCTATCTACCAAAAGATGGAGATAAACTTCCAGCTAAATTCCGAGATCCAAACAACTTATGGTTTGCGCAGCACATGTATCTCTCAGCATTTGCTGTCAACACTGAAAAATTGAAAGAATACAACCTTCCTATGCCCACTTCCTGGGTGGATCTTACAAAGCCTATTTACAAAGGGCACGTGATTATGCCAAACCCGGCTAGTTCGGGGACTGGCTTCATAATGGTAGCGGGCATGCTTGAAACACTGGATCCAGACTACGATAAAAAAATTGTTAAGGAAAATAAAGCCTGGGATTTCCTTGAAAAGTTGGACAAAAATATGGCCCAGTACATCAGAAGCGGCTCTCGGCCTGCTAAATTTGCTGCTAAAGGCGAGTGTGTAGTGGGTGCGAGTTTTATCTTTCAAATTGCTGACCTCAAAAAAGAAGGAAAACCTGTTGAGCTGGTTCTTCCTGCTGAAGGATGTGCATACGAACTTGGGGCAAATGCCCTCTTGAAGGGAGCAAAACATCCGAACAACGCCAAAAAATTTCTTGACTGGGCAATGTCTGATGAAAATATGAAGCTTATGGCAGCCCGAAAAGTTGCTGTTACAAAACCTGGAATTAATCCTACACGAAAGGATCTCCCAAGACTCAATGAGCTGAAACTCATCCCTATGGATTTCGAATGGCAGTCTGCCAATAGAGGCGACATTCTTATAACATGGCAAGATAAATTCTTAAGATAATCCCGGAAATTTATGCATAGGATACCTTTTAAAAGTATCCTATGCATAAATTCAATATTCTCCATAGCTGCCTATATTGGTTTCGATTTATAATTTATGTCAATTTTTTGTAAAATACTTGATTCCAGATAGATGATGACGGCTGGTCTCTGGATATAAAAAAGGCATTTCTCATATTTATCCAGTATCAAGCAATCAATATCT
>CAYQNS010000109.1:0-13595 GCA_964418755.1 uncultured Desulfobacteraceae bacterium
ATCGATATCCGTCAAATCGCTCAAACCGTTCTCCATAACCAGTGCCTGAACGAAGCTTTTAGCTGTTAGCTATTGGCTTTCAGCTCGAAATGATGAAGGATTCCTTTGGCTAATAGCTAACGGCTGATCTTCAAAGGTATTAGAACGCTATTATATCCACTACATAAGCCATATCAATCACGGGAATTTCAATAGCATTGTCATCAAGCAGTTGATCGACAAGAGATTGGGAAGCGCTGCGATATTTAAGGATGGCTTCAACTTTTAATGGAGAAACCGCATCCGGCGGTATCTGGAAAGCATATTTTTCGATCCGATACCCTTTGGGCGGGACCCTGTGATCATACAGCACACGGTCAGCCATCGCAACGTTATGAACAGGCTCTCCTTTATGATTGCCCAGCCTGGTTGCAAAAAGAATCGCTGATTTGTCAATATTGCCCTTTTCATCAAGATGGCCGGAGCGCAAAACGACTTTTCCATTGTTGTCGGCAATGCTGATGTCAAGCCACATCTGTCTTATTTCGGTAACGCCGGTGGGCAGATAATGCCCTGCGCCGGAATTGATAACCTTGACCCCGATTTGCGAAAGACCGCCTTTTCGGTAAGTATCGCTTCGGATAAGTTCCAGGTCAGCAGCATTTTCGAGGCGTTCGATTGCCATTTTTGCATGAATCTCATTTTTCGCAAGCCCGGTGACCAGTGTATTGGCACCCACAAAATAGTGCGTATTGATATGTTTTCTTGGTGGCCCGTCATCCGCTGCTTTGCCCGGATTATCGGGCCTGGCGGTTTTGCCCGTTGCCGGAACACCGGGTTTCTGGCGCATGTGGCAATCCTGACAGTTTACGGTAGTCGCAGGGTTGCCGGTGTTGTAAGGGCTTTGTTTCCATTCATCGTATGTTTGTTCAAAGGGAAGATTGTTGGTGGCATGGGAGACATTATGGCAAAGTCCGCAAAATTCCGATTTGGTATGCAATTCAGAATATTGTACCGGATGGTAATCCGAACTGGCGTCTTCAAGCGGGCCCAGCATGGTTGAAGGATCGTCATCCCCATTGCCCGGAGCAACCTCATAACCGGCGTCGCCGATATGCTTGACTTCGTTAATGTTATGACACCAATTGCAAAAAATACCTTCCGCCGGCAAGGGCGCCAATTTGTCATAATCATCACCCGGAGAAGCAATTTGATAGGCGCGGAAACCGAGCGGGGTGTGGCATTTGACGCAGGCTTTCATTTCGAGGATTTCTTTGGGGTCCACGGTTTCCTTGAAAAAAAGCTTGGTTGCCGCCCGCCATAGGGGATCAGTGAAGGCTTTACTGTGCATCGAACCGTTCCATTGTTCAAATTTTTCAGAATGGCAGTCGGCACACACGGCCGGATCTATAAATTGCTTTACACTGACTTTTTTAAAATTAAAGACCTTATTTTTTTCGGGGGCACTGATTTTCTCCTTTTCCGCCGGTGCCGCATCTTTTTGCCCGGTTTTTTGTTGCGCAATCGGCTGAACCGGTTTTGCCAACGCCGCTAAATAGTCGGCGATATTTTTGGCGTCCTGCTCTGAAATTGAACCGGGAGCGTATTTTACCATCCTTTTGATCGTTCTTTGCCATGCGGCCAAATCTTTCGTCTTCGCCAAAGATTTTTCCAGAGAATGACACCGGGAGCACTTGTTTTCAAAAAGTTTCTTGTCTTGTTTTATCGAAGCGAATGCATAAGAAGCGGCGAAAATCAGTATTAAAATGTAAAATATCCGTTTCATTAAAAATTTTCCTTCCTGTTTAGACTAAAGAATCGATTTTGATCTTAATCCGCCGTTTTTAGAAATTTGTTGTGCATATCCCGTCATCCTTTTAACCGGATTCGGAACATTGTCCGTGAGGCTTTGTACCTCATTACCGGCCCAGCGACAGCACGCTCACGCAGGGATCACTTAGCGCCAAACACTTTTTTCAACAATTCGGTGGTTTGTTTTACAGGATTTTTTCGAATAGCGGCTTCCTCTTTTGCGATATAATAGAAGATCCCATCCATTCCTTTTTGAACAACATGGTCTGTTAAATTTGCTTTTATATCCGGCACAAACGGCAAAGCTCGATATTTGCCCATTACGTTGTCAAAAGCTTGAATTGCCCCTACTTTTGACAGGTTGTTTTCAACTATCGGACGCATTTCTTTGCTCAATGCCGGAGACATTTTTCCCTGAAAATATTTTGTTGCTGAATCTTCAGGGCCTTCATAAATGCCTTTAATGTCGTCAAAGGTCATTTCAGTGATTGACTGCAGGAAAAGTTCTTTAGCCTTTGGAGTTGCAGCTTCAGCCGCACGATTCAGTTTTAGTTCAAGGTCATCTACTATCTGAGACATCCCAATTTTAGTTAACATCGTTCTTACAGTATGTAATTCCTTTGGCAATGGTATGTGAACCGCTGCATCCGCATTGAAACCATCCACATCACCTAATTTTCTGACTACATTTTCGGAGCCGATACGAAGTGCTTCCTTAAATGCCTCGCCGATTTCATTGAGACCAGGTTCTTTTGATTGATTGTCTTCCCCCAGCGTTTTAAAAATATTAATTCCTTTTTCCCACCAGTTACTCTCTGCGTTTGCCGGGTTTGCTGAAAGTGAAAAAACGACTATCATCAGACCCATAATTTTTTTGTAATTTTTCATATTGACCCCATATTTTTCAAATGAACTTTTATACTTTGAGGGCATAATGTCGCAAATGACAAATCAATGTTATTACCTTAATGAAAACAGCCCCTGCAAACGCTTCATACCTATGGTGATCCATGCAGCCGGTTTTAAAGTTAATGACATTAATTTATTAGCACGAGTATTCTCAGAAGACAAGGGCACCGCCGGGCGTCGAAGCCTGAGGGCAAAGCGCGAAAGGCTTACTCGAATATGAGAACGAGCCATCACAAACGCTGCCATATCGGTTGGCTTCAGCCATCCGGATCAACGGATCAGTGTTTGAACGAAAAGTCCGTTCAAACACAATTTTGAATTGAGAAAAGGAACAACTTCAATATGTTGCTGTTGTCCGACGCCCATTTGAAAAAAAAGATTGCCTTTCATTTTGAGAGATGGTAGCTTGCGCCGACTTTTAAGCCACAGGAGCTGTTCCTGTGGTTTTTTGTATTAAATGAAAAGGAAACAAAAATGATTTGCGCAACCAACGTCACCCTTGCCTATGGCAAGAGGCCCCTGTTCAAAGACGTTAATATAAAGTTTACACCGGGTAACTGTTACGGACTCATCGGCGCCAACGGCGCAGGAAAGTCCACATTTCTGAAAATCCTTGCCGGAGATATCGAACCGGACTCGGGAACCGTCTCCGTGGGATCCCGGGAGCGAATCGCGGTTTTAAGACAGGACCACTTTGCCTTTGACGAGGAGACGGTTTTAAACACTGTGATCATGGGCCATGAAAAGATGTACCGGATTATAACACTACGGGAGGCTCTTTATACCAAGCCCGATTTTTCCGAAAAGGATGGAATCAGGTCAGGTGAACTTGAGGCCGAATTTGCGGAGATGAACGGCTATGAGGCAGATTCTGAAGCGGCGGTTCTTTTAAACAGCCTGGGAATTACCGAAAAAATGCATCAAAAAAAAATGAAGGAGCTCGAAGGCGGGGAAAAGGTGAGGGTACTCCTCTCCCAGGCCCTGTTCGGAAATCCGGATGTCCTGCTCCTGGACGAGCCAACCAACAACCTGGACATCAGGTCCATTGCTTGGCTGGAGGAGTTTCTCTACAGGTTCCGGAACACGGTAATCGTGGTATCACACGACCGGCATTTCATGAACCAGGTGTGCACTCACATTGCCGACATTGATTTCGGTAAAATCTCGGTGTATATGGGGAATTACGATTTCTGGTACCAGGCCAGCCGGCTGAATTTGAGACAGAAACAGGCGGAAAACAAGAAGATTACCGACCGGGCCAATGAATTGAAGGTTTTTATCCAGCGGTTCAGTTCCAACGCCTCCAAATCAAAGCAGGCCACCTCCCGCAAGAAACTCCTGGAGAAACTCACAGTTGAAGACATGCCGGTGTCGTCAAGGAAATACCCGTTTATCTGCTTCAAACCGGAACGCCCCTGCGGCAATGTGATCCTGGAAGTGGACGGACTCACCAAGACCATTGATGGTGAAAAGGTGTTGGACAATGTGAGTTTTACCGTAAACGGCGGGGATAAGATCGCCTTTCTGGGCGGAAACAGCCTGGCCAACACCACTCTTTTCCAAATTCTGGCCGGGGAGATGGAACAAGACAGCGGTACTTTCTGTTGGGGAGTCACCATTACCCACTCCTATTTCCCCAAGGAACACAGTGCCTATTTCAACGGCGACCGGAACCTTGTTGAGTGGCTTCTGCAATTTGCTCCCCCCACAGAGGGCGAGAATTTTGCCCGGACCTTTTTAGGGCGCATGCTCTTTTCCGGGGAAGAGGCCATTAAAAAGATCAGTGTGCTCTCCGGTGGGGAAAAGGTTCGCTGCATGCTGTCAAGGATGATGCTTTCCGAATCAAATGTACTGATGCTGGATGAGCCCACCAATCACCTCGATCTGGAATCGATCACGTCTTTAAATGACAGCCTGCTCAAATTTCAGGAGGTGATTCTTTTCACCTCCCATGATCACGAGTTCGTGAATACCGTGGTAAACCGGATTATTGAGATCATCCCCGGCGGCGTCATCGACCGGCTCATGACTTTCGATGAGTATATTGAAAGCATGGAAGTTGCCCAGACCCGGGACTCCATGATCCGGAAAGCCGCTTAAGCAAGCAGTTTTTCGGCAAGCCAGATTGTGTGCCCGGGGCCTTTCCCGGATTTGCGGGCTTCTGCGGTCAGGGTTTCCGTCTTAAATCCGCATTGCTTCAGGCGATAAGTGAATGCCGCATCTGCTCCGGAAGACCAGACGGCCAGAATCCCTCCGTGGCAAAGAGCGGAAAAGGCCGCTTTCAGACCGGCTTTGCCGTAGAGGCGGTCATTGGCTTTCCGGGTAAGCCCGTCCGGACCGTTGTCTACATCCAGAAGTATTGCATCCCAGGCGGATTTTTTTCCTCCGATGGTTCGGGCCACATCTTCTTCTTTGACGGATACCCGGGGATCATTCAGCGGCATCCCTGCCAGGTGTCCCAGGTGTTCCCGGTTCCATCCGACCACAGCCGGGATCAGTTCGGATACGGTAATGCGTGTGTCCGGCTTCGATTGTTCAAGTGCAGTTGCCAGTGTGTAGCCCATGCCGAGGCCTCCAATGAGAATCCTTGCGCCGGATTTTTGTTTAATGCGGCTGCATGCGAGCTCAGCCAGCGCATCTTCGGAACCGTGGAGGCGGCTGTTCATCAGTTCAGTTCCTGCGGTTCGGATCGAGAATTCCGTGCCTCGCTTCAGCAGCGTGACTTCTCCTTCATGTCCGGGGACCTTTGCCCGGTCGATCTCCTCCCAGGGGATCACACTCTTTTCCTCAACCGGCGGATGAATCGTTTAATCTGCATGTTTCTCCTTTGTAAACGTATCGTGAAGAATTTTTCCGCAGATTATCGTTGTGACAGAAAAAAGACAACACGTAATCGGTGCTTTGCTATTTCCCAGGGTATTAAATCTCAAGCACTATCTGCACCAGGGCTCTTTGTTACGTCCTCCATGATCGCCGGACTATGTTTGTTTTGACCCCTATCTCAAAGAATGCTTTATTCGTCTCTATTGAATGCGTGTATTTATCCTCGCCGGAACGGTAAAACCTTTCAGCATCCCGGGGTGCCCGGCACCATTTTACACCGCATCTCTTTCGTGGACAACCAGTTCCCGGTGTCTTTCCATATAAAACAGGATGGGCACGGTCATGCGTGAAAAAAGCAGTGAAGCTACCTCACCGGCCATGAGTGAGATGGCCAGTCCCTGAAAGATGGGGTCGAACAGAATCACCGAGGCCCCCACCACCACGGCGGCCGCCGTGAGCACCATGGGCCGGAATCGGATCGCGCCGGCATCCACCACTGCCTGGTCCAGGGGGGCGCCCTCTTTCAGCCGCAGTTCGATGAAATCCACCAGGATAATGGAGTTGCGCACCACGATGCCGGCACCGGCGATAAAACCGATCATGGAGGTGGCCGTGAAAAAGGCCCCCATGAGCCAGTGGGTCGGTAAAATGCCGATCAGGGAAAAGGGAATGGCCGCCATGATCACCAGCGGGGTGGAAAAGGACTTGAACCACCCCACCACCATCACGAAAATCAAAACAAGGACCACGGCAAAGGCAATACCCAGGTCCCTGAAAACCTCATAGGTAATATGCCATTCACCGTCCCATTTCATGGCATAGCGCCGATCACTTTCAGGCAGGCTGGCCGTATGCTGGACGATTTTATACCCTTCTGCCAGGGTGATATCGTCAATTTTCTTCTGCATCTCGAAAATCACATAGGCCGGGCTCTCCCGGGCCCCTGCCACATCGCCGGTGACATAGACCACCGGCATGAGGTTTTTATGGTAAATACTGCGATCCGCCTGGGTTTTGATTGTTTTGACAAGGGCTGAAAGGGGCACAAGAGCGCCATCAGCCCCGCTGATTTTCAGGTTTTCCAGACGCTGAACCCCGGATCGGGCCGACAGGGGCAGCCGTAAAATAATGGGCACGTCCTCTTTTTCCCGGACTTGATGCAACAGCCCCACCTGGCGGCCGGACAGGGCCATCTCCAGTGTTTTGGCGATGCGGGCCACAGGAATATTGTGCAACGCCGCTTTTTCCCGATCCACGATCATGTCAAATCGGGGACGAGGGGCCTCCATATACCAATCCACATCCACCACGTCGGGGGTGGTTTCAAAAATGTGACGAATCTTTAGCGCCAGTTCACGCTGGCGCTCGTAATCAGGGCCGTAGACTTCCGCCACAAGGGTGGACAGCACCGGCGGTCCCGGCGGTACTTCGGCCACCTTGACCCGGGCGCCAAAGCGGTCGGCAATCATCTTAAGGGCCGGCCGCATCCGCTTGGCTATGGCATGGCTCTGGTCCCGGCGATGCCCCTTTTCCACCAGGTTTACCTGGATATCCGCCATATGGGGTCCCCTGCGAAGATCGTAATGCCGCACCAGACCATTAAAGTTGAACGGACCGGCCGTGCCGGCATAAATCTGGTAATTGACCACCTCATTGACGGTTTGAATATAGTCGCCCATGGCCATGGCACAGGCCGTGGTGTCTTCGAGTGTGGCGATCTCCGGCATATCGATGATCACCTGGAATTCACTCTTGTTGTCAAATGGCAGCATCTTGATGCGCACCAGCCCCAGGCCCACCATGGCGCAGGCCGCCAGCAGCATCACCACCACGCTGAAAAGAAAGCTCCAGCGCCACACCGGGCGATGAATCAGCGGGGTCATGACCCTTCGATAGAGCCGGGTGCTGAAGCCCTCCCTTTCTTCCGATGCCCCCTTTCCCGAAGCTTTATGGCCCAGAAGCCGCATGGACGCCCAGGGGGTGACGACAAAGGCCACCAGCAGAGACCATACCATGGCGGCCGATGCCCCCACGGGTATGGGCCGCATATACGGCCCCATGAGGCCCCCCACAAACGCCATGGGCAATATGGCGGCAATCACCGCCATGGTGGCCAGGATGGTGGGGTTACCCACCTCGTTCACGGCTTCTATGGCCACCGTGGATCGGGGCCGGTGGCTGTTTTCCGGCATCCTGAAATGGCGGACCATATTTTCCACCACCACGATGGCATCATCCACCAGAATGCCGATGGAAAAAATAAGGGCAAACAGGGTAATCCGGTTGAGGGTGTACCCGTAAAGGTAAAAGACCATCAGGGTCAGGGCCAGGGTCACGGGAATGGCCAGGGCCACGACACCGGATTCACGCCATCCCAGGACAATCCAGATCAACAGCGTCACCGATACAATGGCAATGAACATGTGCAACAAAAGCTCATCGGACTTTTCTTTGGATGTTTCCCCGTAATGGCGGGTAATGGTGGTCTGGATGTTGTCGGGAATGACACTTCCCCGGGCATCATCGATCCTGGCCAGCACCTCATGGGCCACGGTGATGGCATTGGCCCCTTTTCGCTTGGCCACCGTCAGGGTAACCGCAGACCGGATCCCTTTTAGTCTGTTTTCGCCGACGGTTTTGTTCTCGTGGTCTGCCGGTCCCGTGCCGAAAAACACATACTGATCCGGTTCCCCCGGCCCATCGGTCACTGTGGCCACGTCCCGCAGGTATACGGGCCGACTTTGCGAGAGCCCCACCACAATGGCTTCCACATCCCGGCGCGTCTTGAGAAATCCGCCGGTATGAACCTGCACCAGCCCTCCCGGTGAAGCATAAGACCCGGCATCCGCCTCCTGGTTGGCGGCACACAGCAACTGGGCCACCTGCTCTATGTCCAGGCCGTAAGCGGCCAGGCGCAGCGGGTCGAATCGGACATTCACCTGACGGGGCAGCCCCCCGATCAATGTGGTAATGGAAGCATCCGTAACCCGTTTGACAATATTTTCCACCTCTGCCGCGACCCGGCGCAGGGTAAAATGGTCCATGTCCGGGCCGTGGAACGTGATGGCCAGAATCGGCACATCGTCAATATAGCGCGGCTTGATCAGCGGCGGCGATGCCGCACAGGGAATCCGGTCCATATTGGCCATGAGTTTTGATTGCAGCCGGACAATGGATTCTTCCTCATTCTGGCCCACATAAAACCGGACCACCGCCATGGACACGCCCGGACTTGAAGTGGAATAAACATATTCCACCCCGGGAATTTCCCAAAGCAACTTTTCCATGGGGCTGGTGATGCGGGTTTCCACTTCCTGTGCACTGGCCCCGGGCATCCGGACAAAAATATCCACCATGGGCACAATAATCTGGGGTTCTTCTTCCCGGGGGAGGGCGATGACCGCAGCAAGCCCCAGCAGGATCGATGCAATGATGATCAGCGGGGTCAGCTTGGAATCAATAAACAGCCCTGCTATTTTGCCGGCAACACCTGTTTTGCCCTTCATGAGACCGGCTCCACAGTTACGCCGTCATGCATTGCCGGCGGTGGATCCACCACAAATCGATCCCCGGTCCTGACGCCGGAGATGACCTCCACCCGGTCGTTGTCGGCTTCCCCGATGCGAATCAATCGAAATCGGGCCACCTGCTGATCGTCAACCTTGTAGACGCCGGTGAGCTGACCTTCCAGTATCACGGCCGAAGCGGGAATCAGCAGCCGGCCGGAGCTTTCCAGTTCAATGGCCACCCGGGCAAACAAGCCCGAACGCAGAGACGAGTTCTCCGGCAATTTCACCTTTACCAGAAACGATCGGCTCTTTTCATCGGCGGTGGGCACGATACGGCCGATGACACCTTTTATTTCAAGCTGCTTCAACGCCGGAATTCTCACAGTGACGGCCATCCCCACACCGACGGCCTGGATATGGCTCTCCGGCAGTACCAGGTCCACACAATAGACACCGCTTTTTTCAAGGGTGACAAAAGGGGTTCCAGGTGATGCCAGATCGCCGACGCTGATCATTTTTGCCGTCACCCGGCCGTCGTAGGGTGCCAGTATCCGGGCATCTTTTTTGCTGATACCGGCACCGGTCAGGGCGGCCCGGGCCTGCTGCACCTGTTGCCCGGCGGCACCGACCATGGCATCGGCCTGGGCCAGGGCCGCTTCCGATTGCCGGTAGCGGCCCTCCACCTCTTCAAATTCCTGCTGGCTCACCGACTGTTCCAGGAGTAACTGCTGGTAGCGCTTATAGGTAGCGCGGGCCAGATCGGCACCGGCCCTGGCAGCATCCAGGGCGGATCGACTCGAGCGTTCGGCGTCACGGGCCTGGGCCAGGCGCGCTTTGGCCTGGCGCAATTGGGCCGACACCTGCTGTTCATCGATGACCACCAGCACATCGCCGGCTTTAACAAAATCTCCCTCTCGGACGTTCACCGCTGTCACACTGCCCATCAGCTTTCCGGAAAGAGTACTGGTGGTGCGGGCAACCACTGTCCCCACCGCATCATAAATGGCCGGTTGCCGGGTCACCTCGGCCGCTGCCACCGCGGCCCTGACAACCTTGGCACTGCCCGATGCGCTGTGCCCCGGTTCGATTTTGTCACCGCAGGCCGTTAACAGAAAAAAAGATAAAAACAAAGGAATGATGTTTATAGCGATCATGACATTCTCCATGGGTTTGGGCAAAAAGACCATTTCCGGACAGACACTATCGAAAATCGGTATCAATGGTACCACTGGCCAGCGCCAGTCGAATTTTGGCCACCTTGTAATCATGCAGGGCTTTGAAAAGACGGGACCGCACCTGTTGATCAACAACTTCGGCATCCAGCAGACCGACGATGGTCAACAGTCCGTTTTTATACCGGTTGCTGACAATGCGCAGCCCCTCGTCGGCCTGTGCCACCGCAGATCTGGCCACCGCGATGCGCTGCCAGGCGCTTCGGGCTGTGAGAAATGCTTCCCGGGTCTGGACCCGAATCCCCTGTTCCAGACCTTTTTGCAGCTCTTTTACCCGCTGCTGGTCTGCTCTGGCCATTTTGGTTGTCGCCGACATCCGATGCCCGCTGTATAAATTCAGGCGCAGGACGGCACCCAGCGTATAATTATCGGCCGAATCATTAAACTTTTCAGAATTGATCTCATAGGTCCCCATGAGATCCAAACGGGGCAGGTGGGCTGCCCGGGATTTTGCTATTTCTTTTGCGGCCATATCCGCCTGAATCGTCATCTGCTTGAGATCCGGTCGGTTGGCCAGGGCCTTTTCAATCCATTCTTCAATCATACCCGTTGTTTCGACACAGATTTTCAGAGGCGTTGTTGCATTGAACCGTTTGTCGATGGGCACGCCCATGGCGGCGTTCAGCCAGGCCCCGGCCACCCGTATCCGACTTTCCGCCTGAAGCAATTCCTGCTCCAGTTCGGCAATGCGAACTTCCCCGCGCAGCAGATCACTTTTAACCACAAACCCATTTTCAAAACGTGATTTTATAATCTTCAAATGGGCATTGGCAGTCTCAAGGGCCTGCTGAATCACCATCTGGTTTTTTTCAGCCAGCAGCACGCCTACATAGGCGATAGCGGCTTTAGCAATGGTGTTCTGTCTTATTTTTTTAAGCCCGAGCACCGCGGCATCCTGGTTTTCCAGGCTTTGCTGCCATCCGAGCCAGGTCTGCTTCCCATCGTAGACGTTCCACATCAGGCCCATGGCCGATGAAAAATTATTCAGTGCATCCGGGTCATTCAATTTTTCCGGATCAAAATCGGCCGAAGTGATCTCCGACTGGTTCAACCGGGTGCCAAAGGCCCACATGGGGTTGGTGGTACGGTTGAAGGTTTCGGTAAAAAAAACCTGGGGTAAAAATCCTGACCGCGCCCGGGTGACATTGGCCTTGGATGCCGCCACCTGAAAGCGCCCGGCCATGACTTCAAAATTCTGATCGGCAGCCATTTGAATGGCCCTGGCCATTGAAAGATCTGGCGAGTCATCTGGTGAAAGGGATGTAGACAAAGCCGTAGATTGCGCGGCTGCCGGCCCTATGAGCCCCGGGATCACAGCAAGGCCGAGCAACAAAACGGCCACATAAAATCCAATGTTTTTCGGATTGACCATGGGATCGCCTCCTGAGGCTGATTGCGTTTAGCTATTGCTCGAGCATCTTTGAAAGGGGTTGCCGTTCCGATGGGAACAAATATACCCAATTGAACCCAAAAGAGAAAGAACAATATTTTCATTTTCTTCACTAAATGGCATGGCCGTATATTCAATACTTTCTAATGTTTCACCGGGAAGGAAGAACACACGTGGCGTATTTAACCGAGGTCAAAAAAATAAATCACTAATCAAGACGCGCCCCAAGCTTTCTATTTGACCTTGTTACGCAATTATGGCTTTCGTCTCAATGTATTCCAGCATGGCTTGATCTCCCCATTCCCGACCGTTGCCGGATTGTTTGTAGCCACCGAAAGGCGCGTCAAGATTAAAATAGCTACCCTGGATGTAACACTGTCCCGCCCGTATTCGTCTGGCGATTTTCAGTGCACCGGCTTTGTCCTTTGCATAAACTCCGGACGATAAACCGAATACCGTGTCGTTGGCCATTTCGATGGCGGCTTCGATATCGTCATAGACAATCATGCAGAGCACAGGGCCGAAAATTTCTTCCCTGGCGATAACCATATCGTTGGATACATCCGCAAAAAGGGTAGGTTGTACGTAAGCGCCAGCACGCAGACCTGCCGGCATATCAATACCGCCGGTGACCAATCGTGCGCCTTCGGCGATGCCTTTTTTGATATAGTTGATCACTTTTTGTTTTTGTGAAATTGATGCCAACGGCCCCATGGTAACGCGACTGTCCTCCGGGTCACCCACGATATTTTCTTCTGCGATTTTTCTGGCAATGTTGACGGCTTCTTCATAGCGGTTTCGGTGTACGAACATACGCGTGAGGGCATTGCAGGTTTGCCCTGTGTTCAGCATGACATCTTCAACACCATAGCGAACGGCGGGCGCCAAATCGGCGTCTTCGGTGATGATATACGGGGATTTACCACCCAATTCCTGGCAAACGCGTTTTACCGTCGGAGCGGCAGCTTTTGCTACCTTGATCCCCGAATATGTCGAGCCGGTAAAGGAGACCATGTCCACATCGGGGTGACTGCTCATGGCAGGACCAATGACACGACCTGAGCCACTGACAAGGTTAAATACGCCTGCCGGCAGACCTGCGGCTGAAAAAATTTCCGCCATTATAAAATCCTGCAGCGGTGTTTGTTTTGCCGGTTTGGCGATGATGGTGCAGCCGGCTGCAAGGGCGGGCGCCACTTTGCCGATCAATTGATGCAGGGGATAGTTCCAGGGATTGATCAATGTGCAAACGCCGATGGGCTCTTTGCGCAATAATACGCGACCTTTTTCTTCAATTTCGTCCATCTGGGCGGCACGGTCCGCGTAGTAACGCATGGCCTCAATGGGGCCATCAACGTGTAACCCGGCGGTGAGGTGACGAGGGCACCCCATAGTGATGACGTGTGCGTCAATTAATTCATCGGCGCGGCGCTGCATTTCATCTGCCGCGGCATTCATGATCTGGGCGCGGTCTTGCGCATGCGTATGGGCCCAGCTGCTAAACGCTTGGCGCGCAGATGCGACGGCAGCGTTTACATCTTCTATATTTCCACTTGGAACGCATGCGCAAAGACTTTCGGTGGCGGGATTAACCACCTCAATTATTTCAGTATTGCAAGATTTTACCCATTCGCCGTTGATATAAAGTTTGTCAAACTCTTTCATGATTTATCCTTTTTTCGCTAAAGGCGGCAAAATGCATCAGAAATCTTTAGTAAGTACTTTTCAATGGCATATTCTCCCGGATGGGTCTGAAATGGCCATCTCAAATACTTTTTACGAGAGCATCAAGCTTACTGACCCCGAACACCGCAAGCAGCCTCCTTTAAATCTTTTGAGATCATAACCAAAGGATCGCACGGCATGGGCAAGTCCATCTCACTGTCTTCAAACGGCTTCGATGGTTGAAGACGGCTTGGATGCAATATTGTACGTCACACT
>CAYQNS010000110.1:0-13442 GCA_964418755.1 uncultured Desulfobacteraceae bacterium
TGGGTTCATCCAGAAGCAGCAGTTCAGGATCCAGCGTAAGCGCCCTTGCAACCTCCACTCGTTTTTGAATACCGTAACTGAGATTTCCCACAATACTTTTGCGGTACGGTTCCAGTTCCATGAAGTCGATTACATTTTCCACATATGCTCTGTTTTCAGCTTCAATTCTTGAGGCTTTCCCAAAATATAAAACAGCGTGGAGAAAATTATATTTAAGGTTGGTGTGTCGTGCCAGTAACAGGTTGTCCAGTACCGAAAGGCCACCAAACAGTTCCAGGTTCTGGAAAGCTCTGGCAATGCCCATTTTGGTTACCTGATGCGGTGATGAGTGGGTAAGGTCCTTTTCACCGTAAACAATTTCCCCTCTTGCGGGATGATAGAAACCGGATATACAGTTTAATATGCTGGTTTTCCCGGCGCCATTGGGTCCGATGATCGATGTGATCAGACCGGGTTCAATGGTCATGCTGACCTTTGAAAGAGCATCCAGTCCGCCAAATGAAAGCGTAATGTTTTTGACATTGAGAGATTTCATAAGTTTAATTTTTTTTACGCTTGGCAAGCGAATAAAATTTACACAGCCTAAAAAAATGAATTTCGTTCATATAATGACGAAAATAATACACGTTTTTTTGTTATAGTCAAGGAAAATGTTTTAATTTTTTAGTAGTCCGATTCAAATCAGGTGCCATCTTGCCGTATTGTAATTTCAGATCAAACAAATCGAACCGGAAATATCAGGGGCTGGCAGGTTGCTTTTTTTTGAGCAAACCCCATTTCACTGTAATTAAAAATAATTTTATTGAAATGTCAAGTTGTTAAAATAGCGGGAAAATAGTAGGTTTAAACCACTATTCATCAAAGTTCAGGAGACGGGATCGCAGATTGGCACGAGTGTTTTTTATTTGTAATTTGGTGCGGATATTATACCGATGAAATAACACTGTATTTTTCGAGATAAGCAATACTTCTGCAATTTCTTTGTTGGTTTTGCCTTCTTTTATAAGATTGGCTACCCGAATTTCAGTAGGAGTGAAATTAAAGTATTTTGTTGAAAGTTTGTTGATAAATGGTGAGATAATGTTGTTCAGATTGGATTCGAGAATGCTGAGCATGGTTAACTGGCGGGTGTTGAGGCGGTTTTTTTTAATTTTGTTCAAATATGGGATGACCAGTTCTCTTACATTGGACAACACATTTTCCTGCAGTTCGGTTTTATCGATTTCTCTTTGTTTGATCAAAACTTTTAAAGCGGTGTTGACTTCCTCCAGATGCCGGGCCTGGGCACGCTGTTCCTTTTCGCGCTGTCGCAGTGCTGTTTCAGCCCGTTTACGTTCTTCGATTTCAATGCCCAGTTTACGGTTGGCTTTGCCAAGCGCACCGGTGCGTTCTTCTACAAGTTCTTCCAACTGGTTTTGATAATTGTATAAAACCCTTTCCGCGACCTTGCGGGCACTGATGTCCCGTAATGTAACGATGTTGCCGGAGGGGTTTCCGGATTGATCCAGGTAAAGCGTGGAACTGATCTGCACATCCAGCAGGCGGCCGTCTTTGGTAAAGCGCCGGGTTTCGAATAAATTGATTTTTTTGCCGTGGAGCATGGCGTCGATGGCGGCTTTGGTTTCCGGCCAGGCCTCGGGGGGAACAAAATCAATATGTTTGCCGAGCAGTTCGCTTCGGGACAACCCGAAAGTCTGTTCAAAGGCAGGATTAACATAGGTGGCCACGCCTTCCATGTTGTATACGACAATTGGATCGGGAGAGGATTCCAGAAGGTTAAGGTAGCGTTGCTCGTTTTTGCGGATAAAGGCTTCGGCTTTTTTTCGTTCCTCCAGTTCTCGGCGGGCATTGGCGTACAATTCAGCTTTTTCCAGGGCAAGCAGCGCCAGTGTGGCCAGACGGGAAAGGATCATAATGTCATCTTGATCGAATTGCTTTTCCGGATCAATATGGGCCAGGCCCATGACCCCCCTGATGCTCTGACCGGCATTCAGTGGCATGCCCACGATACAGTGCAAATCGTTTAAATCGGGATCGGCGATGCGGTTTTCCCAGCCCTGATAATCATCGATCAGTATTGGTTGGCCCGTTTGCCAGACCGTGCCGCCGATTCCTTCACCAAGGCGTACCCGACGGCCGACCTGATTTTCAAAAAAGCCCGTGCCCTGGCAAATCCGGATGTGATCATCGTCGGAATTTTTATCTTTTAAATAAATGAAAATATGATCGGTGCGGGCCAAGGCGGAGGCACTTTTCAAGATGGTTTCCAGCAGTTGGGTTTTGTCCAGTTTATTGATAAGGCCCAGAGAGGTTTCATGTAAAATTTTTAGATATCTGTTTTGTTGCTGGACTGCCTTTTCAGCCCGAGCCGGTTTTTCGGATCGACGGCGTAAGGATTTAACCTGGAGCTGCAGTTCCTCATATGTCGGCTTGATACTCATATCCTGTAGTATAGCAGGTGGTCTTTATTTTTAGCAACCTTTTGCATGGACGATTTCACGATGTCGAATACCCGACCTGCCTAAAACTCCCTTGACACCGGCGGTTTATTCGTACTATCTTCTTGAACCTAATTGGTTGTACCGGGTTATTTTTATATGTTTTTATCGATTATATTGATATCTTAAATTAACCGGTTCTTCCTTATCCGGTTATGAATTTACTGAATTCAAGTGAAGTGAGATTTTTTTTAAGCTGACGTTGTTGCGATTGTCATACACTATAATAAGCGGAGCGGATTTATGATTTCCGGACAGATAGATATCATCCAGATGGTGACCAATGCAGGGTTGATGGTGCAGATGGTGCTTTTCTTGTTGCTTTTTTTTTCCATCACATCCTGGGCCATAATTTTAATTAAATATTTTTATATACGCAGGGCTTTTAAGGAGTCTGTGCTTTTTACTGATTTTTTCTGGAAAAGCCGGGATCTTTCAGATGCGTTTGCGCGGGCCAAACAGTTGCACGGGAGCCCCATTGCCCGGGTTTTCCGGATCGGCTATCTTGAGCTGAAAAAACTCAGCAGGTCGGGTGTCTCCCTGGTCGGAGGAGGACTTGAGGCAAATGGGAAGGACAGTCTTCCCCTGAGTGCCAAATTTGCAGGGTCCGATAACCTTCAAAGAGCCCTGCGCAGGGCTACGAATACGGAAACCATGCGCATGATGCAAATGGTGCCGTTTCTGGCCACAACCGGGAATACCGCCCCGTTTATCGGGTTGTTCGGAACGGTTTGGGGCATTATGAATTCTTTTCATGGTATCGGCCAAAGAGGCTCCGCCAGCCTGGCGGTGGTAGCACCGGGTATTTCAGAGGCACTGGTTGCCACTGCGGCGGGATTGGCGGTCGCCATACCCGCAGTCATTGCATTTAACTATTTTATGCAGAAGATTCGGATCATTGAGTCTGAACTGCAAAGTTTTTCCGCAGATTTTTTAAACATTATTGAACGGGATATCCTAAGTTCAAAGGGGAACGGGCGATGAGCCTCGGAGGGAACCAGGATCGTTTGATGTCGGATATAAACGTCACACCGTTTGTGGATGTCATGCTTGTTCTTTTAATTATTTTTATGGTGACGGCGCCTATGATGGTGCAGGGGGTCAACGTTGATCTGCCCGAGGCTTCCACACAGCCGCTTCCTTCGGGAAAAGAGCATCTCATTGTTACTGTGAATACTCAAAACCAGGTGTTTATCAATGATCTTCAGGTCGAGCCTGATTTTCTGCAGGAAAAGCTGATCCGGATACTAAAAAATACCAAGGACCGTGAGGTATATTTCCGTGCCGATAAAACAGTATCTTACGGCATGGTAGTCAGAATAATGGCTGAGATAAAGGATGCCGGAGTCGAAAAGCTGGGCATGATTACCGTGCCTTTGCAGGAAGATGAAAAGACACCGGGCAAAAAACAGTAATTCAATGAAGAAATCTGTTGATGCACGGGCAACCGTAAATTTCGGAGCACAAAAGAATATTCGAACCGTTATTTTGACCTATGGGATTTCGATTTTATGCCATGTGCTGTTTTTTGCGGTTTTAATTTATGGGCCGACACTGAAACCTCAGAAAAAATTTATTCCTTCTGTTATTGACGTCAGTATGGTACGCTTTTCAGAATCGGAAGCAGTCAAGCAACCGGTCAAACAAGCCGTTGCTGAACCGGAAGTGCAGGTTGTCGAGAAAAAAGCGCAACCTGAGATTCAATCAGAACCGCAGCCTGAGGCTGTTCCGGAGCCGGTTGTAAGCATTAAGAAAAAACCGGGAAAAGCGGTTTTAAAAAAAAATGTTCCCAAAAAGCCGAAGCGGTCGCTCAAAAAAAAGACATTCAAGCGAACAAAGGTAGTGAAAAGTGCTATCCGGCGAATTGAAAAGGATATCGATAAATCCAGACCAGATCCGTTGAAGACAGCTATCGATAAACTAAGACAAAAGGTCGGTGATGCGGATTTGCCTGTGGGCCGAAAAACACAATCGGTCAGGGGGGCCACCGGACAAAGCGGCTCAGTGTCCGGGCAAAATTCGGGTCTGAACACCGGGCAGATTCTTGAACTGATCGATATTTACCGGGTTGAAGTTGCCTACCAGATTCAGAAAAACTGGGCTTTTTCCGACCGGTTGGCCGGAGGGCGCAGTGATTTGAAAGTCAGCCTGGTATTCAAAATAATGCCCGATGGTGAAATCAGGGATATCTTTTTTACGGATCGATCAGGCAATAATTACCTTGATGAATCGGCTTATAATGCGATTCAGAAATCCAATCCCGTCAAGGGACATCCCGAAGGGACCAGGCGTTCCTATGTGGAAATGGGGCTGGAATTTACACCCGAGGGGATCAATTAAGTTTTTCTTATGCAATGAATAGAATAATGATGAGCGATTAGCTCCTATCAATTGGCGGTTAGCCCCTATATTTTAGGCGTTTACCAGTAATTCGATTTTCATCCATTGGGTGAAATGATGACCTTTGACAATATATTAAAAGTATTGTGCTAATTGCTAAAAGCCAACTGCTGATCGCTCAATTTAGAACAATGATGAGGAACATCGTGATTGCCGGATACCAAAAAAAAATTATCTGTTTGACCGGGGCTCTCATTTTGGTTTTTTTTATGTCGGGAGTGGGCCGGGCAGATTACACGTATATCAATATCAGCAACCCCTTTTTGCGTAAAGTCCCGCTTGCCATTCCAGTGTTTAAAAACCTGTCGGAAAATTCTATCGATGCCCAGGTGGCCCGGCAGGCTGCCGACATGCTTTCCGATGCCCTTGAATTTACCGGTTATTTCAAGATGCTGGACCGGGGGGCCTTTTTGATAAAGCCGGAGGGCCCAGCCATCAAGATGCCCGGGATAAATTTTAAAAACTGGACTGTAATCGGTTCGGAGCTGTTGATTACCGGTGCTTATTCAATGCATGACAACCAGCTTGAAATCGAACTGCGTCTGTTTGACACGTTTAAGGAGCAACTCCTGGTCGGCAAAAGATATAAAGGGGGAAAGAGTGACCAGAGGAAAATGATTCATCGTTTCTGCAATGAAGTTATTTTCCGGCTTACCGGTAAGCGAGGGCTGTTTAACAGTCAACTCGCCTTTGTGTCCACGGGATCCGGCAACAAGGAAATTTATTTCTGTGAATTTGACGGTTATCGTCCTGAACAACTGACGCGAACAAAACATATTACCTTGTCACCGGCATGGTCATCGGATAATAAATGGATTGCGTATACTTCATTTATTAATGGTAAACCGGACCTTTTTATAAGAAATTTAAGACAAAAGCGGGGCTCAATTGTCGACAGAAAAGGTATCAATGCAACTCCTGCCTGGGTTCCCGGCCAATTTTCCCTGGCGGCTACGCTTTCTTTTTCCGGGGATCAGGAAATTTATCTGTTGACCGGAACAGGGAAAATTATTAAAAGACTAACTCATAGCCGGGGTATAGATGTCTCTCCGTCTTTTTCTCCGGATGGGAAACAGATGGCTTTTGTTTCCCAGCGAGGCGGCACCCCTCAAATTTATATCAAACATCTGGAAACCGGCCGGGTGACGCGACTGACTTTTGAGGGACGCTATAACACCCAGCCAAGCTGGTCGCCGGCAGGAGACAAAATTGCCTATTCGGCAATGGAAAACGGCAATATAAACATCATGGTGATTAATACGGATGGCCGGGGGTTGATGCAGCTCACCCATGATGCGGGAAACAACGAGTGTCCAACCTGGTCCCCGGATGCAGGCATGATTGCATTCAGCTCGACGCGAGAAGGGGGAGTGTCCAGGATTTATATCATGACGGCATACGGAACGGATCAAAGACGTCTGCTGTCTTTGCGGGGAGAACAGAGCAACCCGCAGTGGTCATCTAATATTACCAATAACTGAGTGTTAACTTTCGGGAGGAGGAAAAATGCGGAAAAAAATGTGGATATGTCTATCTTTATTACTAATTGTACCGGGGTTACTTTTTTTTACTTCATGTGCGAAAAAGACGGTTCAGTCAGAACCCACTTTAACCCAGCAGGCTGCCCAGGTGGAGCCGGATGCGGCTCAGGATGATGCTGCAGCAAAGTTGGCTGCTGAAAAAGCCCTACAGGAAGAACTTGCTCGCCAGAAAGCCATAGAGGAAGAACGCCTGCAGGCGGAAGCTGCGGAAGCTGCGGAAGCTGCGGACGCTGCGGACGCTGCGGGACGTGAGGCAATGGCAGCTAGAAGCATGTTTGTTAACGAGGATATCTATTTTGAATTCGATAGCTACGTGCTTACCGGGCTTGCCCAGGATATACTGGTTGGCAAGGCCCAGTGGCTGCGTATCAATTCTGATTCGGCGGTGGCAATCGAGGGGCATTGTGATGAAAGGGGAACCAATGAATATAATCTGGCCTTGGGTGACAAACGGGCCGAGATCGTCAAAGATTATCTGGTAAATGTGGGTATAGACGCCAGTCGCCTGACGACCATCAGTTACGGTGAAGAACATCCCGTGAATTCAGGACATGATGAGGAATCCTGGGCCAAGAATCGGCGTGCCCATTTTGTAGTGGATTAAAAGGACTGTCTGTTGTAAGGGCTGCGGCATTCGGCACCTCTCATGCCGGGTGGCCGGAGCCTCCCGCATAGTTCGGAAGCGGAGAACCATTGTTGATGAAGCCGTTCTCGTGAAAAATATTTTTGGATTGCCCGCCTTCTGGCGGGCAATCTTTTGGTGATCTGCATTTCCACCAAATCAAAGGATATCGATAATGAAATCAGCTTTTTTAATGGCATTTTGCGTTATTTTTTTATTTTCCGGCTGCGCTTTCCAGGAGGATGTCAACCTTCTCAACCACCGGCTGATGTCAATGGAAAATCGCATGCGGGCCATGGACCGTCGCAGCATTGATCTGGGAAAAAAGCAGTCCGGCCTGGAAACCGAAATGACAGATCGCAGTCAGGTCAGGGAATCGGCCGAACAGAAGATTAAAAATCGTTCGGCTGCGGCAACCGCCAGCATTGACGAGATACGGGTTGAAATTCGCAAATTAAACGGCAGACTGGATAAAATCGAGCATATTATAAAAAAAGAGGGTACGGCAAACAGAGATACTTATCGAAAATATGAAACTCTGATACAGCATCTACAGGCCTCTGCCTCTGCCGGAGAACAGCGGATTGCCCAGTTGGAGCATTATTTGAACCTGGAAAAAACCAGGGCGCCTGCAGATGGGGAAACTGCAGAGCCGGTGCAGCATGCTCTTTCCGAGGAGCAGAGATACCTGCAGGCCAAGCAGAAATTCGACGCGGGTGATTTTGATGCCGCCCTGGAGGGGTTCAGTGCCCTGATCAAACGGTATCCAAAGTCAAAACATGCCGATAATGCCCAGTTTTGGATTGGTGAAATTTATTACCGGGAAAAATGGTATGAAAAGGCAATTCTGGAATATCAGAAGGTCATTGAAAAATATGCCAAAGGCAACAAGGTGGCCGCCGCACTTTTGAAGCAGGGATTCAGTTTTTTTAATCTCAAAGACAAAGCCAATGCCCGTCTGCTTCTGCAAGAGGTGATTAAAAAACACCCTAAATCAAAAGAAGCCCAGATTGCCCAAAAGAAATTAAAAGGGCTTTAGGACTTAGCAGCAATGGCCAGAATAATCGGCATTGACCCGGGACTGGCGGCAACCGGAGTTGCTGTTGTGAGGGGATATGGAATCAAGGCCGACGGCTACTCTTTCGGCAGTATCAATACGTCCAAGAAAAATTCACTTCCCCAGCGCCTCCACCTGATTTATACCAAACTTTCCCATGTCCTCACTACTGAAAATCCTGACCTTATGGTGGTGGAGGATGTCTTTTCCCTGGAAAAATACCCCCAGTCGGGCATTACTCTGGGAAAGGTGACCGGGGTGATTCTACTGGCCGGATGTGAGCACCGGATTCCGGTCGTTGAAGTATCGGTCCGGGAGGTTAAACAGATCCTCACAGGCAACGGGAATGCAAGCAAGGCCCAGCTTGAAAAGGCGGTCCGGCATGAATTGAACCGGGAGTTGCCCATCCGGCCTTTTCATTCTTCGGATGCCCTGGCCCTGGCTCTGATCGGCATGTACCGTTATGCCAGGTAGGGTGTTGCTATATTGCAATGGGTGCTAATGCCGGATGTTTTTTGTTATTTTTGGTTTTCCCGTGTTAGTTCATGGATTTTGTTTATAAATAGGCCGGCATTTGATCGATAGTTTCTTCCTTCGGCTTGCAAACGTTTGAAAATGGAACAGTCATATGATCGGTTATCTGGAAGGTCGGCTTTTAAAAAAAGAAGAGGATCGGATTCTTCTGCTCACCAATCAGGTCGGCTATGAAATTCTTCTTCCTGTGGTGGTGATGGAAAGTATGAATTCCCGGCAGGAGGGTGATGAAATTGCGCTTTATATATTTTATTACCAGACGGACCGGCAGCCCAAACCCGTATTGATCGGTTTCAACCTTGAAGTTGAGAAGGATTTTTTCCAATCCTTTATATCCGTGGATGCCATCGGCCCCCTGAAAGCGGTTAAAGCCATGCATATTCCCGTACGGGAAATCGCCGGCGCCATCGAATCCAGGGACGTGGATACGCTCAAGCGCCTGAAGGGTATCGGTGCCCGCAGCGCCCAGAAAATCATTGCCGCCCTTGAGGGGAAAATGGGGAAATTTGCCTTGATCCAGAAAACGGAAACCCGGGCAACGCCCATGGTGGAAGATATTCAGACCCAGGTGCTGGATGTACTGGTTTCCCAACTTGGACACAAGGCCGGTGACGCTCGCCGGATGATTGCCGAAGCCATGCAGCGCAACAATGCGATTGCAACTCCCGAAGCGCTTTTCGAAGAAGTTTATCGGGGAGAAGGCGGAGAGGATAAAGGCCGTCCATGACCGATGATGTCCTGAAATATTCATCAGATACAGAGAGCATCCTGACCCGGTCGAACCTGCCGGTGGATCAGGAGCCTGAAATTCTTTCCCTGCGGCCGGAGAAAATGTCGGATTATATCGGCCAGGCTGAAGTTGTTGAAACTCTGGAGATCGCCATTCAAGCCGCCCTGTTGCGTGAAGAACCGTTGGAACATGTCTTGTTTCATGGCCCGCCAGGCTTGGGAAAGACAACACTGGCCCATATTATTGCCAATGAAATGGAGGGCAATTTAACGGTTACATCCGGCCCCGCCCTGGAAAAAGGGGGCGATCTGCTTGGCGTCCTTACACATCTTGAAGAGGGTGATATTCTGTTTATAGACGAGATTCATCGAACGCCCAAGACCGTTGAGGAATTTTTGTATCCGGCCATGGAAGATTTTGCGGTGGATTTTATTTTTGATAAGGGCGTACATGCCCGCAGCCACAGATATCGGTTGAAGAATTTCACTATGGTAGGGGCAACGACCCGCGCGGGACTTTTATCTGCCCCGCTGCGGGATCGTTTCGGCATTTTTCGGAGCCTTGATTTTTACGATGAAACAGACCTTGTAAAAATCAGCACAAGATCGGCGGCCCTGCTTGACATCGCCATTGATGATGATGGTGCACTGGAACTTGCAAGGCGTTCACGGGGAACCCCCAGAATCGTAAACCGTCTTTTAAAGCGTGTCCGGGATTATGCTCAGGTCCGGGCCGATGGACGGATTACCGGTGAAACCGTCAATGCGGCGCTGGATCTGGAGGGGGTCGATGAAAAGGGGTTAAGCAACCTGGACCGGCGGTATCTGAACACCATTATCCGGTTTTACAAGGGCGGACCCGTGGGAATTGAGGCGATTGCGGCAACGCTCCAGGAAGAAACCGATACCCTGGTGGATGTTGTAGAGCCCTATCTTTTGAAGATCGGCCTGATTATGCGGACCTCCTCAGGCAGAAAGGCGGCCGATACGGCGTATCAGCATCTTGGACTGCCGTTTCAGAAAAAAATGTTTTAATCGATTTGATCAGCGTAAAATGATAAATTCGCTATTTTTTAAAAAAACAGTATATCTCTGGGGTGTTATTTTTCTGGTTTTGAATGTCGGTAGTGTTGGTTGCTCGGCTCAGAGCATCGCCTCAGAGGACGGTGGCGGCATACCGGCTGTATTTATTTCTTCAGGTTTTGGGAATGAAGGGCATTATGCGTTGCTGGTTGACAAGGGCACCCAGCAGTTGATCGTATATGAAAGCCGCGGCGATGTCATCCGGGAAAAATTGCGCCTCAGATGCTCGACCGGCGAGATCTCTGGTCCGAAAGAACGTTCCGGAGACAAAAAAACCCCCGAGGGCGTTTATTTTATCGTAAACCGGTTTACGGCAAAGGACCTGACGCCTGTTTACGGTACAAGGGCTTTCCCCCTGGATTATCCCAATCTTATGGATGATATGGCCGGCCGAACCGGTTACTCGATCTGGATACATGGGACGGATAAACCCTTGAAAGATCGAAATTCAAATGGATGTATTGTACTGGAAAATTCTTCAATAGAGCAGGTTGAACAATATATTGCGCTGAATCGGACACCTGTTATAATTGTTGCGCACCTGTCTTTTCAGGACGTTGATACGTTTAACAAAAGCAAAGAAAAAATTTCCGGTTTTTTGACTTGTTGGAACAGGGCACTTGAAACCGGATCACGGCCTGATTTTATGAAGCTTTATCAGTCTTCGGCCCTGTCCGGGGTTTCGGCCTGGTGGCACGATTGGGTAAAAACCAAAAAAGCGTTTAAAGCCATTTCATCTCCCCTGTCAGTGGAAATGAAACAGATTGCCGTTTACAGGAACCGGGATGTTTATCTTGCACTGTTTGATCAGACGCTTGAATCCGGCGGCCGGCGGATATCCGTCGGAACCCGGAAACTGTTTTTTAAAAGTGTCGACGGCCGGTTCCGGATAGTGGGAGATACCTATCAGACCGGCGGGAAAAAGGATGCCGGCGGCCGGTATAATCAGTTTATCACGGCCTGTCGGAAACTATCGGAAATTATACCGCATCTTCAAGGTTCTTGATAAATTACGATTAGGTATGACAACATGCTGAATATGCAGTAAAAGAGGGGAGGATGGCAAGCCGGAAAAAGTCAATACATTCGGGCAGACAACGTCGGCACTGGAGCTTGCTGCTCATCGGTGGGCACGGAGAAACGATTACCATCGGCCGGGTTAAAGGACTGATCATCACCCTGGCAATCGTGACGGTTGCGATGCTTATTGCCGCTTCGGTTCTATTTTATGCCAACCGGCAACTTGTCGTTGCCAATGCCAACTTGCAAAATTCCCTTGCAGAGATGAAATCAAGGCTGGTTTCTCTAAAGAACGACAGAGATCTCTATATGACCCGCCTGGTGGCGGCGGAATCCGGAATTGAGCGCCTGCGTGAAGGCAAGGGAGAAAAAACAATGCCGGCCGATCCTGCAAAAGCAGGTAAAGAGGACCACCGTTCGGAAGAGGCCGGGGATGCCGAACAGGACCATGTGGGCAGTGAAATAGTTGTGGCGATTGAAAGCAGTGCGCTCAAAAAAGATCTTTCCGTTGAAACCGGGCAGTCGGGTCTTGATGTTGAAAATTTCACCTTGATTTGCGAAGCCTCAATTCAAACGTTAAGAACCGGATACCGGATTAAAATTACGGATCATTTGATTGAGCGCATCATCGGCCGGACGATTGTGGTATTAAAATCCGGTG
The DNA here is from genome assembly GCA_964418755.1 of uncultured Desulfobacteraceae bacterium. GTDB lineage: Bacteria > Desulfobacterota > Desulfobacteria > Desulfobacterales > 4572-123 > 4572-123. The sequence continues at coordinate 12,146 of CAYQNS010000110.1, forward strand.
TGGCGGAACATTTCAAATGGTTGACCCTGCCAAAGATTGAACTTGACCAGGAGGGGCAACCCGTAAATTGGCAAAAGGGGCAGTTGTTTTCAATTTCCAATTTCAGGGACATTGCGCTTGAAGCAAGGAGTCAATATCCTGCAAAGGAATTTACCCTTGCCACAGTGTTTGTGTTTTCAGAAACAGGCGACCTGCTGCTGAAAAAGGATTTTGCTCTGGACAGCGAGTAGAATCACAGCCCCGGATCCGGTATAAACAGAGAATGGCTAAAAATTATGCCATTCTCTGTTTGCTGGGTTACATTTTTTTAAAAAAGACATATATTTGCCTAAGATTGGAAATTGGATAATATATTTTTGTTTTTCCCAATTGTAAATTTCAGTTTTGAGTTTTAAATTTCATTGCCGGAGGCAAAATTGATGCCCTCGTAAAAAGTCGAAAGCTTGGAATTTAACCACATTATATAGTGCTTAATTGTTTGTAAAAGTCTGTATATTGTATATAAAATATTTTAGGCGGATTTTTTACGAGAGCGTCAAAATTAACAAAGTGTAAATTATTTTTGATCTGTCCTTAAGGATGCCGACAATAGTTTATGGAAAGTTACTCCGGTCGTATAAGGAGATCCATGATTGGTAAAAAATCAAAAAATATTTCTATCGTGGACAAGGGATTGTCAGCCGAAGGTACGTTCACAACGCCTGGAAAATTGATTGTAAAAGGCACAATCAAGGGAAAGCTGAAGTGTGAAGAGGTTATTATTGCTCAGGAGGGTTCTGTTTACGCAGTTGCCGAAGTCGGGCGTATCACCATCGCGGGCAAATTTGATGGTGAAGTTTCAGCCGCTGAAGAATTGATGATTCTGCCAACCGGCAAGTGCTCCGGGAAGGTTACCTGCCGGGATCTTGTTGTGGAAGCCGGGGGTAAATTAAATGCCGAGGTAAACTGCATCGCTTCCCGGGATCTAAAATCCGGGGAAAGAGGCTCCAACACGGATAAGAAGGGCGAACCGATATCTGACTGAAAACGATATAAGTGAATAGCGAAAATTGAATAGCGAAGGTATTCTATCGATTCTAATAAAAAGATAGAGCGGCACGATATAAATACCTGAATTGAGCGATCAGCAGTTAGCTTTTAGCAATTAGCACAATAATTTCAATATATTGTCAAAGGTCATCATTTCACCCAATGGGTGAAAATCGCATTACTGGTAAACTCCTAAAATATAGGAGCTAACCGCTAATTGCTAAGAGCTAATCGCTCATCTTAGGAAATATTCAATTGACTGACGATA
>CAYQNS010000111.1:0-13358 GCA_964418755.1 uncultured Desulfobacteraceae bacterium
AGGTTGAAAAAAAATTGAATGTGTCAAGAATGAAGACCTGACCCCTATGTTTTGTTCTCCAATCCGGTTTTTCATTCATTACCGGTTTTGTAGAGAGGAAAGTCACGACAAAGCTCAGACACTGTTTTTCTTACGGTATCGAGAACCGTTTGATTCCCTGGATTTTTCAGAACATTCGCAATCAAAGCCGCTATGGTTTCGGCCTGGTCCGCCTTCATTCCTCTCGAGGTAAGGGCCGGGGTGCCCAGGCGGATGCCGCTGGTCACAAAGGGGCTTTTAGTTTCAAAGGGGATCGAATTTTTGTTGACGGTGATGCCTGTCCTTCCAAGAAGATCTTCAGCATCCTTGCCGGTAATATCAAGACTGGTCAGGTCAACCAGCATCATGTGGTTATCCGTGCCGCCCGAAACGAGATCGATGCCCCGGGCCATCAGGCCCCCGGCCATGGCTGCTGCATTGTTTACAATATCCTGCTGGTAATCGGCAAACGAATCTGAAAGCGCCTCTTTAAACGCGACGGCCTTGGCTGCAATCACATGCATCAGGGGGCCTCCCTGGATACCGGGGAAAATTGCACTGTTCAGCTTCTGACCCATGTCCGAGCCGGCAAGGATCAGCCCTCCCCGGGGGCCCCTTAAGGTCTTGTGGGTGGTGGAGGTCACAATCTCTGCAACCGGCACCGGCGAAGGATGCAGGCCCACGGCCACAAGACCAGCGATGTGGGCCATGTCCACCATGAGCAGCGCCCCTGTGGATTGGGCAATTTCAGCAAAAACATCAAATTTTATGATGCGGGGATAGGCGCTGGCCCCGGCAATGATGAGTTTGGGCCGATGCTCACGGGCAAGTCTGGCGACCTCCTGGTAATCGATGGTACCGGTCTCTTTGCCCACACCATAATGGACAAAATGGTAGAGTCTGCCGGAAAAGTTCACCGGACTGCCATGGGTCAAATGGCCGCCATGGGAAAGGTTCATCCCCAAAACCGTGTCACCGGGTTTCAGTACGCTCATAAGGGCAGCCATATTGGCCTGGGACCCCGAATGGGGCTGGACATTGACATAGGCGGCGTTGAAAAGTTTCTTTGCCCGTTCAATGGCAAGACTCTCGGCAGCATCAACAAACTCACATCCGCCATAATACCGTTTTGCAGGATATCCCTCAGCATATTTGTTGGTCAACACGCTTCCCTGGGCGTCCATGACCGCCTGGCTGACACTGTTTTCAGAGGCGATAAGTTCCAGGCCGTTTTCCTGGCGCTGCAACTCCTGTTCTATGATTTTGGCGATTTCAGGATCCGTGTTTGAAATGTGGGGTGAAATCATACTCTGTTTTCTCTTTTTGCCCTGGTGGTGGGCTGATTGCTTTCCTGATGCCATGGCCGGAAATTTATAAATTGAAAATTGTCTCCCTGTCCCCCCTTAAGCCAAGGGGAGGAAACAACTAAAAGCGCCCTTTTTTAATAAAGGGGATCAGGGAGATTTTGTAGTAGATGCATCCGCAAAAACTGAATTAGGATTTAAACCACCAGCGTTCAGGTCCTCTGGCATCGTCCAAATCCAGGCCCGCACCAAAATTTTCATACCCGATTTTTTTACTTGCAACCACAACGATATCGGAAAACATGGGTACGACGGTTGCGCCCTGGTCCCTGACAATTTTTTGTAATTCATAATACATTCCAGCACGTTTTTTTTCATCCAGTTCAGCACGTGCCTCTATAAGCACCTTGTTAAAGCGCTCATTCTTCCAGAAGGTTTCATTCCAGTTGGCATCCCCCGCATAACAAGTGGTAAACATCAAATCTGCAGTGGGACGGGCGCTCCAATAACTCATGCACCAGGGCTTTTTCATCCAGACATTACTCCAATATCCATCACTGGGCTCTTTTACCACCTGAATCTTTATCCCGGCTTTAGCAGCACTTTGCTGGTAAAGAAGCGCTGAATCGACTGCTCCGGCAAAGGCTGAATCGGCTGTATAAAGCTTGAAGGTGTGATCCAGCATCCCGGCTTTTTTCATATGGTATTTGGCTTTATCCGGATCGTAAGTTCTTTGTGGTAACCCGGCAGCATGGTATTTTACGCTGGAACCGATCGGATGGTCATTCCCCACTGAACCATATCCCATTAATACCTTTTTTACCTGCTCTTCACGGTCAAGTGCATATTTTAATCCCAATCGTACATCGTTGTTGTCATAGGGGGGGGTGTTAAACAGCATAGGAATAGTGCTGTGGCTCCCACTTGTTTTGTTTATGACCTGAATGCCTTTAACTTTTTTAAATAAATGCAGCGTCTTAAGATCAGGACGGTCCATAACATCTATCTGTCCCGCCCTCAGTGCGTTTGTCCTGGCATTCGTGTCTACGATACTAAGCATTTGCACTTCGTCAAAGTGTGCCCGGCCATTTTTCCAGTAATTGGGATTTTTTATGGTCAGCGAATCCACACCCGGCTCCCAGGACTTAAGGATATATCCGCCTGTGCCGATGCCTTTTTCAAATTCAGGCCCCTTGGTGCCGTCAGAAAAGATAGTCAAATGGTAGTCCGCCAGAATGGCGGGAAAATCTGCGTTGCCGCTTTTCAAAGTAAATACCACGGCGTGCTTTCCATCAGCCCTGATATCTTCAATTGGGTCAAGAAGTCCCTTGGCACCTGACTTTGAATTTTCAGCACGATGATAATTCATTGTATAAACGACATCATTGGCATCCAAAGTCTTTCCATTATGAAATTCAACACCCTGACGGATTTTAAAGGTCCACTTGACGGCATCTGGTGATGGCTCCCAGCTTTCAGCCAGCTCGGGAATTGCGTTGGAGTTGTGATCTATCTCAACCAGACAGTTACGCAGTTGAAAGTTAAGAACCTGGTTATATTGCGAAGTCAGCTTTCCCGGGTCTAAGGAGTCGGTTGTGGACCCTCCCGTACAGGCCATACGCAGGCGGCCGCCTTTTTTCGGTGTTGCGGCATGCACAGGAGTCGTTAAAACTGCCGGGGAAATTGCAGCAGCCAGGCCTAAAGCAGACACCCGGACCATAAATTCACGACGGTTGATCTTCCCATAGGTTAACATTTTTTCAAGTTTTTTTAATGTAGTCATTTTAATTTTCTCCTCTTTTTATTGTTAGTTGATATTTTGGATGTTTCGAATCCATGTATGACTTCCCTTCACAAAACCGTTAGCTCCTCAGATAATTTATCAGTTACAAACATATGCCCGGGACAATGGGAAATCATAAACGGTATTTTGCTAGTTAAGGCAATTGTCTGTGGCGTTATCCCGCATGCCCAGCTCATGATAATTTCATCCGGCCCTATGGGCTCAATATGCTCATGAAAAGAAAACATATCGGGGTGATATATGTCCTTTATGCCTATATCATTTGGATTCCCGATATAAACCGGTGGGCCATGGGCGGCCGGATTCCGAGATGTAATCTGGACGGCACGGACGGCATCGTGACTCGTCTTGAAAAGCCGTGTGGATACAACCAGGGGGCCGTGAAAGCTGCCGGCTGGAACGCATTCGATATTCGTGGTGTTATCCCCGACATAACGGTATTGAACATTTGCCGCCCTGAGGTTTGAATCAAAATTCGTGCCGCACCCCAGAAGGAATGCAACCAGATTCTCATCCCAGTATTTACTGATATCAAGGGGTTCATCAATAATTTCGCCGTTTTTAAAAACCCTGTACCTTGGCAGATCCGTTCGAAGATCCGCTTGCGGTGCTGCAAACCCGGGGTGATATTCTCCGGGCTCGGTAACGTCGAGTACCGGACAGGGATTTGGATTGCGATGGCAAAACAGGAGAAATTCAAAGGCAATAGATTTAGGAACGATTACCAGATTCGCTTGAGCGTACCCCCGACAAACATTTGTGTTTACATCGCGCCATTTCCCACGTCTGACAAGTTCCCGAAACTCGCCCGGCATCATGTCCGCTAATTTACTTTCGCTTAAATCCTGCGCGTTCATGTTCTTCATGTCCTCATGGTGAAAATATTTTTAATTCATCCCCCAAAATGGCCGAAGATAGAATCAAATCCGAAATGATCAAATGGACGTAACGTCAATCAGGTTGCAAACTTGAGACCGTATGTAGTCATTTCATCTTTCATTTGATAATAAAGCTCACGATATTCAGCTCCAGGCTCCAGGGTTTCAATATTGAATAGCTCCTGGAAACTTTTCCCAACAGGTGCATCCGGAATTTTCGATTCATATTTGCTCAGGAGATCTGTGACAATTTCATTGGCAATGTCCCGTTTCATCCCAAGTGTTGCGAGTGCTATCTCAACTGAAAACTTCGGATCCCATGGCGTCAGATGGTCGGTCTGGACATTTTTGGCAACGCCTACGGCCAGGATTCCACCACCGGACACACACGTTGCTATGGTTCTGGCGGCGTTTTCGTAGAAACACATCTCCGTACCCGGGCCTGAAGCTAAAATTCCGGAGGTAAGAAGAGGGAATTTGCTGTTTCGAGATATCGCCTGATTGCTTATACTGGTTGCCCACAGGGTATTTCTGGTTGTATTGGAAGAGAATTTAAAGTGGATGGGGAAAGTGAAATGGGTTGATCCGCGCTGCACCAGGATTCCTTGCAAATGATAAGCCACGTTAGCTACGGCAACTCCTTCAGGGCCGCCGCAATACCCTCCCAGTAATGGCCCGGATTCTGCTACGATATTACTTCCGGCATGCAATGCATAGGCAATTTCGTTTAATCGTTGAAAATCCATCTTCAGTTCGGACATTGACCCCACCATCAATCCGTCCGCCGGATTTAAACCAAATTGACTACCGGCAATCTTGGAAGCGTCGGTAGTTGATGTTGAAATGGCGTTCATGATCGGCATCCCCGCTCTTCCCGCTTTTCTCAAGGCTGCCTTGGAAACCTCTACTGTTCGTATGGCCCCTAAGATCTCTAAAGGTGTTTTTGCAATAATGGGCCTGCCGTTAATTCTTGTGATTGACGGTGTCGTAATAGAATCCCCGTAAGGCACCAGACCATAGCCTTCCACAATGGCGGACAACACCCGTTCATCTGTAACTGCCGCCCCTGCCGCCCCAATGAAAAACCAGGGCGCACGGCTGCTTTCGGGAGGGCGGGCGGTCAGTTTTTTAGCATCTTTACCTTTACCGAAGACGGGCTCCCCGGGAGCCTCGGCAAGGGCTTCAAAAATTTCCCTTTTTGTAAACCTGGCTACACGCAGGGTGTCCACACAGTAACTGCCTATTTTTTCATAGAACTCCAAGCCGGCGGCAAACACGTTATCCGCAAGCTGGTCATCTTGAGGGATCGGATTTTTCGGATCATATTTAACGCCGTATTTATTAACCGTATCTCTCAGTTTCTGATCAAAATCCAGATCGTAATCCATTTCAGCAACGTGCGGACCTTCCAGGAATCTATAAAAAACCTCATAAAAGCTAAGCATGCGTTCACCTCCTTGATTCGCGAAGCGTATTTCTATTTTGTAATATTAATTTTTTGTATCAACCAGTTTCAATGCCAATCGAACTGCTTCCTCAGCGGTCTCTGCATAACCGTCGGCGCCTATTTCATCCGACCATTCCTGGTTGACGGGGCCGCCACCCACCATAATAAGAAAATTATCGCGGATCTCTTTTTCTTTCAAAAAATCGATCACTTCTTTCTGGGCAGGCATGGTGGTCGTCAATAATGCCGACATTCCGATAATATCTGCTTTTAATTCCTCTGCCTTGCTCACAAATGTGGACAGAGAGACATCCTCACCAAGATTGTGCACCACAAACCCCCGTGTCTTTAACAACATGGCCAATATCTCTTTACCGATTTTGTGGACATCTCCTGTAACGGTTCCCAAAACGACAACGCCCACCTGGCTCTGATTTTCCCCAAGCTTCATAATCTCGGGCTCCAGCACCTTCATCCCGGCGTTGAAGGTGTTGCCGGCGCGTATCAGCTCCGGCAGGAAGCATTCGCCCAGGTTAAATTGATCGCCTATGACTGTCATCCCGGAAGAGAGCCCTTTTTCAATGCCGGCCAGGGGATTTATACCCTGATCAATCAGAGTTTTGGCTGCTTCGACAACCTTTGCATCATCCAGCTCTATAATTGCATTCTTTAAATCTGTAAATATTTTTTCTTCACTCATTGGGCCCCCGATCATGGTTTGATTTATATTTATTTTAGACAACCAACAAATCACGGGACGATTTGGTTAACGGTCGATAGCCGTCAGCAGTCACCATGATGGTATCTTCCAACTGAATTCCCCCCAAGCCCATTTCATAGTATGGCGTTTCCACATTCACCACCATTCTCTCTTCAAGAATGTCCTTGGATGTTGCGGTTAAAAATGGCGATTCATAAGGCTCAATACCGATGCCATGGCCGACATGATGCCTGCGATAGTGTGGAATACCCGCATCTCTGACACCTTGAACAGCCGTTTTGAATATTTCTGAAGCACGTACACCGGGCCGAACGATCTCTAATGCCTTTTCTATGCCGCTGCGAATGGCATGATGATAGGTGCGCTGTTTTTCATTCGCTTCTCCCAGAACAACTGTACGCGCACAATCCGAATTGTAATATTTGTAAACACAACCTACATCAAAACGGATGAGATCGCCATTTTTTACCGGATGCGGAGCAGGAATTACATTAGAGAGAGCTCCCCGCACACCAACCCCGACAGCGGGCCAGGACGGTAACGCACCCTCTTCTATAACCTTTTTAAAAAGGGTCTGCCATATTTCAAATTCGGTGGCTCCTTCTCGAATGGCCGTTAATGCATTTTTGATTCCCGATTCTATGATTTCGGAAGAGCGCTCCAATCTATTTACTTCAGTAAGCGTTTTAATGAGGCGTATTTCTCTCAAAATTTGATATCCCTGAATAAATTCAACTTTGGGAAAGTCTTTTTGAATCGCGTTGTATGCAGATGGCGTAATATTACCTTCGTCAATGGCGATCCGGCCCCTGGTTATGCCGATATCCGCCAGACATTCCGACAATGCCGTTACCGCATCCTTTTTGGGTTTTGATGAAGCCAGAAGCCTTTGATAGCGCTCTTCCGTGTCACTGAGCGTTGCCTCGGCAGGATGCTCCACATAAAATGTCCCAAAGGTCAGAAAATTGTCTGTCCAGCAATCTTCCTGGTCGGCCGCAAGATCCATATCTCCGACAGACGTAATGATAAAAGGATTTACATCCTGCTTTCGAGTAATGACGGCAAAATTTTGAGTCGCTTTTATTAAACGGTGGGTAAGACTCCAAAAATCAGTTAAATATGTTACATTTTCCGGCATTGTGGCGATGATCGCTTCAATGCCATATTTTTCCATTATATCGTAGGCTCGATCCTTATTGAGCAGCATACTCCCCTCCTTATTTTTTAAATAACCCTCATGGTCCGGCGGACACAACAGGGCATTAAAATGCTGAATATGGTAGCGCTTACGCGCTGTCGATTTTTATGTAATTGGCAAAATTCCTTATTCATCATTCTCTATTCTTAATTCATCATTTTCATATACCCTCATGCCCTATCGGGCAAAAAATCAAAGATTTTGACAAAACTCACATCTCGTGATTCTTCTGTAAATCATGTCGTAAAATGCTCGGAGACAAGATAGCGATATCTATTGTCGGCTAAAATTGTAACGATATTTTTTCCCGGGCCGAGTTCCTTTGCAATCTCCATACATACATGAACATTAGCACCGGCCGACATGCCGCAAAACAGCCCCTCTTCTTTGCACAATCGGTGGGCCATGGAGATGGCATCTTCATCTTTTACCAGAAATGCTTTTTCGACAAACCCTCTTTCCTCAATCTTGTTGACAAGCAAGCCGGCTACCCCGGGAACGCCGTATTTTTCCATATAGAATTTTATCTCCGGAGCCATTTGAAACAGTGACGAACTGGAAGGCTCGACGGCATAAATTTTCACATTGGGATTAGCTTCCAGTAATGCTTCACTAACGCCAAGTAATGTGCCTCCGGTTCCCACGGCACAAACAAAGGCGTCAACTTTTCCATCGGTTTGTTCAACAATTTCTTTGCCGGTTGTTTCCTTATGGGCCAAAGCATTATCGGGATTCATGGCCTGTCTCGCCCACCAGACATTCTCATTATTTTCTTCCAGTTCAAGCGCTTTAATCCGGGGGATGATCTCCACAACTCCCCCATGAACGCTTTTGCCCTGCAATTCATCGAGAATCTCTTTGCCCGGATCAACTTCGACTACTTCCGCCCCATAGGCTGAGATCATTTTCCGCTTATCTTCCGGGATCCATCCTTTCGGCATGTGCATCACTGATTTGTATCCTTTGGCTGCACATACAAAAGACAGTGCTGTTGCCGTATTCCCGGTGCTTGATTCCGTCACAACACCGCCTTTTTTCAGCTTGCCTTCTTTTTCAGCACTCTCAATCATTTTTAATGCCATTCGGTCTTTCATGCTCCCGCTTGGATTGAGAAACTCACATTTAACCATTATATTGGCGGATATGTCTTTTGTGATTCGATTAAGCCTGATCATTGGTGTATTGCCAATGCATTCTAAAATGCTGTCATAAACGTCCATTTAAGTCTCCTTTATTTGCAAAATGTATCGCGCATTAATGTTCTATATAGCTTACTCAGCAATTAATATGCCATTTTACCCAATTGGCACTTGTGTCATCTATGTGATGCCTGAAAAAACTGGATAGACAAATATATTTTTATTTTGCTTCAATTTGAACCGTAACATATTGTATTTTAATAAAATAAATTCATTAAACCGTACAGCGAGCAACAAATCGTTCAAGACTCCCAGCCACATGACTGACGGGACAAATCGAGATAAACGATCAAATTGTTGCAAAATTACAACGTGTTGCATTGTTGCAAATACTATTCGTTTTTTTTATCAAATCGATAAAACATGGGGCTGTTTGCAGATTAATTGTTGACGATAGATTATGTTGAGCGTACAGTTTGTTGCAAAATTACAACATAAATATCAATCCATACATATGGGAAGTTACAGAATATGAGCGAAACCAAGTTGATCAATAGAGATAATAACGGTTCAGTCCAAAAAAAACTTAAAGCAATTATGAATTTTGATAAAATCATTAATTCATCTTTGGACAGCCTTTGGATTGCGGATGAGAATGGAAAGATCCTTCAGGTGAATCAAATCGGACTTAAACTATATAACCTTTCACCAAATGATGTAATCAATAAAAATGTAGATGAACTTTTAGAAAAAGGTGTTTTTGATCGTTCAATCATCAAGGAAGTCATTCGAACTAAAAAATCTCATATGGTCATAAATAAGCTCAAAAATGGGAAACAATTGCTTAGGGTCGGCAATCCTATATTCAATAAAAACGGTGAATTATCACTTGTTATCATATATGAGAGAGATATGACGGAGTTATATCTCTTGAAATCGGATTTAGAAAAAAGCCATGCGATTAGCGAGGGATACCGGTCACAGTTGAAACAACTGACCACCCAGGATGGGCAGTGGTCTAAAGCGAACATTCGGAGCTCTATAATGTATCGGGTGATGGAAAAGGCGATCAGACTTTCTCAAGTCGATACGACCATTTTATTACAAGGGGAAGCCGGTGTCGGGAAAGGATATTTTGCAGATCTTATCCATAACACCTCGCCTCGAAAGGACAAACCGCTTATCCGTGTGGATGCAGGCGCTATCCCCGAACAGCTCATCGAATCGGAATTGTTCGGGTATGAGGGCGGGGCTTTCACCGGTGCCCTTAGAAGGGGGAAACCCGGATATATCGAAATAGCGGAAGAGGGCACATTATTTCTGGATGAAATTGCAGAAATCCCACTGCAAATTCAAGTGAAACTTCTAAGATTTTTAGAAAACAATCAGATCGTACGGATTGGCGATACAACAACAAAAACGATAAATACCCGTGTAATAGCCGCCACAAATAAAAGACTTGATAAAATGGTTGAAGAGGGCACATTTCGTAAAGATCTTTTTTTTAGGTTGAATGTTATTCCTCTGACAATTCCACCGCTCCGGGAAAGAGTTGATGATATACCACCTCTTATTTACTATTTTCTAAAAAAATTTAACCAGAAATATTCCACACAGAAAGCAATTTTTCCACAAGCACTTGAATGTCTTTGTTCTTATTCCTTTCCCGGTAATATCCGGGAACTTTCAAATCTTATCGAGCAACTCGTGGTTTTATTACCCAATGACAAAATTGATATCGAAGATATCCCTTCCCATATTCGGACAAGCTACAATAGCAGCAAAAATACCCTGCCGGCGCATGGATGGAATCTTCAAAAAACAGTAGCGGAAATTGAAAAAGATTTAATTGCTCGTGCTATTAAAAATTTTGGGAGCCAACGGAAAGCCGCAGAACCATTAGGCATCAATCACTCAACATTATCCAGAAAAATTAAAAAATACGGTATTTGAAATTTCTAATGTTTATGAAGGTGTCCAATGGGCTTTTAACGAAATCGATATCATTTTTATCACGCTCAACAATCACATAATAAATTCGATCCTGTAACTTCTGCTGATGAAAGCCGAAGCTGTGGTCAGAGGTGCGACCGCCAATCCATCTATTGATGTCTTGCTACCCGGTCCGTTGCCATCGGCGATAATGGCGGCTCCATATGAAGTTGTACGTTCGTTTTGCCTCTCCACCGTTGTCCTCGTATTTTCTTGGCCTGTGGCGCGACATCTGAGCCGTGTGGCAGATGAAGTCGTCCTGAGATTATCTACCGGAGGCGGGGAAGAAATGTCGGTAGGCGGAAGGGTAAAGTACGAGTGTGGTAGTTGTCAGGCAGACCCGAAACGAACCATGTGTAATGGGATTTCCTGCGCAAACCACGTTTGTAACTGTTTTGCCGGCCCTGTAATTATTTTTCTTGACTTATGCCTAAATATAACGACAATTCTTGCGTTGTCATCATTTTCCCGGAGTAGGCCATGGTTGCAAACGATCAGGATAGATCAACTGACAGACTCGCAGGGTATGCGGAAATTGCTTACGGGGCTGTCATCAGAATGTCGCAGAATAGCAACCTGTTGCAATATTGATCCACTTGATATTATATTTACTTCTTCGTGATGTTATGGAGATAGAACGCCTGGGTTCCTTCGCTCATGCTGCAAGTTACAGGAATCGCATGGATCGTTTGCAATAATTTTTTATCATAAGACGCCCTTTTTTAGATCTGCCATCATGTCTATTGCGGATCCGATCATAATAATTAACTTGCCCGGTTCCCTGCCCTGCGCACCATCAATACCATTAAAAGGGTTTGAATCGCCGACAGAACAACAAAATAGGCCATCCATCCCGGAACCCCCATAAACAACGGCCGAATGCTTTTCCATGCCCAGAAATCCATTGCCAGCACAAAAATTCCCGATAGCAGGTAAAAATAGGGATCAAAAAGCCATCCCGGCACCCTGAATGCCAGGTCACGCTCTTTCCAGAGCAGTGCCAGATGGGTGGCAAGATAGACAGTAAAAGTAACCAGCATCACCCATATCACCGGCAGGAACGGACCGGCGGACACCAGTTTAAAATAAAATACCAGCAGCACACCTTCGCCGATAAAAATTGAAAGAATAGCTGCCAGGGGAAACACTTTTTTTAAATAGAGCCCGAAAACAACGGTGGGGAAAAGTACCGCCAGCCCGGTAAAAGTCTGGGTGGCAATCTGCAAAATCGTTGCAGGCGGCTTCCAGGCCAGGGCCAGGCCCGCCAGGCTGAGAAAAATGACAAAAATTCGACCGGCGACACTGCCCTGGCTTTTGCTCCTGCCTGTCAGGGGAAGAATATCCCGGGTAAAAATTGAGCTTAACGTCAAAAGCTGTGAATCCATGGTGGACATGAGGGCTGCCAGACCGGCAGCCATAACAAGGGCCGCCATGAAGTCTCCGGAAATCAGAGTCAAAACCATGGGCAGAATCCGATCAGCCTGTTTTCCCGCAAGATCAGGAAAGGACAACCGCCCCAGAACCCCCACGGATATGGGCAGGATAAAAACAACCGTGCAGACCAGGGGATATAAAAACATGATTCGTGAAAGAATTTTTTCGCTTCTGGCTGAAAAAAACCGCTGGAACAACTGGGGAAACATGGGGTCGCACAAAAACCAGAGCAAAATAAAACTGAACCATATCCCGCAGGTAAATTTCCCCTGACCACCGGGCCTTGAAAAAAGTTCGGGAAATGATGCCAGTACTTTTTGATTGGCCGATATAAATCCGCCATGATAGCGGGCCACCATAATCAATGCCGCCAGCAGCAGAAAAAACATGAGCAATCCCTGAAACAGGTCGGTCCAGGCCACGGCCCGCAACCCGCCGCGCAGCGTATACAGCAGAATAATGGCCGTCACCAGCATGCATCCGTACAGGTAGGGCAACCCCACCAGTTCCTCCAGAGCATAGCCCGCGGCCATGGGTTGCAGTGCCAGGTAAGGGATCGTAAAAATAATCATGATAAAGGCAAATAGAACCGATAAAAAAGGACTTTGATACAATTCCCGCACCAGTTCGGGCGGCGTAACAATCCCGCGGCCTTGGCCGACCTGCCAGATTTTACGGCCCAGAATCCAGAACGTCAGGGCCATAAAGCCGGTACCAAACCCCATAATGGGAAAAAATGCATACCCGTCCCGGTATCCCGCCCCGGAAGTGCCGAACACGGTAAACGCTGAAAAATTGGTGGCCACCATGGTGCCCAGCAGAATCACGGTCCCCAGTTTGCGATCCGCCAGAAAATAGGTTTCCGGCGTTGATTTCCAGCGAGTCCTGGCGATGAGCCCGATGCAAAGTACGGTTAAGAAATAAACAACAAGGACGGTAATTTTGGTGATCATGGGTGTCTCCTTACTATTTTAATATCCCTCACGGGGGCCAAACAAAAAAAACGCCACCCCGTAAAGGTCGGGATGGCGTTTGCCTGGCATAACCTTGTAAATTCGCGGCCGCCTCAGTATTAAACCGTTTGAAACAACCGTTTTTATTTTTAAATTTTCAGCTTTTATAATCGGTTTTAAATGGTCTGTCAATCCGGGAATGCATTGATGCGGATAAAAAAACGGCAGCGCAGGAAAAAGTAATCTCTTCAAGCGCTGCCGATCATCTATGGGTTATCATGCCTGCATCTTTTTAAAAATGTCCCCCGGTAAATCAAGGGTGCCGACATCAGACAATCAGTTTTTCGATCCTGGCGGCACTGACCTTGAATTCGGGAATTTTGGCCAGGGGGTCAACCGCGTTGGAATCAGTCAACACGTTGGGTGGACTTTCGCCGAAATGAATGGGCAAAAACAAAGTGCCGGGCGGC
>CAYQNS010000112.1:0-13312 GCA_964418755.1 uncultured Desulfobacteraceae bacterium
GAGCGCAGCGTTCGCAACGCTGAGGCCAGGGGTTCGAGCCCCCTCATCTCCACCATTTTTTTACTATAACCCGCTGATTTACAGCGGGTTTTTTTATGCCAAAAAACACGATGCGGCTTCAGCTCCATCTGTTGCACGTTTTTGCAGATTGAGTTGAAAAAATGGACACTCACGTCAACCGATCCCCGTCGGATGTTGTTCGTAACATCGATTTCGAATTTATCCCATGTTATGCAATGGTTTACCCGTCTTTTTATACCACTTTATACCGGGTTCCGGACGGCGGATTTGGCGCGTCGGATGACTCCTTTTTATTCCCAAGGAGCTGATCATGGGCTGAGACAATCAGCTTTTCCGTTGTTTCCCAGGAAATACAGGCATCTGTAATGGATATCCCATACTGCATGGTGGAAAGATCCCCCGTGTTTTTCTGGTTGCCGGCGTTCAGGTTGCTTTCGAGCATCATACCGATCAGGCTCTTATTTCCATCCATATGCTGGTTGATGACATCCTGCCAGACAATTGCCTGGGCCTCGTGGTTTTTTCGTGAATTTCCATGGGAGCAGTCCACCATCACCGTCTCTAACAGCCCCCTGGCTTTCAGCATCGACATCGCCTCGTTTACACTGAAGGAATCGTAGTTGGGCCGTGAACCGCCGCGCAGGACAATGTGGGAAAAGGGATTCCCGGTGGTTTTTACAATACAGGATTTGCCGGATGCATCAATTCCGAGAAAAGACTGAGGTGATCCGGCGGTGATCATTGCATTTAGTGCGGTTGATAGATCACCGTCCGTGCAGTTTTTGAATCCAACAGGCATGGAAAGTCCGGAAGCCATTTCGCGATGGATCTGGGACTCTGTTGTTCTTGCCCCTATGGCTGTCCAGCAGACCAGTCCCGCTATATATTGAGGGGTGATGGGCTCGAGAATCTCTGTTGCCGTCGGAATCCCGATTTCGGTTATTTTGAGCAAAAGGCTTCGTGCTTTTTTTAGCCCCTCGTTCATGTCATAACTGCTGTTTAGCCATGGATCGTTGATCAGTCCCTTCCATCCCACATTGGTCCTGGGCTTTTCAAAATATACGCGCATGACCAGCAGCATCGTGTCTTTTACTTTTTCCGAAAGATCTTTCAGCCGCATGGCATATTCAATGGCTGCCTTTTCATCGTGGATTGAGCAGGGGCCGGTAATGATGAGCATTCTTTTGTCCTTTCCGGATAGAATATCGCCGATCTGCGCTCTGCTGCCGACAACGGTTTCATAAGCCCTGTCACTTATCGGAAGCAACTGTTTAATTTCAGCCGGTGATATGAGCGGGATAAATTCTTCCACATGCAGGTCATAGGTAAGCTTCATGGTTTTGTTCCTTTTTCAAAATTGGATGATTAAGATTTAAAGGCGTTATCATCTGTAAAAATAAAAAAGCCGCAGGCTTTTTTGCCTGCGGCTTTTGAACGTTTAGATTATTTATGGTTCATCACACCCCAGGCGCACCTCTGCTAAAATAAAAATAATAGGTAAAATAATTGCCGGATATGGTGTGTTTCATTGTAATTCTTAAAACTCCGAAACAAGTTAATATTGATCAATATAGAAACCTGCTAACACAGCAAAACATAAAATGCAACAGGTTGTTAAAAATATTTGCGTATGGCGTCGATACTTTTCGAAAATCAGCTATGACTAAATTGAGCGATCAGCAGTTAGCTTTTAGCAATCAGCACAATAATTTCAATATATTGTCAAAGGTCATCATTTCACCCAATGGGTGAAAATCGCATTACTGGTAAACTCCTAAACATAGGAGCTAACCGCTAATTGCTAAGAGCTAATCGCTCATCTTAGGTATGAATACAATCGAGAACCTGCCGGATGAACTTTTCCTGATCCCAGTGTGACTTGTTGTGGGTGGCACCCAGCCTCACCACCACAGTGTCTCTGGACGGTATGATTGCTGTAATCTGCCCGTTGAATCCGCTCAGGTAAACCATATCGGTGGGCAGGCTCGGAAATTTTCTAACTGCAGGGTCGTCCTGTTTACCGGCGTTCAGCCAGAACTGCGCCCCATATTCGCCTTTGGGCGCCATGGGCGTCGGTGTAGTGGAATATTTGACCCATCCTTTTATAATGATACCTGTTACGACAATATTATGTCGGTAAATTGGGAACGGCTATTGCCGGCGTTGCCCTGAAGCGTTGCGCTATGGAAATGGCTAAAAGTGTTTCGAGGCAAAGGCATGCCCTGAATGGCTTTTCAGATACTCCTTATCCACAGGCAAATCCCTCTTTGCCATAGCCTCGGTAGCAAGCTGATCACAGCGCTCATTTCCGGCATTTCCGGCATGCCCCTTGACCCAGATAAATGCCACATCGTGTTTTACGCACAAGGCCAGCAGTTGTTCCCACAAATCCGGATTAAGAGCCGGTTTTTTATCGCTTTTAATCCACCCGTTGCGTTTCCATTTAGCGGCCCAGCCCTTGGTAATCCCGTTAACCACATATCTTGAATCACTGTAAAGCGTCACCTCCGAAGACTTTTTCAACCGGCTCAAGCCGACTATGCAGGCCATAAGTTCCATCCGGTTATTGGTCGTCAATTTGAATCCGCCGGAAAATTCTTTTGCAGTTTTACCACGATAGACAACAACGCCATATCCCCCGGGGCCGGGATTGTTAAGGCAACCGCCATCCGTGTAGATGACAACATCTCCCTTCCGGGGAGAGTCGGATTCCGGTCTTTCGGCCCTGGGCCTGGTGTTGGCGCCGGCAAATTCAGTACTTGATTTTTTTCCCGGTTTTGCCCCGGAACTTCCCTTTAGAAAAGCCTCAGCCTCTTCCCGGGCAGGAAAGCCCTTGTATCTTGCACCCTGGAAGCCCCTGATTTGAATCTCAGCACCCCTGCCGCCAAACCATTCCGTATAAATACCGGGTTTTTTACCGACGGCTACCGCATAATATTTTTTCTTTTTGGTCATTTAAATTCCATTTTTTAAATACGTATTTATTTTCCGTGAGATGTATTAATTTTATTTCATAAGCCGACTTCACTTTACAATATAGCAAATTTGTACATGCTTTTGCTACCCCCAATATACTTGCGCACCTTTTGGACATAGCCCGCCATTAACCGGGCTCTTGTCTTGGCGGAACCATGTTGACCGGTTCGGAGCGAATAGCACAATTCAGTTTTACCCACAACTCTTGACTATAATTCGGTTCCGGTAACTGTTTTTCCAGATGAATGCCGATTTATAATCGTTTTACCGCACCAATGCTTTCGGCCATGCGTTTGTGGTATCCACGTACAAGAACCGTATGCTAAAATAAAGAAGGACGAGACAGGAATCAATCGATTTGGCTAAAATAGCGATTCCAGTTATTTTATTATCGATGTCCTCTTTAAAATAAGATGTATGGGAAATTAACAAATCCCGGTTCCCATTTTCTATGGCTAAAGCAGAGGGGTGAATCTCTGGATTGAGTTCATCCCATTCGATTCGGAATACGGATTGTCTATCTCAAAAAATTCGGGAATTGATACGTTGGGGATCAGTAATCGTAAGTTTCACAAATCGTGTGATATGATTTGGATATGCAACGAACATGTCAATTAATATTCTAATCGAGATGTGACACCAGAGGCCACACCAGAGGCCAATCGAGATGTGACACCAGATGCCCCCTCACCGGTTTTCCCCGGCGCCGTCTTTAAACCCTATCCCGGCCACTTTCTACCCAGCGGGCGTGGCAGAGACGGACACTTTCAGCAATCCGCTCCCGGGGCACCAGCAAAGAGATCCTGAACGATGTAGTGGTGACGCCAGAAACACGGATATGGTTTTGCTTTAAAAGATCAAGGGTTTCCAAAAGGGTCTCGTTGTTGCGGTTCAACCCCTCGCCAATAAGGGAAACGGCGGCAAGATCGGTATCAAAAAAGAGGATCTTTCCATCAATTTTTTTCTGCAACCCGGCCTTGATCCGATCCCAGTCGTAGACATGACCCGCAGAAACAACAAAAGACGCTTTGGAAAGGTCCCTGTCATCGGCACTGCCCGTGACATTGACCTCCTTGACCGCCACCTGTTCGGATTCAAGATAGGCCAGGGCCTGGCTGAAACACGGCAAGACATCCGGTCCATCCATCCGGATGCGTTCGATGCGCGCTTCGCTGACCACGGCCTGCACACCGCTCAGGGCACCGGAAGAAAGCTTTCGGACGATGGTCTCGCGCCCCGGTTCAAAACTGCTGCGGGCATATATGGCAATATTTTTCTCTTTGGCAAACTGAACGGCCTGGGCGTTGAGCACCTTGGCGCCGGCCGTGCTCATCTCCTGCATCTCCGGATAGGAAACCTCAGGCAGGTGCCGGGCCGCTGCCACCACGGCAGGATCCGCCGAATAGACCCCATCAACATCCGAATAGATTTCGCACCGCTCGGCATCCAGAGCCGCGGCCAGAGCCACGGCCGTGGTATCAGAACCTCCTCGCCCCAGGGTGGTGATGTCGCGTTTATAACTGACCCCCTGGAATCCGCCGATGATCACCACCTTGCCCCTGGCCATCTCATCTTCCACCCGGAACGGACGCACTTCGATCACCTGGGCGTCGTTGTGCCGGTCATTGGTGATAATGCCGGCCTGGGACCCGGTCAAAGAAACGGCGTCAATACCCATTTCTGAAAGAGCCATACACAAAAGGGACATGGTGATCCGCTCCCCCGTGGAAAGGAGCATATCCATCTCCCGGCGCGGTGGTTTTGGGGACAGCTCACGGGCCATGGTCAGCAGGTTGTCGGTGGATTTACCCATGGCCGACACCACAACGGCCACATCCACCTGTCTGCCCTTCACTTCAGCTATAAGACGGGCTATTTTTCGCAGTCTTTCCACATCCGCCACACTGCTGCCGCCATATTTTTGTACAATACAAGTCATGCCACACCTGCTTTCCTTTCCAGATTCAAATTTGAGTTTATTTTCGACCGCTTTGGGATGAAATAAAAGGAATCATCCTGCAACGGCCCTGTGATCTTTTACTGTTGCCCGCCAAAGCTGTCAAGAAATTGAAAAAAATACCGCCGTCCCTGCCGACAAGGGCAAACCGGCCATTGTAAAAATCGTTTTTAGTCTGTATAAATGACGACAAAATGAATACAGCCACTTGAAACAATCCCGATGGAAAAATGATTTTTCAAAATTTTCATCGCAGAAAGAGAGTCCCATGAAAATCAGTTCACGCTTTGCCGGAACACCATTAAAAGAATACCAGACAATGGTGACACCCCGGGCAGCCATGAATTATGCCGCCGCCGTAAATGACACCAACCCCTGTTATTTTGATGACTACAGCCATACCGGTGTCCTGGTCAACCCCATGATTGCCGTTGCCGTTACCTGGGAAATCACCGGAAAAATCTGGGAGTTTATTGAAGATACCGATTTTCCCATGGAGGTCCTGCTCACCCAGGTCCACTATTCCGAAGACCTTTTATTTCATCGGATGGTGATTCCCGGCGAGCCCCTGACTATAAAGGGTGAAATAGCCGCCATTTTACCCCATAAAGCCGGTACCCGTGTGGTCATTAAATATGATGCCATGGATACAAAAGGCCTGCCTGTATTTACGGAATATTTAGGGGCGTTGATGCGGGACGTCACATGTCCCGATGGCGGTTCAGGTGAAAAAAGTCTGCCACCGGTCCCTCCTCGGCAGGATCTTCCCAAAACTTACTGGAAAGCATCTGTGGATATCGACCCCATGCGCCCGTTTATTTATGACGGCTGCACAAACATCGTTTTTCCCATCCACACGTCTAAAAAATTTGCAAAAGAGGTGGGACTCCCGGGCATCATCCTTCAGGGGACCGCAACCCTTGCCTTTGCTGTGCGGGAAATTATAGACAGAGAGGCAGATGGCAACCCTGCCCGGTTGAAGCGCCTCTGTTGCCGCTTTACCGGCATGGTTATACCGGGCACCCGGATATGGGTGCAGGTTACCGGGATAAAAGAATCAGACAATGAAAAAAATCTTTTTTTCGAGGTCGTCAACCCTGACTACCGCAACGTTATTTCAGACGGGTATGCCCTGATCCAGACAGGCCGGCAGTAAATTGAAATTCTTAAAAGAACAAGGGGGGATCCATGAACTCAGATGCCAGATTACCGCTTCTAAATTCCTATATCGAAATGTGGGCCGGCAAACGGCCCACAAAAGCGGCCATGATCCAGCATGAAGACGGTAAAACAGTTTCGTATAAAAAATTCGCCACCCTCATTGATTTTTTCGCCCTGAAACTTCTGGACATGGGCATTCAAAAAGGCGACATCGTGGCCACCCAGCTGGTGCTGATACCTGAGCACATGGTGCTGATGTACGCCTGTTTTAAAATCGGTGCCATCATTGCCCCCCTGGACCTCAGGCTCCAGGATCACGAGGTTGTCCGCGATATCGGCAAGATCGAACCCAAGGCCTTTTTCTTTCTTGGCAACACACCGGTCAGAGATTTTCGCACTGTGGGAAGCGCTGTTAAGAAAGCGTGCCCCTATGTCAAACACTTGGTTCAGTTCACACCGGATCCCCAGCCGGGCGATATTATAAAAGGTGCCGTTGCCATCACAGACCTGATGCGTAAAGGCAGCCTTCTACTTCTCAAGATAAAAGATATCTTCACTGGCAGGCTTAAACAGGCTTATAGCCGGATCGAGACAAAGACCCCGGCCCTGATTATCTTCACCACAGGAACCACCGGCAGCCCGAAACCGGCACTGTTGTGCCATGAAAATATCATTGTGCAGAACCAGATCCTTTCACGCGGCATGGGGCTAACCGCCGATGACCGGGGAGTTGTGCTGGTAAATCTGCCCCCCAGTCATGTGGGCTGCGTCACGGAAACCTTTATGACCACCCTTTTTCTGGGCGGTACAACTGTTCTTTTAAGAATTTTCGATGTAAAGCTGACCCTGGAGGCCATCGAAAAACACAAAATCGAGGCCCTGGGACAGATCCCCACCCAGTTTCGGATGCTCTGGAACCACCCCGATCATGACCGCTACGATCTTTCCAGTTTAAAATTTGTGGCCTACGGGGGATCGGCGGTTGATGTCGGATTTTTAAAACGCCTCTCCAAGATGGCCCCCCGTTTCGGAACCGGCCTGGGAATGACCGAAAGTGCGGGATTTGTCACCTTCACTCCGAACGACATCTCCATCGAGGAGATGGCCGGGCAGGTGGGCCGGGCTTACCCGGAACTGGCCGAGGTGTCGATTCGAAAGCCCATGGAGGGCAGCGGAAAGGCCGGGGAGGCCCTTGAGGACGGCCAGATCGGTGAAATCTGCTATCACCCGCCTATTGTCTTTTCAGGCTACTACAACCAGCCCGAAGCCACGGCGGCAACCATCTCGAAAGAGGGCATCCTCTATACCGGCGATATCGGCTACTTCAAACAGATCGGGTCCTACCGGGCGCTCTTTCTCTCCGGAAGACAAAAATTCGTCATCAAACAAAAAGGATACAATATTTTCCCCGGAGAGGTAGAAGATCATATTGCCGTTCTTGAGGGCGTTGAAACCGCAGAGGTGATCGGAAAAAAGCATGCTCTTTATGATGAGGCCGTGTTTGCCTTTGTCCTCCCTGAGAAAGGGGCTCAAATAGAGCCTGAACATGTTATGGCACACTGCCGCTCAATTGCTTCCTACAAGCGGCCCCTGCATGTTGAAATCTGGCCAACAGACAAGGAATTTCCCATTACCCGAAGCACCAAGGTCGACAAAATGGCCCTTGGGAAAATTGCCGATGGAATTATTGAACGGCTGCAATCGGAAGGCGGGTGGGACAACCGCTGACCCCAGGCAAAAAGTTAGATGACCCTTTGCCCCCGGGCACCATGGCCTGGGGAAGCGCTATTGCGCTGAAAAATAAATATCGCCATAATAGGCCGTCACCAGCCCCCCGCTGTTGTCTGTGTCGGTCATCAGGGCTATGGCATCGATATAGCGAACCGATTTGCCAAACACTTGTTTAAAATCCTGGTAGATGTTCCTTTTTTCCGTATACCAGGTGGCCACGGCGTCTCTACGCGATCGAAGTGCCAGCATCATGGCATTTTTACCGGCAAATGCATTGGGCCAGACGTGTCCTGCAGGCGAGGTATCTGCCCAGACGTAATTGAGGGTCCGGGTATTCCAGAATTTCAACCCGCCGGATACCACGACATAGATTCTGGCCCCATAATCATCCCCTGTTTTTTTTTGTTCATCTAGCCCGGTCAGACGGTTTTCAATACGCCAGCGCCAGTTTAAAAACGGATATTTTTCCAGATCGATCCGAACTTTTTTGAATAACCCCGAGGCACTGGCGTGGCTATGGGCCCGAAGGACCTGCATGCCGCTCACCTCAGTTAAATGATACAGGGACTCGTCTTTAAATTTTTTGACCTGCCATCCCTTCAACCGGCCCGCTGAAAAATCACCGATGGTAATCACTTCAGGCCCCATGGCCCATGCCGAAACACAAAAAAAAAGAAGGGTCAATATGATCATCGATGCTTTGAATTTCATTCTACCCGCCCTCTTGTGATATGCCGGTAATTGTCCAATACCAAAATTGATACGCCCATGCAAATCAATCAATATATCAATACCCGTCCCGGATGCTCCTACCTGTTTTTCAGTCCCTTTCTCCACCGTTCCCCAACTATTAACTTTCCAATAGCCTCTCTATTTTTGGAAATGGCGATGTGCCCTTTTTTTATAATTTTCCTCTCCTTGCCTTTAAATATAAAAAACAACCTGCCGGCTGACGCTATCCAAGTACGGAAAAGGTACTGCCTTCGATGACATCCCGATTGCGTGAGAAAATGCCGGTGTCCAGCCTGAATTCGATATTGGAAAGTTTCACCTCCACCGGATTATGGTCATGATCGTGGCCATTTTCACAGGCATCGATGATTTCCGCCAGCAGAAGGCCGATGGCCGGCCCGTTTTTGTACTGGTTGCCGCTTGTACCGATGGCCAGATAAAACCCGTCCAGATTGGAGCGGTCATAAATGGGAATCCAGTCATCGGTCACATCATATAAATCGGCTATTCCCCTGGGAGTGTTCGGAATCCGAAGACCGGGTATCCGCTTGGCCAGGCGGTATGTCTGAGCCTGGTACTGCGAATGGGTTACCTCATGGTTGAAATGATCCGGGTCATCGATCCACTCTCTTTCATCGCATAATGGATCCTCGCTCCCCACCAGGATCTGGTTGCCGGTCTCGGGCCGATGGTACCCGCCAAGGTCGGCATCCCCCACCACCATGCCGTCCTTTTCATAACTGAACCCATCGGGCGAAGGTACAAAGTGCACTTCGTGCCTCAACGGCCGGGTTCTGATCTTCATCTGTTTCTCCACACCGGCCATGCGGTTGACGATAGCGGAGTGGGGTCCGGCCGCATTGACCACAACAGCGGCATCGATGGTTTTTCCACTTTTCAGGGTCACCCCGATGACGCGATGGTCGTTCTTTCTTATCTCGACGACCTCCTCATTGAACAGGAAGGCTGCACCCTTTGCTTCCGCGGCTCGCTGGACATTGTGGACCGAAAGGACCGGGTCGTTAATATACCCGTCGTTGGGATAATAAACGACCATATCACTAATTTTCTCCTCTGACGGCTTATCGAACAACGGGTCTTCCGGCCTTTTGGGAGGATAGAACGAATCATCCACAAAGTGCGGCATTCTTTCGAGCAGTTTTGCAGGGTTCCAGATTTCGAAAGGTATGCCCAGTGCATCGTGCAGATTGATGTGGTTGCTTGGGTCGTGCCCCTTGTGATAGAAGTTGACCAGCCCGGTCCGGTAGAACTTGGCCAGCCCTTTTTCATCTGTCGAATCAAGGTAGTTTCCCCAATTCTTCCATGAAAAATAACTGTCATAGGCAATTGCGGTCCCTTCCAATGTGGAGTAATGGGTCCTTATAATGGCGCATGTGTTGCTGGTAGAACCCTGTCCCGCCGCTGCGAGCCTGTCCACATTGAGGGTCCTGTATCCTTTTTTGGAAAGCTCATAGGCGATGGCCGCCCCTGAAATACCTGCTCCGATGATGAGGCCGTCATATGCTTGCGTCATATTCAATTTTCTCCTGACTTCCCTTTTTTTTCATTATTGCCTTTTGTGATATCTTTTCCCGTGTTCTGCAGCCTGAACATTGCCTGCCATCCAATCGAGCAACAATATATTAATGAGCTGCAACTATATCAAGAGAAATTATTGAAGACCATCGTTTCCGAATAGCAAAATAATATGACAAACGATGATTAAAGAGTTAGCCCCGGTATGACCCCAGGCTTAAGTTTATGGATTTGATTTTAATGCTTTGTACTGTTCCCGTCTGAAAGAGTTTTTTTAATAATGGATTCGCATCCAAATCACAACCTTTTCTTTTGTCTCTGCCCTCTACCCTCTGCCCCCCGTCTCCACCCTTCAAACTTCTGTTTTTTCCCTCGAAATCCGGTAGACCATCTCCAGTTCCCGGCAGGCCCGGTCAAATCCGAATCTGAAAAGATAATTGGTCACTGTCCTGCACGCCAGGCCAAAGGCTATTTCGCCGGCCATTCCAGCCGGGGATCGGCGCTTGATCCATCGCAGCATTTTGGTGGGCCAGCGGCCCCAGCGCCATGCAGTCCAGGCCCCTTTGGCCAAATGACCGGTTAGGCGCATGATGTCACCCTCAGTTGCGGCCTTGATTTGAAAGAGTCGTTTAAGAGAAACCTTGTACAAAGGCTTAACTACCGCAATCCGGCGACATTCAGCCATGGCTTTCAGCCATGCACGGCCTCGATCCAGGAGTACATAAAACGTTGCTTCTTCCAAGGGCGCTGTGGCGTCTGGAAAATTAGAGGAGGCAATCAACCCGGCAGCTTTTTTTACGGCTGTCTGCCATTCGTCCCGGTCCGGCGGGTTCCAGAGTCTGGCGGGCAGCCCCACCAGGTTGCTGCGGATGGCCGCCAGTTCCGGATCGGCAAGGGCGTTTTCTTCTTTGATCAGGGCTTCATAGGCTTCCAGCACGGTTTCCCCGGCATGCTCATCCTGGTTCTTGACCGGTGTTGCTATGTCATTTTGGGTGTCAAAGGCGTCAATCACCGTTTGCCCGGTAAAAAGATACAGATCCAGCAGCAGGCACCGGCCAACCATGATCAGGGTCAATCGCCGGGACAGGTAGGCCAGCCAGGCCAGGGGATCGGGCAGTACAATCCGCAAAAGATGGAGGGCGCGGTTTATCATGCGGCGTCTGGCCATGGCCCAGGCAAACACGGGATTGGAATTGAGATTTTGATACCAGGTGAACATCTGATGCACCTGGCGGATTCTCAGGTGGCCCAGGCGCCTGAATGCCGGCCGCTGCAAAAGGCGTGCGATATGATCGGTCAGGCACTGGGCTGCAGACAAGAGCCTGCCGATGCTCAGACAGAGCTCGGGCCGTGGTTCATCCGGAAAAAAAGCGGTGGCCACGTTGCGCACGTAATCGGGCAGTTCCCTTATCTGATTCAGGTCCGGAGAACTGTTGCGCCATATGGCTTCACAGGTCTCAATGACCCGGGCAAGGGCCGCTTCACGGGGACCTTCTGCCGCGGCTTTTGCGCGATGGAGCATAGCAAGCTCCCGGCGCAAAGACCGTTTCCAGTTCAGTATTCCCCGCACCCGCCAGAGCATGATCCCCAGGCCCGCGGTGAGGCACAGCCCGGCCAGGGCATACAGCAGACGCATATTTTCCAGCACGGTCGACAGCATAAATTTACACCAGTGATGATTTCGTAAAATTCCTCATATAGTCGAGGAGTGTGTCTTATATTTATGGCGAGGTATGAATTGGTCTTTTTTACCATCCTTATTTCAATATTATAAAAATCATGCAAACAAAAATGGGGGGATCCTTTAACCAGGTCCCCCCCACTATTTTACCGAATGTTTACCGAACGAATTTATAAATTTAATTATTTGATTTTATTATATAAAACTGGTGGAGGCGGCGGGAGTCGAACCCGAGCAAATACAGTTATATCTGAACAATATCAAGTGGTTAGTTTTTCAATGAACAACATACGAACAACAAATTGTACCCGATTTGGCATTTATTGATTTGCTTCATAGGCTTCAATCGGACAAAAAAAAATCCATGGCGGGGAATTGACCGAAAATGGTTTGATATGCCCTATAAATTATGGCATTGTGTAAGCAAAAAATGATTTTTTTTCAAATTATCCTTGACAGGCGCGGTAATATTTAATATTTTAGTGAGCAACAACACCTGCCACGCCTATCCATGGAAGCGCAAATCGGCAGGTTTTTTTTATGCAAAAATCCCGTAGTGTATTTGATAAGGCTCCCCTCACTCTTGACCAGCTGATAACGCTTCTCGAATCTCGTGGTCTCTTAATTGAAGATTCCGAAAGAGCAAAACGCTACCTCCGCTACATTGGCTATTTCAGGTTATCAAGGTACTTCTCCATCTTTCTAAATAGACCCCCTGAAGCAGATTTCAAATCAGTTGCAACTTTCGATGATATTCTAAATGTCTATATTTTTGACCGTAAACTTCGCCTTTTGATAATGGACGCTATTGAAAGAATAGAGGTAGCAGTAAGGGCAGCCATATCAAATACGATGAGTATTTCATATGGTTCACACTGGTATTGTGAAAGAGGGCATTTCAAGAGAAATTTTAACCATGCTCAATTGCTTAGCCGAATAAAAATGGAAACCGGATTTGAAAATAAAGCGAAACGCAACGAATCATGTAGGCACTATTATGAAAACTATAATGATCCAGAATTGCCAGCGAGTTGGATGATCGCTGAAGTATTATCTATTGGCTCTTGGTCTTTAATCTACGAGCATTTATGGCCAATGAAAACACAAAAAGTGATTAGCAGAGAATTTGGACTTAATAATACAGTTATGGTGTCTTGGTTGTTGTCTCTGACATATCTTAGAAATTTGTGTGCCCATCATTCAAGGGTTTGGAATAGAAAATTTACAATTACGCCGATGAAGGCAAAAAAATATAAAGATGTTATGAAAGATAATAGTCGCTTTTATGCTCAGGCTATAATGATTCAAGTATTTTTAAAAGCGATATCAACAAATCCAGAATGGCATGTACGCTTATCTCAACTTTTTAAAGAATATTCAAAAATAAACAACGCCTTAATGGGATTTCCTTCCAATTGGGAACAAAATCCCTTATGGAATTAAAAAAGTTATTAAGTCACCATAGGCACGTAGAGCTAATGCGATTGTGACGAGCAGATTTAGATGAAAGACATTAT
>CAYQNS010000113.1:0-13095 GCA_964418755.1 uncultured Desulfobacteraceae bacterium
GCAAATCCTCACATCGCTATTTTAGGGCACTTTAACCATAAGCGGGAACTGCTGTGATGGTATCAATCCATGTGCTATGGACTATAGGTTTTATTTTAACCATTTCACCTCATATGCACTAAGAATCAATCCATTTTCGAGGTTAATCTCATGATCCAACAAAACATCCTTCACCTGGTCTTTTTTTAGTTCATCTTTTATTAAATCGACATTCAAGCTCACTTCCTTCTCGGTTACATTTGTTATGGCAAGCAGACTGCCGGAATCATTACGGCGAAGTATCGCCACGACGGAAGGGCTAAGATTTAATATCTTTTGACCGGCCAACGGGGAAAAAAGCGGTTCATTGATTCTTGCTTTGATCATTTTAGTATAACCGGTGTAAACTTTATATTTATTGGAGTTAGAATCGTTTAACTCTGCCACTAGGCTATCATAGTTAAATTTTTGTCTATTAATTGCTCGGCTATAGCCAAGTTTTTCAACACCTTCACTCCAATTTTTCGCACCTATAAAATTGTTAAAATAAATCAAAGGTACGCCCTGAATGGCTAATTGGATTGACTGGCTGGCTAAAAAACCCTCTATTGAACCAATCGCGCTTGGGAAGGTTATATTAAACTCATAAGGCTCTTTGCCTCCGTCTTCGCTGGTACGATAAAGAACTTTTCCGCCCTTGGTGACGCATTCATCGGCAATTGTCTGCAATTCTTCATTATTTAGAACGTCACGGGCCGGGCCGGTATGAATGCCGTCATGAGAAATGGATAAATTGAGAAGAGCTGTTTCATTGCCTGTTTCTCCGATCGAGCTTAACCACTCTGTGGCCTTGCTTGAATCTTGCTGTAAAAAAGTGTGAAGTAATAGAGTTTCGAGCACGAAATTATAAATGAGATTTGCTTCATTATTTCCATCGCCAAAGTAAGAAGTATTTTCTTTATGCGGCAAAACCGTTTCCGTAATCAACCAAACGTTCGGATCCGCTTCTTTGAATACATCATGAATCAATTGAACAAGGGTATGTAATTCAGGTAAATCAAAGCAGGTTGTGCCGAGCTTTTTCCAGGCATAAGCAATGGCATCCAGACGAATTGCATCGATTCCGTTTTCAATATAAAACAAAAGAACTTTTACCATATCGAGAAATACATCCGGATTAGAATAATTTATATCAACCTGGTCGTCTGAAAATGTAGTCCAAACGAATTTTTTCCCTTCATTAGTTTCAAACGTTGTAAATAATGGGCTGGTACGAGGCCTGAATACGGTGGAAGTGTCAACTTCTTTATCAAAAGCGATAAAAAAATTTTTGTATTTTGCGTCGCCTTCTAAAAACTTCTTGAACCATTCGCTTTTAACAGAAACATGATTAGCTACACAATCAGCCATTATGCTGAAATCTTTGCTTATCGACCTTAGATCTTCCCAGGAACCGAATGGTTCATTGACCGCATAATAATCAACCACTGAAAATCCATCATCGGAAGTGTAAGGAAAAAAAGGTAAAAAATGTACCTTATTAATAATACCTTTTGCAAATTCCTGTAAAAATTTATGCATGGTTTTAAAAGTTTTGATAGCCGGCTCCGACACATGATCGGCATAGCAAACTAGTATTACGTCCTGCTCCGTAAACAGGGGTTTCACTTCAGTCTGTGTTCTCTTTGATTTAAAATCGTCAATAATCCGAACCAATTTATCATGGACTTCTACAGCTTTTTCAGGGTAAAGTGTTTTTATTTTTTGTAATAAATCTCCCATAGTTTTGCCCCTCCATTTTGTTTAAATTGACTCGACCGTTTTGAGCGGGCCCATTGATATTATAAAAGCGTTACTTTAATAATATCATAAACTTATACCCATATAAAAACCATTATCGAGTCAACCATGGAGCCGATCAATTTGCTAACCGCAAAAGCCATATTAACGGTATAGAATCATTTTGGGCTTTTGCTAAAGGTAAATTAGTCAAATTCCATGGTATTTGTGATTCAACTTTTTATTTGCATTTAAAAGAATGTGCGTTTAGGTTTAATTACCGTAATAAAAGTCTATAAAATTATCAATAATTTAAAAAATAAGATAAGGTTATCATGAAAAAAGATTCTGATTTTAGAGAATATGTTCGATCGCATGTCTTTTATAAAATAACCGATATTGTGATGGAAAGAGGAGAAGGTATTTATCTTTATGATATTGACGGCAAGAAATACATTGATACCGCATCCGGTACTTTCAACATGAGTATGGGATACAGTCACAAAGAAATCCTAAACGCAGTTAATAATCAAATTGGTGATTTGATCCATGTTTCTTCGTCATTTCAAACAAAGCCGATTTCTAACCTTGTAAAGAACATAATAGATATTACCCCGAAAAATTTAACAAAAGTCCATTTAAGGGTTTCCGGTGGGTCTGAAGCAAATGAGGGGGCCATTAAGATCTCACAATATAATACCGGCAATAATGGTGTTATCAGCACGTTTCGAAGTCATCTGGGGCAGACTATGATGATGATGAATGTTTCAGGGAATGCTTTTCGAAAAAAAGAATTTCCTACTGTTAACGCGGATATTTTAAATGTCCCGGATGCTTACTGTTACCGTTGTTTCTACAATCAAAAACCGGAAACATGTAATTTACTTTGCGTGGAAGCGATTAATGATATCCTTGAATATGGGAGTTGCGGTCGAATCGCTTGTTTCATTATTGAGCCAATTTCCGGTAATGGTGGTAATATCGTTCCACCTAAAGGCTATTTTAAAGCATTAAAAAAATTATGCGAGGAACATGGAATTTATCTTATTTTTGATGAAGTGCAAACAGGATTCGGAAGGATCGGCGAATGGTTCGCTGCTGATTATTTTGGAGTAAAACCGGATATTATGACGCTGGCAAAAGGAATGAGCGGTATAGGATTTCCAATGGCGGCAATTGTAGTTGACGGCAAAATTAAACAATTTGCTTCACACGATCATACTTTTACATTTGGGAATAATGTATTGGCCGCTACCGCTGTAAATAAAACAATTGATATTTTAAGAACCCCGGGATTTTTAGACCATGTCAAGGAAGTTGGAAAGTATATTACCGAAAGGCTTACCAAAATGCAAGAAAACCATTCCTATATTGGTGATGTACGGGGTGTCGGTTTAATGCTCGGCATTGAAATTATCGATTCCGAGGGAGGCAAGAATGTTGAACTGACAAATAAAATAGCAGATAGGGGCATGCATTATGGTATGATTCTAAGAACATCCCAATATGGTTATGGAAATGTTATAAAAATTCGACCTTCATTGATTATTACCATGGAACAGGCTGAGGAATTATGTGATGTTTTGGAAAAAGTATTAAATGATTTTAAGCTTTAAGATTGTTGTCGAATCCATTTAGTCCTTATTAAGCGAAGCCTTATAATGAGATTTTTCCAACAAATATTTTTTTACATTTAAAGAGAATGATAATAATGAAAGCTGTAATTTGGGATATGGATGGAGTATTGATCGATAGCGAACCGATATATTATGAAATATATCAAGAGCTTTTTAAGCGGATTGAGATAAAGGCTTCCTTTGAAGAATTTACAAAATATATGAGTTTAAGCGATTCGAAAATTTGGGAAATAATTAAGGAAAAAAATAACTTAACTCAATCCTTGGCTTGGTTGTTAAAGCTTCAAAAAGATGCTGAACGAGAATATTTTCAAAATAATGATCTTGAACCTATTCCAGGGGTTATTCCCCTGCTCAAAGAGTTGCAAGCTAAATGATATCAAAATAGGCCTCGCTTCATCTTCAACAATAGAACATATCGAATTAATTACATCAAAACTAAATATTATTGATTACTTCATTATAAAAATCAGCGGCGACATGGTAAAAAAAGGGAAACCTGAGCCTGATATATTTATTGAAGCAGCAAATAAATTAGCGGTGTCTCCCAATCACTGCGTCGTTATCGAAGACACTGAAAACGGTTCAAAAGCCGCTGTTAGCGGGAATATGAAATGCGTAGGCTTTCAGAATAAAAATTCAGGCAACCAGGATTTATCAAGAGCTGATTTAATTGTAGAGTCTTTAACCGATTTAAATGTAAATATGTTAAAAAGTATGTTTAAGGAGGTAATTTACAATTAAATTACTTCCAAGATCATTTGATTCCAAGTCCTAATAATATAATATTTCGGTCATCTTCAAATTCCGGGCCTTGAAAATGGTTTAGCAAGCTTATAATATAATCTTTAGCGGTAAAAATAACATCTTGATGAGCTATGATATTTTGTAGTGCCCGATGCCGCAAATTTCTATCCATCGAAAAGCTATTAACCACACTCCACCGGTAACTATCAGCATGTTGAATCGTTGTTAAGAATAAAGACAATGAATTTCTTAGTTCATCCGAAATGATATTCTCCAAGGATTTCTCAATATTGACATATTGAAAGGTATTTGCCCGAGAAAGTTCTTTTTGAATTGTTGCGTTGATTTCCATCTGAGAGTCTATTTTATTTTGTATTTCTTCTACTTCTTTCAATGTATCAGAACTCTGTTGATAGACTTTAGTGCTCTGACTGTAGAGGTGAGAACTTTTACTATAGAAATAAGCTGCAACAGGAATAAGGAGTGCAGTAGCAATTGAAAATAATAATCCCATTACTGCGATAACAACAGATGAAAATTTTTGAGATTCATTAATGGATGAAGCAAATTTGTTTTCCAGCAAATCTATTTTTTTCAAGTCATCTCCTGAGATTTTAGAACAATCCATTCTTGCTATATCGGATAAAGGGACCATTTTTTTTTCAATGACATATACTCTGTTTAAGAGATAAAATAAGCAACACACCAATACTATAAGACCAACTGAATAAAGAAAAAGAGTAATTCCTCTCGAATGTTTTGGGTTAAATGATTCATTTGTTATTAGATTTGGTGAGTTCATGATAACAATTTCCTTAAGTCTTTAAATTTGGTTGGTTTTGTTATAAGCGAACAAATATCCTCGTTTTCTTTTAAATACTTTTCGACTTCCTCTTTAATTCTTTCTCCTTTAACGCCCATAATTACGGTAAAGAATATGATTTTAAAGTTATCATTAATCTCTTTGTAATTACTTAGTATATAATTCGCGATCTTAAATCCAGTTAGATAACCATATAAAGTCTCTTCTTTTGAAAATGGCTTCCATGGAATAATCATGATATCCAGCAAGAAGTAATCTACCACTTCACGCTTCTCAATAAACCTTTTAATTTCATTCATTGCATCTTGAGCATCAGATGCTTTTGTAACACGATAATTCTCAAGCGACAATATTTGGGACCAATAATTTAAAACACTTTCCTCGTCTTCCATGTAAAATATGTGCAGTTTCTTGCTCATAGTAAACTCCAAAATGTATGATATTTTATTCAAAATATAACCGAAAAATTGTAGGGTCATCATTATTAATAAGTACTATATCCCCTTTTTGCGCTTCCATTATTCTTTTTGCAATATATAACCCTTTACCTTGTCCAGGAGCTCGCCATCTGGAACTTTCTCCTCTATATCCCAAGTCGAAGATATTTTTTTCATCCTCTTTATCAATACCAATTCCAACACTGCTTATTTCAATAGAATCGGAACATTTAGGCGGAACATGACCTCTATAGATATGAATCAAACTGTTTCGTTCAGAATATTTAACAGCATTCATAATTACGTTATAAAGAACTTGTTTAGTCGCCTCTCGATCAAAGGATTTAATGCCAATATCTTTTATCTTTTCGTCATAAGTAATCGACTTGTTGCCTTTATTCTTTGCATAGGGACGAAGCATGTTAACCACCACAACAACCATAGAAAAAACTTCTAATAGTTCTATACAAGGCTCCCAATTCGGATCACTAAATGTCCCCTGCTTTCCCACAAAGGAGATTTGGTCTATAGTCTCATTAAGATTATTATAGATATCTCTTACTTGACATTCTGCCTCTTTCCGGGGTGAAGTTATTCTAGATAGAAGTTCAAGTCCTGATGATATGATCTCAAGAGGAGAACAAATCTCGTGAGCTGCTATTGAAACAGCAATTTTTTCCCTTTCAATAATTTGCTCAATTTCATTAATCTCGCGTGCATTTTCAATAGCGATGGCAGATTGATTGGCTAACATATATGCTAAATCATAATCTTCATCGGTGAATACGGGGGAACCAACTTTGTTAACAGCTGTGAGGGTTCCTATGATTTTATTTTTGACTGTGAGTGGGACGACTATTATAGGTCCAGTACGATGCCTTTCGGCCTCTTTCTGTGGGGTGACTCCCTGTCTCCAATCACTTTGAGCATCTGCTATGTTAACACCTTCACCACTTGTTAAGACCCAGCCGCTAATACCATCCTTTATTTGCTGAAAAGAATAATTATCTATATGCGATTGCGTGTAATTATGACCGGTTCCTTTAATAAATATACGCTTTTGCATGTCAACCAAGAGAATGAGGCTTCGGTCAGCATCTAATAGGTCAACGATATGTTCAGTTATATTATTCAAAATTGCCTCAAGATTGAAATTTGATGCAATATCAGCACTTATTTCTTGAAGTATCTTATATTTTTTCATAAGGCGCGTGTTATAAATAGCTGAGGCAGCCTGATTTGCAAAAAGGGATAATATTTCAATCGCTCTTTCTGAGAATGCTTGTTCCTCATCATAGTATAGGCACATAACACCGATAATTGAATCACGGCTAATCATTGGTAAATAGTGGCTGGCTTCTATACCTTGCTCTTCAAGAGCTTTATTTATACTAAGACCCTCTTTACGTTTGCTTATATATTTGTACTTTCTATTTGCCAAAACTTCATAAGTAAAACCATTAGGACTTGGTTTAACGGTATCACCAGAAACAGGCTTGTAACCAAATGGGATATGCTCCAAAGGCTCTTGTTTAAGGCATAATTGGGGATCCTGAGCATCTTTTAACAGAAGAATGTCTGCTGCTTTGACCTCGCTCACTTCAATAATATTTTGAATGGTTTGCAATGAAATTTCTTTTGGGGATAAGTTCCCCCTATTAAAATCTATCCCCAAATTATGGAGAGATTTTAATTGGTTTAATTGGAGCTCTCGGTCGATAATTCTCCCTATAGCCCTAGATACTCGATTGAGAAAAGCATTAAGTCTCAAACATTCTGTATTATCTGGAAAAACCTTAAAACCACTTATGGCAATTATCCCTAATCTCTCATTTCTCTCCTTTTTAAGTGGAATAATAAGAACCTTTTCATCTGAGGGGAATCGAGTTAAAATAGAGTCTTTTTTTTTATACGCACTTGTTACTGTATGATATTTATCGCCATCTAAAAAAAATTCTTTTGGGGCGTCTTGATTAGAACCATTATATTCGACCAATACCAACTTGGTCCTTTCTGGATTTTCGATATAAATACTGAACTTATTAATGCTAAAAATGAGTTTAAGTGCCTTGGCTATTGATGCATATACCTCTTGTTTACTCGAAGCAGCATATATTGAATGCACAACTGTTCCTAAATAAATCCATTGATAATTAGAGCTATCTTTAGAGCCATCTAAAATTTCATTTTCTAAATATGTAACAGCTTTCCTCCACTGCCCTGCTGTTGTAAGGATATTGACAATCTTTTCAGGCTGAAACTGCTTTCTAAAACATTCTTCATAGATTTTATTCCGAACAATGTATTCTAATACATCTTTATCTTCTACAACTTTACGTCTAATGGCTCCTATTATTAGTAATTTATTAATCTTTGGCTGCCATTCTTTATGTACTCTATTCTTCGTTATTTTACCTTGTTTTAAAATTTGTAGGATTAATAACAAAGATATAGTATCAGCCTCTATAGTTCTTATACATTTCTGAAGCGGTTGATAGTCATTGGCTTCTTCATTTATAAACCATGAAATCGCTTTCTTAACTTCCTGCCTATTAACGATTTTCTGAAGCTCGTTTTCATCAATTAAATCAGACGAATATTTGCAAAGTACTGAAATCAGGTGTCGATCACCCGCTGTATTATCAATTATATATTGGTGGATATCTGAGGTGATCCTATTATCCCTTTGCTCAAAAATACTTTCTATCAGTTTTGCACTTGCTTGCGTAGAAAGATCTTCCATAAAAGTCTCATGGTCTGCTTGAAAAAAAGAAATACTTTCATCTGCTGAAAACGAACTGGCAATTACGATTACAAGCTGTTTGTTGTTCTCAGATTTAATTTCATTTAAAATTTCAAGGAGTAATTCGATAGGCTTGGTTCGTAATTTCTCGAAATGGTCTATTAATAGTATTAATTTTTTATTAAGTAACTCTATGTTTTCGTAGATAAATCTATGGAGAGAATTCTTATCCATAACGTCACCCGGCAATAATGATGTGGCGACTTTGGCATGTTTTGTTAATTCTCTTTTGAATAATTTTGCAAATTCATAAGAGAATCGCTCATCAATTTCATAGCCTATGCATTTAAAATCCAACAATATGCAAACAGTTTCAATATCATTTTTTAACTTCTCATTAACAGTCTCAAGGATATAACTTTTCTGGGATCTTGGAGGACCTATAATAGCACAGCAGTTGCCATTTCGGACATTGTGTATAATATCGGTAACGTCATCTTCATTCAATATATACCAGTCACTCTTGTTAGAATCATCAGAAGACTTTTTAAAACAAATCTCGAAGCCAGCCTCATTTTTCTTATATAACGCCATGGTCAATTTATTCCTATATTACTTTGTCCAATAATTATTAAGCTCTTTACCCAGAACTATTGTTTTGCTATCGCTACATTTGGGAAATAAAGGCTCTCTTTTTAATTCGAGCCTGTTCAACACTTTTAAATGTTAATAAATACATTAAGTTACAAGCATGAAAAAAGGAAGTTGCCCCCAAAATAGTACATTTCCGGGGAGGCACTGCTTGGAAACACAATGTTTTTTAAAAAGTTACCCCCAAAGTTTAACGTTTTCTACCCTATGAAAGTGAGGGTTATTTAGAAATACCCTTTAGTTTTCAACATGTTTACTCTTTTTCTCAATATTGAACAAAATGGTCATTTTATGGGGTGTTTCGGGTTCCAATACAATTTATCGAACGCTGAATCTTAATTATTGAACAGGCTTAATTCAGGATTATAGTTAATAAGGTTATATGTCAACTTCTAAGATATCGCAAAATAGTGTGAAATTATTCAGTTGTTCGTTAATATAGAAATCATACCAATTAAATAAAAACGGCTTTTAGTTCCATTTATTGAATTTGATTCATTTCATCTTCAATGGTACAGTTCTACAAAACTATTGTGGAATTTATATTAACTAATTGGTACAGCGTTAAAGTAATTGAACGCTACCAAGAACGACTCCTATCAAAATGTGGTAAATACAAATAAATGTTATCATACTGCTTGGCAGTGGCTGCAAAAACTTCGTCGTGCGATTGTGAGGCCCGGTCGAGACAAGTTGAGTGGTTTGGTCGAAGCCGACGAGACTTATGTCG
This sequence comes from uncultured Desulfobacteraceae bacterium, assembly GCA_964418755.1. Lineage (GTDB taxonomy): Bacteria > Desulfobacterota > Desulfobacteria > Desulfobacterales > 4572-123 > 4572-123. Next base: position 9,527 of record CAYQNS010000113.1, read on the forward strand.
GTGGAAAGAAGCCAGGCAAACGCGGCCGTGGCGCTGAAGGAAAAGCACTCGTTGGTATTGCAGTGGAAGATAAAGGAGAAAACGGCATTGGGCGTATTCATTTGCGGCACTTGGAGGACGCTTCCAGCGCCAGCCTGACGCCATTTATTGAAGGATTTGTGTTGCAGGGCAGCACAATCCGTACTGACGACTGGTTGGGATATAATGGGCTTAATGAGAATAATTTCCGACATATTGTGATACAATCCAAAGATCTGAAACTGGCACATTTGATTGCTGCACTGATGAAACGCTGGCTTTTGGGAACTTATCAAGGCGCTGTGCGTCCATCGCATTTGTCGTATTACTTGGATGAGTTTACATTTCGTTTCAATCGTCGCACCTCAAAATCACGGGGCAAATTGTTCTATCGGTTAGTACCAAGCTATGATGGTAGAACCAGCCCCCCTCAGAATGCTAAAGGGGCCGGCGTTGCCATTTCTTGAAGGAGCGGCAAACCTTAATCTTGATCCTATCGACGAAGATCAAAACCACAACATATAGTAACTATTGGAGTGAAATGCATACCCCAGAAAGTAAAAAATCGTTGTATGTCATAGCACAGGTCCACAAATTATCGTGATCAGGCGGCCATCATTTATCGTGATCGCTCTCAAGATGTTCCACAGAGAAAACAGGGCTTGGTCAAATTTTTTTCTTACCCATGAATTTTAATATACGATCATGCTGTGTTAACAGAAGTCATTTTATTAAAAATCAATGCCGTGATCGGGTTTGCAGTCATATGACACTGGATATTAATCACTCGAAGCGGGATCGGTATCTGTTTTGAGATGAAACACTGGTGTGGCGGTTTCCTGCGTGGCAACCACTATTTCGGCGCCGCAGGTGACAAGGGCGGGCGCAACTTCGTCCATGGCCTTTGTGGAGGTGTTGTTTTTGTCGCTGAGGTGGGCCAGAATCACGTGCTGCAGACCGCTGTGCCGGATCTCGGCCAGAAGGTCCCGGGAAGCGCTGTTGGAAAGGTGGCCGGTACGTCCCTTTATTCTCTGTTTCAAATGCCAGGGATAGGGGCCGGCAAGAAGCATTTCAGAATCATGATTGGCTTCAAGGACAAGCAACCGACAGCCTTTCAGATGTTCCCTGACCATGGCGGTGGCGATCCCAAGGTCCGTTGCAATAGCGGTTTTGGACCCGTTTTGCATGAACGTGAAGCCGGCCGGGTCTGCCGCATCATGGGATATGGAAAAAGGATGGATGGCCAGTTGGTTGATGGAAAATGTGCATCCGCATTCAAAATTTTGATATTCAAAGACAGTACCGAGTTTGGACTCGGCAGCTTCCCGGGTTTTTTTATTGATGTAGACGGGAAGCTGATACCGCCTGGAAAGAACTCCGACGCCGTGAATATGGTCCGCATGTTCATGGGAAACAATGATGGCGGTAAGGTCTTCGGGGGCCAGTCCCCTGGATTTCATGCGGCGTTGGATTTCGATCCCGGAAAGGCCGGCATCCACAAGAACGGCTGTGTCGCCGTCTGAAATATAAACCGCATTACCTTTGCTGCCGCTGGCCAGAACACAGACACACGAGTCGCAGGAGGTTGGGCAATTGGATACGCTCGAGCTCAAATCGGTTATTTGCCTGTATGGCCGAACCCGCCGTCGCTGCGGTCGGTTTCATCCAGTTTGTCTGCAATTTCGAGTCTGGCCTGATATACTCTCTGGATGATCATCTGGGCGATTCTTTCACCGCGCCGGACAGTATAGGCGGCATTGCCCAGATTGATGAGTGCGATTTTAACTTCGCCCCGGTAGTCGGCGTCAATTGTGCCCGGGGAGTTGACCAGGCTGATGCCGTGCTTTACGGCCAGGCCGCTCCTGGGGCGGATCTGGGCTTCAAATCCTGGTGGCAGGGCCATGGCAAAACCGGTGGGAATAAGACGGATTGCACCGGGAGCCAGTGTTGTTTCATTTTCCATGGCGGCGCAGATATCCATGCCGGCTGCCAGCGGGGTCATATAGCACGGCATGGAGATATCTGTATCGACATCCGGCCGTAATTTTAAAAAGCGGATGACGGGATTTGAATTGTCCATTAAAATCAAACCATGTATTTGAAAAGCTGGGATTTATGTTGCTAAAAAATTTTAAACGGCTTGTCCCCGGAGACCGGTCCGAGAATGGTCAGTGCTGCCTGGTCGGGTTGGAAGATAAGGTCGGCCAGTTCAATAATATCCGCCTCGGTTACCGTATCGATTCCTTTGACAATTTCCTCTATGGGTACATAGCGGCCAAAATGGATTTCGTTTTGGGCCAACCGCACCATCTGGTTGTCAACACTTTCAGAGGCCAGCAGCAAATTCCCCTTGGTAAATTCACTGGCAGCATGCAGTTCGCTGCCGGTTACGGCCTCTTTTTTAATTCTTAAAAGTTCCTTTGTAATCAGATCGATGGTTTCCGTTACCTTTTCAGGTGCCACACCGGCATAGACCCCGAATATGCCGGTATCTTCATAGGAGGATATAAAGGAATAAACAGAATAGGCAAGCCCTCGCTGTTCCCGGATTTCCTGAAACAGCCGGGAACTCATGTTGCCTCCTAAAATAGTGCTCAACAGGGAAAAGGCATAACGGCGGGGATCGGTTATGGGAAAACCACGGGCATTACAACAGATATGAGCCTGTTCGATGTCCCTGCTGTACACGGCAACGTTGGAACAGCCTTCCGAAGGCCGGCGATGGGGAAAGTTGTTTGTCTTTCCGATGGATTCAAAAACCGGTCCCACCAGGTCCATAAACCGGCCATGTTCCAGATTGCCGGCCGCTGAAATGACAATGCGATCGGGCTGGTACAGGTGATGAAAAAAATCAGCAACCGTGGAGGCGTTAAATTCCAGGACATTTTCCCGGGTACCGAGTATGGATTGCCCCAAGGGGTTTTCACCCCAGTAATTGGCCCCTGACAGCACGTGCACGTATTCTTCGGGAGAATCCTCAACCATGCCGATTTCCTGGCAGATTACCGGCCGCTCTTTTTCCAGCTCATCCTGGCTGAACCGGGAGTTCAAAAAAATATCGGTGAGTATCTCGGCCATGGTTGCCAGATGGGTATCCATGACCTTGGCATGGTAGCACGTGCTTTCCATGGAGGTAAATGCGTTGGTTTGCCCTCCGATGGCATCGAATTCCTTGGCGATCTGAAAGGCGGAACGCTTGGTGGTTCCCTTGAAAATCATGTGCTCGATCAAATGGCTGAGCCCGTTTTCAGCCGGAGTTTCATCACGCGCCCCGACATTTACCCAAACGCCCATGGAAACCGAATGTACATGGGGCATCTGGTGGGTCAGTATCCGGATGCCGTTGCCCAGTACCATTTTTTTTGTCACGGTGGTCATCAAAGATTATTTATCCTCTTCCAGAACGGCCTTGCGGCTTAAGCGAATTTTGCCGTCTCTTCCGATTTCAAGCACCTTAACCTTGATCACATCCCCCTCCTTGACCACATCGGTGACTTTGGCGACCCGCTTGGGGGCCAGTTGGGAAATATGCACCAGGCCGTCCGTGCCCG
>CAYQNS010000114.1:0-13094 GCA_964418755.1 uncultured Desulfobacteraceae bacterium
TTTTGGTAAGTGCTCCAGCACATCTATCACCAGCAAAGATCGTACAATATTTAAAAGGCAAAAGCTCATATCGTTTGCAACGAGAATTTCCTCAGTTACAAAAAAGATATTGGGGCCGCCATTTATGGGCACGTGGATATTTTGGTTCCACAGTGGGCGCTGTAACCGAAGATCAGATGAAAAAGTACATTGAGAATCAATCCGATGAGCCTGGGATTTTTAAAATTTGGGATGAATCTGAAAAGATTAACTCAGATGATACAGGGCTTTAGTCGGATTCATCCGAATAGTTTAGATGGCTTCAGCCTTAATGTGCGTTTGCGCCTTAAACAATCTACCGGCTTTAGCCGGTAAGTCATTGAATCGACACGATTTTTACCTCGGCTTCTCGATTTTTTCGATTTGCACATGCATATCCAATATCACTCGATGAATACAAATTATTTCTTGTCGCATCCAGATACAGATAGGGCGGATCGATCAAATGCGGCTTGTGCTGGAATTTTCAATTTTACAAAAAAATATCAGCCGCTGTGTGCAGTAGTCCTTCAGACATAGATCCAAGTTGCGATAGCTTACCTTATGTTTGCCAATAAACAACAAAACCCCACCTCTCGGCGTTTATTGAGAAATGGGCTTTTCTATATTCGTCGTGTCTGACCGCCCTTTGTTAGAAAGTGTAGAACAATAACGATTTTAATGCCCACCTGATTCTATACAAAGGTTTTGGGTATATGTCAAAAAATATTTCTGCAGGGTCTTGGGGGACATAACGTTTGTGCAGGGTGTACACAGGTCCCAAATGTTGTACATCTCTCCTGATCCGTCTTCAGATTCGGTCCGGTAGCGATGCCCTTGCCTTCGGTTAATACTTGTGCTAATAAATTTAAAGACTTATTCACAGGATATCACTGATGGGAACTTCCTTTCCATTATTTCGCACCCAAGGCCTGGCGTACACAAACGAGTCAAGCGGCCGGCGAAAGTACAGGTTGCCTGATGGGCAAATTGAGATCGTGTGTGCCCGCTTTCCGGCAGGCAGAAAAAACGATCATGCCAATCCTGCATGCCCGTAGCTCCGGCAGATGGTACCGGGGTTAATCCTGTCAAAAACAGCAGAACATGAGTTTATAAATTCCCCATGATACGATTCACCTTTTTGATAACTGCCTGCTTTTGGGCTGCCTGTGCTTTCAGTTCTCCTGCCATGGCAGCAGAACCAACCGTAATTTACCCGGGCGAAATCTGGCAGAAGGCAAAGAGCCCGGAACTTCTCGAGTGGTCGTCGGAAAAGCTTGCCGCAGCCAGGGCGTATTCAAAGGAGATTGGCTCGGCCGCCGTTATGATCGTCGAGAACGGCATGGTGGTGGATGCCTGGGGTGAAATTACGCGAAAATACCAGCTCCACTCCATGCGAAAACCTTTAATGGGCGCCCTTATGGGCATTCACATCGCAAAAGGCCGCATTGACCTGTCGAAAACAATGGCAGAACTAGGAATCGATGATAACAAGCCCTCTCTGACCAGGATCGAAAAACAAGCCACGATTGCCGATCTCATCAAGGCCCGTTCCGGTATTTATCACCCCGCATTGGGCGAAGCTCCCGGCATGAAGGCCATGCGGCCCAAACGGTACAGCCACGCGCCCGGCACATTTTATTATTACAATAACTGGGACTTCAATGCGGTCGGTACAATTTTCGAGCAGGAAACCGGAGCGAGTATTTTCGAGGAGTTCAGCCGGCGTATTGCCGGCCCGTTGCAGATGGAAGATTTCAATGTACACGATTGCTGGTATAATACCGGCACCGAATCAAGACACCGTTATTATGGCTTTCGGATGTCCACCCGCGATCTCGCTCGCTTCGGCCTGCTCTATCTGCGGAAAGGCCGCTGGAAAGACAAACAAATCGTTTCTTCACAATGGGTTGAAGAAAGCACGGCCACCCACTCCGTGATCGGCTCGTACCGGGGCTATGGCTATATGTGGAGCACCAGTGAAAATGGCGGCCCCTATCCGAATATCCACGTAAAACCGCGCATTTTCGGCCATAGCGGATTGGGCGTCCACTTTTTCATCGTGCTGCCATCCCGGAATCTGGTTATCGTGCATCGAGTGGACACGGATATACCGGGGCCATACCCTATGGCCATTCAACTCGGACGGTTGCTGTGGCTGATTCTGGACGCGGCCGGCGAGACAGAAATCGGCGAAAACCCATCCATTGAAACTGCAGGAGGGGTAAGACTCACCGCCGACATCTTTAAAAAACTGTTGGAAAAGGGCACCATTACCGCAGGATATATGACACCTCCCGGGTTGGCCGAGAAAAGCGAAAAATCGTTCACCGTGTCTTTTTTCCCGAATGGTAAACTCTCCCTGTTCCAGGAAGATGTTTCAGCAAAAGAACGATTTGAAGACACCGGCAAATGGTGGTTTGAAGGAAACAAGTTCTGTAACCAATGGAAACGGTTTCGTTCCGGCAGGAAAGATTGTATCTACCTCGTTTTAGATAAAAAAACGTTAAAAATGTATTCCCTCAACGGCACTTTGGATAGTCGTCTAAAAATGATCCGGGAATAGTTCCTGTAAAATCATTGTATTTTGTCGACATCTTGTCTTGGCATGAAAACTTAAAATTTATTTCTTTTTCACCGCCTGGGTTTCCCAGTCTGCAATTTGGGTTGTTTCGTAAACCTCTTCCCAACCTGTAATCATTCCTGCAATATGGCTGAAAAGAGAGTGACCTGTGGTTGTCATATAAAGGTGAATGACCAGAAAATTTAAAAGAAAAAATGCAATGAGTGTGTGTATACCGGCTAAAATCGACAGGGACAGGACTCCTGACATGTCATTATACAGATAATATAACAGGCCTGTAATCATCTGCACCGGCAGCAGCATGGCTGAAATGCCCAGATAGGTCAGCCGTTGCAACGGGTTGTGCTTGGCCCCTTTCGATTTTTGAATCGGGTGGGGGTTGCCTTGAAAAATTCCCCAGGCATAGTAGAGAACAACTGAAAAGAGTTTTTTCGTTGTTGGAATATACTGCTTCCATTCCCCTGTTGTAAACAACCAGAAGACAAAAAAGGCAAACAGGATCAGCCAGGAAAGGCCGACAAAATTATGGATATTGACTGCCGTCTGAAAACCAAGCAGGTTGAAGGTTCCATGAATTTCAAGGCCGGTGGTGATCAGACAGATAATCATAAGTGCCTGGAGCCAGTGCCAGAAACGTTCATACCTTGTATAAAGATAAATTTTGATGATTTTTTTATCTTTCATCTACCCCTCCCTGCCGTTTCGAATAAAAAACCGCCCTATTCCATGGATCAAAACACCGGCCAGTGCACCAATGACCAAAATCCATCCGATGGTATCAATCAGATCCGATTTATCTCTTCCGGGCATATACAGCCCTGTAATATTAGCAAGCCTGGAGTTTTCCCTGGTATGGCACTGAGTACAATTCAGCGCATTTTCCTTAGGTGCCACCATGTGGGTGATGGGAAATGCATAGGTCGTTTCCACGTAATCGAATTCTCCTGAATAGGGAATACCAATTGTCTTATTACCGTGTTCAATGGCATCATTCATATCAAACGTTGTCCAGAAACCGTTTTTCCCGGAAAGCATGGGGGCTAAAAGTTTTTTATTTATTTTATCATAGGGCTGTTTCCCCCGGTGAATTTTAAAGGGGTAAATGCGGGCTTCGGGATCAGTTTTATCCCCCACCGGGTGGCTGACTTTTACAATCTGCGCCGGATCAATTACTTCATTGGCGGTTGTACTGGTCAGGGAACCGTTGAACCAGAAATATTCAGGCATTACATTCTTTTCCCACCTAAACTCCCCTTTGATGGATTTATAAACCGGTTTTCCAAAAGGGCCGTCTTCATGATAGGGTTTGCCGTCCTTCAGCTTTCCGGCTTTGGTCCAGTCCCACCACATCATAGTGGGATTCACCCTTGCAAATGTTGGAATATGACACGCCTGGCAGGAAACAACATCCGTATGGTCGTTCATTTTTGAATCATTTTTATGGGGTGCGCTACTATGACAGGAAACACAGGTTATTTTCGGTGCCAGATCATCTTCAATCAGGCTTTTTCGCGTTGCAACAGCAGGATTTGTATAGATCCTGCCGGCGATGTTGTGATCAACCGTGGTGTGGCACCTGGTGCAGGAAAAATTCTTGCCGTCGATGCCCATATGCACATCGAGCATCCGGTTCGGCTTTGTTAAAGAGGTGTCAAGATCTCCGTGTTTTACGCCATCGCCGCCACCGCCTTTAAAATGACAGTCTCCGCAATTTTTTCTTGTAGGAAACGTTACCCTGGTAACTTCCTGTTTGATTTCCTGCTGGATATCTTTCACCATCTCATCGGTTTCAGGATCGCCATCTTCTGAAAACGCTTTAATATCTGAAAAGGCTTCGATAAAATTAAATCCCGATGAATTATGGCATTTCAGGCAATTTACCTCGCCTTTCACCCCTTTTCTATTCCAGCTGGTATGGCATTTCAGGCAGCCTTTATCTTCCATGGCATTTCCTGAAATACAAAAATTATTCACCGAATAACCCGCCTTGCCGTAGCGAATATCGCTCTTGTCTCCTGATGCCAGCCAGGTCCAGTGAATGGATTTGTGGAACTGGGTCGCAGCTTCCGAGTGGCAGGAAAGACAAGCTTTGGTGATTTCTTCTCCTGTGGTGAAGTCACTGTTTAAAGCATCAGCTTTTGCATGGTTTATCGTACTCCACCGTTTACTGCCTTTCACTGCCTGTTTGGCAAGTTTTCGCCCCAGAGCTTCTTCGCCGTTATTGGGAGTCGATGCAAAGACAGCCTGAACGGAGCAAAAAAAAGCTGTCACAGCAATCACAGCAATACAGCACTTTAAAAAATGCCTTGGTTTCATAGCCATTTCCATAGGTTTATTAAAACGTAAGAAAGAGCGGTTAAAAATTCGCCTCCCTTTTTTTTATTATTTATTGGCATTTTGCAGGTGTGGGTGAATCTGATGCATGATGATAGAAGTATGAATAAATGTCAAGAATATCGTTATCAGATAGCCCTGTCCAGTTATCCCTGCAACCGAATTCGTCAAAATTTTTGTTTTGAAAAATTTCTTCCCACTGCGCCATTGTTTTATCTGCAGGGCTTATTTTAGGGGTGGCGGATTCGACCTCGCCACTTGCCGCACAGGCTTTAAATACTTTTCGATATGTGTATTTGCCTTTTCTTTTGTTGCCGTCCGGTCCTTCCGAAGCAAACGCCGCTGAAAAGGATACACTTGCAAACATAAATACCATGATGGTAATAATACTTTTTTTAAACATGTCATCTCTCCTTTATGAATTTCCTTTTTGACGGTATTGCAAAAAATCTCCACCTACTGCGGTATAGCGCTCGTCCGGAGACTCGCTATAATACATGTATACCTTGCATATGAAGCTTTTTACTTAACCGTCCGGAATACTTTTTACGGATTCCATTTTTTAGTAAAAATTTTTATTTAAGCTTTTTAATCTCAAATTTCCCGTCGCCTTTAAAATCAATTTCAGCTTCCACATAAAAAACATCTTTTAAAGATGCTCTTACATCTTTTGTCATGTAATAAGCCTCTCCGCTCCTTGCGCCGGTGGGACATACGAAAACGATGGGCTTGTCCTCGGGAAAATCTTTGATTCTGGGTTCAAGTTTTTCGACCGAAATATTAACGGCTGTTTTAAAGGACCCTTTTGCAAATTCATCTGCATCTCTTACGTCGATGAGCATGATGGACTCAGGGTTATTTGCGATTATGGATTTAAATCGTTCAAGATCAATGGTGCCTTCAACTTCACCGGACTGCACCTGCAAGGTCTCTCCGGATTTCCCATACGTCTTTTTCCATTCAGGATATCCTTTGGCAAACACTGTGACATTGGTGTATCCCATTTCACGTGCTTTTGCGGCTGATTTATGGCTTAATCTGCATTTGAGACCCCCGCAATAGAAAATAATCGGGGTGTTAAGATCTCTTGGCAGTTTCCCTTTAAGGGTATCAAACTGAGAAAAGGGGATATTAATGGCCGTGGGGATATGTCCCTTGTCAAATTTGGTTTTCTGTGGTCTTGCGTCAATAATCATGGTGTTGTTTTTGGCGATCTGTTTTGCCACATGCTCGACACTTACAGAGGCATAATTTTCTTTCTGACCGACCCATTCGGGATATCCTTTGGCAAATACGCTAATATTTTTATATCCCAGCTTTTCAGCTTTTCTGGCGGATTTATGGCTGAGCTTGCATTTAAGTCCGCCGCAATAATAAATCAGCAATGAATTTTTATCTTTGGGTAAAAGATTTATCTTGTGGTCAAATTCTGAAAACGGAATGCTGACCGCCCCGGGGATATGGCCTTTTGTGTATTTGACCTTGTAAGGCCTTGCATCAACAATCATCACATTTTCAGGCATGGGGACAGTCATGTGTGCTTTTACAAACTTGACGTCCACGATATCCTGAAACATCCATGACGTATCTTCCGCCTGTACCTGGCTTGCTTTCATTGTTTTGGTTCCGGCACATCCCGTCAACAGCAGCAGGCCTGCCAGCAAGGTTAGAATCAGGATTTTTATTTTGTCTGTTTTCATTTATTCTCCTTAAAGTTTGCATTGCTATGTTAACGAATATTACCATTCATCGATTTATTGATTCAGATCTACATACATAGCAATGAATGTGCCATTATAATAATATTTACCCATTATTGTGGTAACCAATTAAATTTAAATGATATTATCTCCGAATATTTTTTTGGACGATTGTTACCAAATTGTTTTATTGCAACAGTGTTAATGATGTATTAACTTGTTAATTAACAACGTTAACATTGCGGGGACAAAATGGATATTGAAAAACAATGGCGGCATATCATTGATTCTGTGCCAGACGGCATCATCATTGTCGATGACAAGGGGTATTTTATTGCAGCCAATCAGACGGCCCAATTGATCACGGGATACACAGAAGAAGAACTGAAAGGCCAATCCTGTCGGATTTTGAATTGCACCGGATGTAAACTTATCCAGAAAGGAAAAGGAAAAGGAAAAAATTGGTGCGGACTTTTTTCCGAGGGAATTATCAGGGAAAAAAAATGTTTGATTACCAACAGTCATAACAGGACCATACCCATTGTAAAAAATGCAACCGTGCTTTTTAATGAAAAAAACGAGATTATCGGTGCGGTTGAAACCCTGAAAGATATATCCGAAAATATTAATTATAAAAATGAGTTGGCATCTATCAAACGGATGTATCATATTGCTGACGGCTTTCACGGCATTATCGGCAGAACGCCGGTGATGCAGATCCTTTACGAGCATATTGAGAGTGTAGCTTCTCTGGATACGCCGGTAATGATTTTAGGAGAGAGCGGCACCGGAAAGGAAATGGTTGCCAAAGCACTTCATGAAACCGGTAACAGGGCATCCAAACCCTTTATTAAAGTTAATTGCGCCGCATTAAGTGAAAATATTCTTGAAAGTGAATTGTTCGGTCATGTAAAGGGTGCCTATACCGGTGCAGAGAATGACAGGGTAGGAAGGTTTGAAGCCGCCCATAAAGGAACCATTTTTCTCGATGAAATCGGGGATATTCCCTTGTCGGTTCAGGTTAAGCTGCTCAGAGTTCTGGAAGAAAAAATGATTCAGCGCGTCGGCACAAACAAATCAATTTCCATTGATGCAAGGATTATTACGGCAACAAATAAGGATCTTGAAAAAATGATAGGAGAAGGGTTGTTCCGGGAAGATCTTTTTTTCAGAATCAATGTTTTCCCTTTAACCTGCCCGCCGCTTCGTCAGCGAAAAGATGATATCACCCTGATTATTCAACATTTTATAAGCCTTCATGCAGAAAAAACAGGGAAAAATATTTTGGGATTTACACCGGAAGCCATGCGGTCAATGGTGGCATATCCCTGGCCTGGCAATATCAGGGAGCTGAAAAACAGTGTTGAGTATGCCTTTGTCCTGGCAAGGGGGAAAAGCATTGGGTCGGAACATCTGCCTGAAAAGATCACCACCTATGACCCTGCGGATACCGGGCCGATAAAAAATGAGCGATCCAATGGCATGGTCCGGGTTGGACTATCTGAAAGGGAAAAGCTTATAAATGCGCTTCAACAGGCTGACGGGAATCAGACCAGAGCGGCAAAAATTTTAGGCGTCAGCCGGATCACCGTGTGGAAGCGCATTAAAAAGCATAAAATACAGATCAAGTGATCCGGTTCAACATGAAAATGACTCGAAACAAGATAGGGGCTCCTCTTCGCTATGCCGACGTTGCAACTTTGTTGCGAAGGCCGTTGGTAAACGACCCATCGGGTGTAGATATCGCAAGATTTGTGCAGCCGGTGCCATGCCCTTGAGCGTGGGCGGCGATCATTCTATTAGTTTCCCGATTTTACGCGCTGTTGCTGCTGAACGGCCAGTGGGCATGGTGCACCTGGATGCTCATACCGATATGAGTGATCATGAATTGGGGCATAAGTTCACCCATGGAACTCCATTCCGACGAGCGATAGAAGGAGGTCTCCTTGATCCCAAAAGGACGATTCAAATTGGTTACGGGGGTAAATCACGGGTAACAAGGATCGAAGAATACAAATAGGTTTTTTCTCGTTTTTTGGTCCCAACACCCCAAAAGCGCCGGTACTCCAACACTCCTGATTTACACCCATTTATTTGAACGGAAGTTTTACCTGATCGGAACTGAGATCTATTTTTTTATACTTACCCGATATCCAGTTTTCCAGATCCGAGCAATACCATTTGGAAAACCTGCGATCAGACGGTCCCCCGGCCATATTGGTGTAAATTTCATCCGTTCCCAGATCGACAACCATTCTAAAGGATGGAGAGAAGGTGGTTTGCCGGCCGCCGCTTTCGAAAATCTGGCCCTGGTGCGGTGTGGCGAGGCTTCCGATGAGAGTGATGGGTCCGCGGTCAAACCCGAGAAATTTGGGAAGTTTTCCGTCAAATACGATATTTTTTAAAATAACTTTCCGGGTATCACCCCATTTTCGAGCCGGAGATTTCAGCGCATTTTCAGCCGCCTGTCGATAAATATCCTTTCTCGTCCTGCCGCCGAACCACGCCGAATGATCAGAGAGAAGTATCCGGTCAAAACTGAGGTAAAAATCGTTGAACATGCCGGTATGCTTATCGATATGGTCAAGGGCATCAATGCCCAGACCATATCTGCCGAAAACCTCCCGGTAAAGTTCCCGGTAAAACCGGTCAAATAAATATGCCCCTTTTGAATCCGCAGAATATTCAAAATTCCAGTTCTTAAGCATGGCTGCCTCGCTGGTATCCGGGAGCAGGGGGGCGAGAATCTTCATAAATAGTTCCGCCTGTGTTGAATAGACGTCATAATGCAACCGGTACATGTATTCCCGGGTGATCTTATTGTTTTCCGCCAGAAGTTTTCCAATCCGATCGGAACGATAGGACCCCATGCCCATATTGATCGGATCCACCGTACCGTATTCGTTCAGGTCCTGGTTGGACGTGACAAAATATCCGCATTCGGGGTTATGGCATCGCGGCAGACCTTCGAGTTTTTCAAAACCCTGCCAGTCATTTCTTTCCTCCCATCCGGCCAGCGGCACAAACCCGCTGACGCCTTGCCGCCGTTTCGGCATCAGACCGGACATCTGGTAACCGATATTCCCTTCCCTGTCGGCAAGAACCCAGTTCCAGGATGTCTCTATCCGGCCCAGGAGATCCATCCCCTCGCTGACCGTTTTTGCCTCGAACATTTTAATACTGTTGTCCAGCGTGACAGCGCCTGAAAAAGCAGATGCCCAGGTCGTGGCAATGTAATACCCTTCCTGATTCGGATTCCCCTCAAGGACACCGTGCCGGTTTCCGTAAAATGTAACGGTGACGTCATCTTTTTTCTTTCTTTTAATGATCTCTTTTCTTGTGTCAAAGGGTATCCACTGGTCCGGTTCACGCAGATACTTTCCGTCTTTGCATTTTTCAATCCAGGAATCCGTACTGTCCATGAAGGTGTACGTAACCCCCCAGGCAAGATCCCGGTTTTTGCCGACAAGCAGGGCCGGCACCCCGGGCATGGTGGCACCCATGGCATATCCGTCTTTTGTTTTCAGTACGATTTCATACCAGACATTGGGAAGCCTGTTTACTTCCAGGTGTGGGTCGTTTGCCAGAATCGGCTTTCCAGACGCTGTCTTTTTTCCTGAAACCACCCAGTTGTTGGATGCCATGGCCAATGGTGCTGCGATATTCCAGAGTGAAGTTGGAGAAACAAGTCTTTCCTGCAGTTTAATTTTTTTGACAAGGTCAATATTCAGGCCACCCAGAATCCCCGGAAACAGTTCATTCAGCCGTTCTTCATCCAGCCCGGCCTGGATCAGCTCGATCAGGAGTCTTTCCATTTCACCCTGGGACTGCGCCAGGGTAAGGTAGCCGATCATCCGTGAAATAAGAACAACGTTTTCCGCACACCAGGGTTCCGGTTTATAACCGAAAAGCCTGCATTCCCATGGTCGCTTTTCTGCAAATGCCCTGTTGGCCCCTTCACAATACGCTTTTGTGACTGCTTTCGTTTCTGCAGAGAATTTTTCAATTTCCGACGCAATTGAACCGGTCCAGTTCATCCGCCTGAAAAACTTGTCGATTTCAAGCATTTCATCGCTCGAATCAAGAATTTCAGAGGCACGTCCCTGACCCAGAATCCGCATTAAAAGCATCTGCATGCCCCTGTCTTTTGCATGCGCGTATCCCATCAAATTGAAAGCTTCCGCCTTGTCTGTCCCCTCAAGATGACACACACCATGTTTGTCTCTCCATATCTTGCCGCTGACGTTCATATCTCCTCCTGCAGTGAAGTTTCCGGAATCAGCCATTTTTACGATCGTTTGATTTTTCATGGCTGGTGCATGTGCTACGAATTTATTCTGACCAGTCAGTATCCTATTAATTTCTTTTTCCACTGTCAACAGGCCTGGCCAATCTCTTCCTATCGTTTATATGCCTTAAGGGCGATCCAAAATCAGTAAAGTGCCGATAGAAATCGATGCAGCCGGACTTGTATACCTTTTGGTTGACAACAAAAAGGCAATGGATAATAGTAAGTTTAATCTCAAAGATATTGATTATGGTACAAAAACGCTATGGTACAAAACTCATAAATATCTTTTTCGCACCTTTGTTTTAAATACAATGGATTTTGAGCTTTTCAATAAATAAACAGGCTTTGCAGAAGCAGATTACACCACCCGAAGGCATGCCGGTATCTGCTGCTGTTTTCACAGCATTGTTGTGCGCATTATTCGGTTCCAATGTAGTGGCCATAAAGGTCAGCCTGACCGGGCTGGGGGCCTTTACAACGGCGGGGCTGCGTTTTGCCATGGCTGCAGTGGCCGTGTCGGTGTGGGCCAAGGTCACGGGCCGAAAATTCGCTTTAAAACCGGGGCAACTGCGACAACTGATCATTATTTCCATCATGTTTTCGGTCCAGCTTTCCATGTTTTATACGGGGCTCAACCATACCACGGCCTCCAGAGGTGCGCTGATTGCCAATCTTCAACCATTCCTGACCCTGCTTTTTGCCCATTTCTTTCTGCCCGACGAACGCATGACCATTCGCCGGGTGCTGGGCATGAGCCTGGGATTCATTGGTGTGGCAATACTGTTTCTGGATCAAAACATGGCCGCGGCCAGTGTGTTCCTGGGAGATCTCTGTATATTCACGGCGGTCATTATTGGGGCCGCCAGTGCCGTCTATTCCAAACGGATCATTTCCGACTTCCAGCCTTTTCACATGGTGGTGTATCCAATGATCATGGCATTGCCTGTTTTTTGGATCAATGCATGGTTCTGGGATGGGAGGATGTTCGGGACTATCACCCCACAGGTAGTGGGCAGCGTCATTTATCAGGGACTGGTGACCGCGTCATTCGGGTTCGTAGCATGGAAAAGTCTTTTGAAACGCTATGGCACGGTGACCCTGCATTCCTTCCTGTTCATCATGCCGGTGTCCGGAGTGACCTTGGCCGGCTGGCTGCTGGGGGACCCCATTTTCGCCCATACCCTGATTTCCCTGGCCTTTATCTCCGTGGGTATCGTGGTGGTCTATCGGGTCCCAAAAAAGAAACCCATACCCATCTTTCCCCTCAGCCGGAACATCTGAAAGCGTGTAACGTCAGTGTTGCTATCATTGCCGGTTGCGAAAGTTACTATTTCATGTGAAATTTACAGACTGTGCCAACATTGACGATCTCGTAAAAAATTATATGACAAACAACACGAAAATAAGCCGTTTTAGATATTAGCCGGCTCATTTTAGAATAAAAATTACCTGCGAAGGGAGTTATAATGGCAAATTATTCCACCATCGAAAAAAAAGAACTGGAGACACTGTTATGCTCATATGATGTCGGACGAATACTTGAGTACCATGGCCTGAAGGGTGGGCTGGCCAATTCGAGTTTCAAAATTACTTCGGACCAGGGGTCCTATATTCTGACGATTTGTGATGAAAAAAACTTTGCTGAAGTCCGATCCATGGTGAACCTTTTAAATCTCCTGAAGAAAAAAAATTTCCCACCACCAGGGTGGTAAAAACCCGAAACGGTGATGTCATCGTGGAATATGAAGGCAAACCGGCATTCCTTAAAAAATATATCGATGGCCTTGTAGAGGACAACCTCTCCACCGGAATGCTCCTGCAGCTTGGGCAAGCTGTTTTTAACCTGCACGAAATACCGGTACCAAAAGACCTTCGTGAAAATTTTTCATACGGTCTTGAATACTTTGAAGATGTTATCGATTCGGGAAATTTTGGGGGGAAATTTTGGGGACGCCCATAAAATTATAACTTTAAAAATTAGGACTACTGTGATATGAGGGTTGTATGCCACGTAAAGCACGCATCGATGCACCCGGAGCCTTGCATCACATCATTGTTCGAGGGATTGAGCGTCGGCGGATATTCTCAGATGATCAAGACCGTGATAATTTCGTTGAACGTCTGGGTAATATTGTTACCCAGACGCAAACCTTTTGTTTCGCATGGG
>CAYQNS010000115.1:0-12742 GCA_964418755.1 uncultured Desulfobacteraceae bacterium
TGAACACCTCTATTTGCAGTAGTTTTAACTTGTTTTATAAGAGCCGCACCCAAATGATTTCCAGCCCCTAAGCCTATTTATCAATAATGATTCCCAGCGAATAATGAATTTCCGTAATCACACCACCGGCAACCTTGAATATAAACCCCTTTTTCTTTTTAAAAAATTTCCCCCGCACAAAAATCCACTCATCGCCTTTATGAATAATGGCCTTTGCCTTTACATCCGATGAGGAGGTGATCTTGTAAACACTGTCAAGTGCCTGTTGAAGCAGTTCCGCATCCTCCCGGTTGTTCAGTCGAAAGTCTTTCCGGATAGCACTTCTTAAATTGGGCATGGATCTGCCGGTCTGTGTTCCTTCAGCTTCAATCAAATTGTTGCCGATTTTTACCAGCAGGAGTTTACCCATGCCAAGAGAGCCCGAGGATAGTGCCCTGGTCAATTTAACTTTATAAAATGTACTTGCAAATACTTTCCCCATGGCAGGTGAATCAATTCTCGAAGCATCGATCTTGATCATTTTATGGATTACATTCTGAATCGATGTTTTTTCTTCCTGCGAAAGCTCCCGGGCATAGACCGACCCGGATAAAAATAAAACAATAATGAAAACAACCCATAAAATTTTCTTCATAAGACACCTCCTTTTTTATGAAAAAAGTTCTCCTGCCCCAAAAGGGCAGGCACGATGGTCAGCCTTTACAAATTCATTGCCATTTGCTTTTATTTCTTTCACAGTTTATCCGAATTTTGCCGAATCCCCTTATTTTCTCCGGATCATTGATTACCCCTTCAGCATATCTTCAGATGGCTCATTTTGCCCGGGCAAAGAATCCGTATTAAGTATCCGTATTTCCTGTTGCGGGAAGGGAATGGTAATACCGGCAGCCTGGAGTGCTGCAAAAATCGCGGCATTGGCACGGTAGCGCGTTTCAAAATAATGCCTGGTCGGTACCCAGAAACGAATCCCTATATTGATACAGCTATCGGCAAAGTCTTCTATGCCCACCAGCGATGTTCTCACCTTACTTACCTTATCCGTCTTCTCCAGGGCTTGCCTGATCACTGCAATCGCTTTGTCGAGATCACTGTCGTAAGCAACGCCGACGGTTTCTTCCGCCAGGGTATCCGTGTGAGAGTTGTGAATAATTTCCCCGACAATATGTTTATTGGGAATCGTAATTTCCACATCATCTTCATCGGTAAGCAGGGTAAATGCCAGATGTACTTCTTTTACCTGGCCCGTCACACCTTGAACGCGAATGGTGTCCCCCACGATAAAAGGACGGGCAAGAATAATATTCAAACCGGCACCGTAGTTGGACAGCAACCCCTGCATTGCCAAACCAGCGCCCAAAGACAGGGCACCGATAGCCGCAACAAACGGGGTGACACTTATACCAATCTTTCCGAGCGCGATAATCGCCACCATGGCAATAATGGTAATTTTTACAGCACCGGCAGCAAAACGGCTGAGGGTAACATCCAATTTTTTTCGCTCACAGAGCTTCAATACGATATCACTAATTTTCCGAGCCGCCAGGACACCCAGCGCCAGAATAATAAAACCACCGAGTATCTGAAAGCTGTAATTGACAAAAAACTCTGTAATGAGCCGGTATATAGCTTGCGCCTGCTGAATTTCCTGTACCATGATGCCACCTGTCACTGATTATGTTTTTTAATTTCTGCCAGGGGAATATATTTGCACGCCTTGAATTCGAACTTTTTACAAAACCGTCTAAATCGAACTTTTTACGAATTCATCAAAGATAGCTTCAATAAGTAGTATTTTATCAATATAAAGAAGTCTGAGATATTTATCAACAATGAATTCAAGCAACGGCACAGGCGTCCATGGGTTCAGGGGTTCAGGGGTTCACGGGATCGCCCTTCAGGATTCCTGTTTTTGATGAACCCTTGAGCCCCGAATTCAGGGCCCAATACTCAGCAACTATACTGTAATTTTCCAGCAGCGGTGGATTTTTTTCTTGTGGTGATATAATCTTCCGGAATGGTGATGGTGGTGATTTCTTTTGAAGCGCTTATTTTCAGTCGGTCCATGTGGGGGGCAAAATCCTGGTGGTTGGTTGAGAAAAAAATGGTGGAGCCGTCTTTCATCAACTCTACAACCGCTTTGAGAAGCAGGGGGTGATCCTTTGCGATATCAAAATGACGGTTTTGACTCCGGTTGGTGGAATAAGAGGGGGATCCACCACCGCCAGATCAAACCGCCGGCCCCTGCGTTTTGCTTTTTCCAGGAAATCAAATGTATCGGACTGGATCAACCGGTTTTCAGCTTCAGGGATATGGTTGAGCGTCATGTTTTCCCGGGCCCATGTGATGGCGGTTTCAGACCTGTCCACGGAAACCGTCGTGCGGGCTCCTCCCTTTGCAGCATAGCAGGAAAATGATCCGGTGTAGCAGTAAAGATTTAAAAAATCCTTTCCCATGGCCAGGTCTCTTACCATCTGTCTTGTATTTCTGTGATCGGAAAAAAGCCCCGTATCGATATAATCGTCGAGGTTTACATAAAATTTCAGCCCCCTTTCGGCCATGATGATCTTTCGGTTCGTATGATCGATCCGTTCATATCTCTTCCCGCCCTTTATCCCGGCAAGTCTTTTTTTGAGGTGGACATTTTCCATGGGAACGTCGAGAATCCCGGCCAGGGCCTCTCCCATCATGGGCAGCCATTCCGGAGTCGACTGGTCCGGGTGTATTCCGCGATCACCAGATGTCCTGCATACCAGTCCACAACCGCGCGTATTTCAGGGATGTCCCAGTCATACAGCCTGAAAATTTCAATATTCTCCCTGGCATATCGTTTGTGAAAATGCCGATGCCGTTTTTTCACCCTGTTGGCGAGCATTTTGGCCTGATTTTTATACTTTGCCGATAATTTCAGATCTGCTGTCAATTGAACAAGTCTCCTGTAACGGTAAAAATAACGAACGCATAAAAAATATCACGGGAAAAGATAATATTGTCCAGCCGCATAAGTCAAACTCTTATTTAGAGCCCGATATCGGCTTTAAATTATTGTATTTTTACGATAAAAACAAAAACAACGCTTGCCACCCGACTCAAAAGTTGCTTCAGCGTCCCGGATATGGTATCTGGCATCATAAAAAAATTATGAAATCTTTTATGAACGATACGGACACCGGACAATGGCGAGAGAAAATATGAAAATTGCCTTCATGGATAGAGACGGAACCATAACAAAGGACTATCCCGACAACCAGTGGGGCGGCATCAAGGAACCGGTCTTCATAGACGGAGCCCTTGAGGCGATGCGCCTTTTCCGCATCAAGGGATATAAAATAATTATTATCACGAATCAGTATCTGATTGGTGAAGAATATATCACCCAGGAGCAGTATGATGCATATGCGAAAAAATTTACCGACCATCTCAAAAAAGCGAATATCGATATCCTGGATATATTCTACTGCCCCCATGCCAGGGATGCGGGCTGCTCCTGCTCAAAGCCCAAACCCGGAATGATCGAAGCAGCCTGTCGAAAATACCCGGAAATCGACATGAAACAATCCTTTTATGCGGGCGATTGGGATGTAGATATGGTCCTTGCAAATACAGTGGGAGTCAAGGCCTTCGGGATAGGGGTGGACAACATGGCCCTGGACTACACCAGGGTTGACTCGCTTCCGGAGATAGCCGACCATATTTTATAATTGCTGCCGGGTTGGGTTTTGGGTGCTGGACCAAACCGGGTGCGGAGAACTGGGGGCGGGCAGGTCTGACTTTCGCATGAAGTCCTTTGGCCGGTCTGAGTTTTATAGGAAAGCACCGACATTGCGCTTTAAAAAATCAAATACTCCCTGCCGATGAGGCGTACTTGATCCACTTGACTTTTACCAAATAATCACAATTTTTAATAACGAATACCGAAACGAAAATCAGATACATGACACATTACGATCAAAAGCTGCGGTTTGGCGCTTTGATCTTTTGGCCGGACACGGACCGGGTTTCACGGTATACCGGCAAAATACCATCCTGGTTCATAATTTTTTACTCCCCGGTAATGCCGGAGGGGAAGCCCAGAAAAGGAATGATACCATGCTCAGCGAAAAAATGATAGAGGCCTTGAACGGCCAGGTAAACAAAGAGATGTATTCGGCTTATCTTTACATGGCAATGTCCACCCACAGCAATGAAATGGGACTCAAGGGATTTGCAAACTGGTTTATGGTCCAGTACCATGAAGAGATGTTTCATGCCATGAAACTCTACGAATATATTGCCCGTCAGGGCGGCCTTCCCGTGCTAAAGGCCATCGAAGAACCCCCGGCAACGTTTGACTCGGCCATGGACATGCTTGAAAAAACCCTGGCCCACGAGCAGTTCATTACAGCCAGCATCAATGACCTCATGGAGATTGCCATTGCCGAAAAAGACCATGCCACCCGGATTTTTCTCCAGTGGTATGTCACCGAACAGGTGGAAGAGGAAGAAAACGATAACGACATTATCGCCCAGTTGAAGCTCATCGACAACCATCCCCAGGGCCTCATGATGCTGGATCGGGACCTTGCCGCGCGGGCCACCACGGTCCCCACGGATTTCAGCAAGGGCATCGAAGCCGCCGCCAAGGCACTGGCATAAATAAGACAGGTGCCGCTGATTCAGCGCACCTGCCACCGCCTTTGTCCATAAAAAAACCTTCAAGGCAGTCAGCCCGAAAGACAGGAGACGTGCATCCATGCGAAGAGACCATCTGCTGAATCAGATACGTGAAACAAAAAATAAAATATGGGATATTATCGTTATCGGCGGTGGTGCAACGGGACTTGGGGTTGCCGTGGATGCGGCATCCAGGGGATATGCCACGGTGCTGCTGGAACAATCCGATTTTGCCAAGGGAACATCCAGCAGAAGTACCAAACTGGTGCACGGCGGTGTCCGATATCTGGCCCAGGGGGACATTTCCCTGGTTCTGGAGGCCTTGCATGAACGGGGCCTGCTGCGACAAAATGCCCCCCATCTGGTAAAGAACCAGGCGTTTATAATACCCAGTTATGACTGGTGGGAAGGTCCTTTTTATAATATCGGGATGAAGGTTTATGATATGATGGCCGGCAAGCTGGGCCTGGGGCCGTCGGAGAAAATATCCCGGGAAGAAACCCTTGCGGCCATACCGAATCTTGATGAAGCGCAGCTGAACGGCGGGGTGATTTATTACGACGGTCAGTTCGACGATTCCCGTCTGGCCATTAACCTGGCCCAGACGGCCGTGGAAAACAATGCCGTTGTGTTAAACCATATCCGGGTAACGGGTCTGCTCAAAGATGATAAAAATCTGGTGTGCGGGGTCACGGCCCGGGATCAGGAAACAGACATCGATTACACGCTGCATTCCCGTGCCGTTATCAATGCCACAGGTGTATTTGTTGACGACATTCTGCGCATGGATGATCCCGGGGCAAAAAAAATCGTCCGGCCCAGCCAGGGCATTCACTTTGTCCTTGACCGGTCTTTTCTACAGGGCGACTCCGCCATCATGATTCCCAAAACATCCGATGGCCGGGTTCTCTTTGCGGTCCCCTGGCACGGCAAGGTCGTTGTGGGCACCACGGACACGCCCCTGGATAAAACACGCCTGGAACCCCGGGCACTGGAAGAAGAGATTGAGTTCATCCTGACCACCGCATCCAAGTATTTAAAAAAAGACCCGGAAAAAAAAGATGTGCTCAGTGTTTTTGCCGGTCTGCGCCCCCTGGCAGCCGCCGGGGACAATGAACAGGCCACAAAAGAGATTTCCCGCAGTCACAAACTCATTGTTTCCCTGTCAGGCCTTGTGACCATCACCGGGGGCAAATGGACCACCTACCGAAAAATGGCCGAAGATACGGTGAACAAAGCCTATCTTGTGGCCGGGCTCCCGGAAAAAAAATGTGTCACCGCTGATATGCCCATCCACGGGTATGTGAAAAACATCGACTTTGATGC
This sequence comes from uncultured Desulfobacteraceae bacterium, assembly GCA_964418755.1. Lineage (GTDB taxonomy): Bacteria > Desulfobacterota > Desulfobacteria > Desulfobacterales > 4572-123 > 4572-123. The sequence continues at coordinate 5,977 of CAYQNS010000115.1, forward strand.
ACCGAATTATTTTTACGGCAGCGACCAGGACCATATCAGGGAAATCATCGGGCAGAACCCGGCCCTGGGGCAGAAGCTTCACCCGGATTATGACTTTACCCGTGCCCAGGTGGTCTGGGGCGTCAAAAGAGAGATGGCACGAACCGTGGAAGATTTTCTGGCGCGCAGGGTCAGAGCCCTGCTGCTGGATGCCCGGGCCAGCATCAAAATGGCGCCTGCCGTGGCCCGATTGATGGCCGAAGAACTGGGCCGGGATCCGGCCTGGGCCGATGCCCAGATCAAAGAATTTACCCGCCTGGCCAGGGGGTATATAATCGGGGACTGAGGCGCCGCATGGTCCCTTACAGAACGGAAAGTAGCGACAGCGTGACAGACGGACAAAACACAACGGCCATGGCCCTGATAAAGCCTTTTTTCCGGGAAAACCGGTATAAAATTGCCATGGGTCTGGCCAGCCTAATGGTGGTGGATTTTCTCCAGCTGTATATTCCCCGGATAATGAAACGGGCCGTGGATGACCTCACCGCGTTTTCCGTGGACGTGAGAGGGCTGTTGATTTATGCCGCCGGCATCGCCGGTATCGCCCTTTTTATCGGGCTTTTCCGGTATGTGTGGCGGCGCTGCCTGCTGGGGACGTCCCGACGCATCGAAGAAGGGTTGCGCAACCGCCTCTTTGGCCATGTGCAAAGCCTTTCCGCATCCTATTTCGACCATGTGAAGACCGGAGACCTGATGGCCCATGCCACCAATGACATTCATCAGATCCGGATGGCCGCGGGCATGGGCATGGTGGCCTTGAACGATGCCGTGGTGCTGGGGGCCGCCGCCATCGGGTTCATGCTGTATATCAGCGTTACACTGACCGTTCTTGTCATTATCCCCATGCCCTTTATTGTTCTGGGCACCCGGTTTTTCAGCAAAAAAATGCACCGGCACTACCAGGCGGTCCAGGCCGCCTTTTCCGACCTCACAGAGGTGACCCGGGAGCGGTTTGCCGGGATTCGCATCATCAAGGCCCATAACCTTGAAAAAGACGCGGCGGCCAGTGTCCGGTCTGTTTCCCAGGTCTATATCGATAAAAACATGGGACTGGTAAAAATCATCGGCTTTTTTTTTCCCATGATGCTGCTGTTTTCGAACCTAAGCCTGGTTCTCCTGCTGTATTTCGGGGGCCGTCAGACTATTCTCCAGACCATCACGCCCGGGGATTTTGTGGCCTTTATCAGTTATCTGGGGCTGTTGACCTGGCCCATGATGGCCCTGGGCTGGGTCATCAACCTGATTCAACGGGGCCGGGCCTCTTTAGACCGCATCCATCAAATTTTAAAAACACCCCCTGACATCGCAGATGACAGGGCTGCTACGCCCCTGGGCCCGGTCCGGGGCCAAATCGTGTTTAAGGCGGTGTCCTTTGCCTACCCCGCGGCGGATAAGACGGTTTCCGCCAAAAGCCTTGACCGTATCGAGCTGGCCATTGAACCGGGCCGGATTATAGGCATCGTGGGGCCCCCGGGAAGCGGTAAGACCACATTGCTGAACCTGGTGCCAAGGCTTTATGACCCCACCACAGGCACTGTTTTCATAGACAGCCGGGATCTTCGTACCCTCCCGGTGAAGGATCTCAGGTCCCATATCGCCATGATGCCCCAGGAACCTTTTTTATTCAGCGGCACCATTGCCGAAAACATCCGGTTCGGCGTCCCCGACGCCACCCACAGCCAACTGGAACAGGCGGCGGCAGATGCGGCGCTTCTGGACACCGTGACAACATTTCCCGACGGTTTTGACACCATTGTGGGCGAAAAAGGCATTATCCTGTCCGGCGGCCAGAAACAGCGCGTGGCCCTTGCCCGGTGCCTGCTCACCCCCTCGGTCATCCTGATTCTCGATGATCCGGTGAGCCAGGTGGATCTGGAAACCGGCAGCCGTATCATCGCCACCATCAGAAAGATTGCCCGAAAACGCTCTGTCCTCATTGCCTCCCATCGTCTTTCCGCCGTGCAGTTTGCCGACCACATCATCACCCTTGACCAGGGCCGGATCACAGAGCAGGGAACCCACAGGCAACTTCTGGAGACCGGACACTACTACGCAAAAACCTTTCACCTGCAAAAAACCGAAGAGGATTTACATGCGCGGTGATTTCGGCTATTCCGAGGAAATAAAACTGGGCAAACGCCAGGATGCTAAATTGCTGGGACGTCTGTACCCCTACACGCGGCCCTACACCCGTCTGCTGGTCGGGTCCATCGCCCTGATATTGCTCATTACCCTCCTGGACCTAGCCCTGCCCTATATGATCAAGGTGGCCATTGACCGGTATATCGTACCGCAACACCAGATGGCGGCCACACAAAAAAAAGCTTCCGTAAAACCGGACCTCAGGCAATTCACAGTGGACCTGGGCATACCGGAAAAAAAAGCCCTGGTCGAAAAATACAACCGCCTGTTTACCATTGATAAAAACACGGCCGTTATTCCCCTTGACAACCTGAAACAGCTTGAGAAAGCGGATCTTTTGATTCTGCGCCGGGATGACGTTGACGGGCTGACAAAAATTGCCCTGTTTTTCCTGGTCCTGGTGATCGTCGACTTTGGTCTCAATTTTGTTCAGAAAATGATCATGGAATACACCGGGCACATGATCATGCACGACCTGCGGATGGCCCTGTATACGCACATCCAGGATCTGGCCCTTGATTTTTTTACCCGCCATCCCGTGGCCCGGCTGGTGACCCGCGTAACCAACGATATACAGAACATGCATGAGCTCTTCACATCGGTCATCTCCATGATTTTCAAGGACCTGTTTCTGCTGGCCGGGATCGCCGTGGTCATGCTCGCACTCGACTGGAAACTGACACTGGCCGCCTTTACCGTATTGCCGGTGGTCATTTTTGCCGCTTTTTATTTTTCAAAACGGGCCCGGGGTATTTTCCGGGACCTGCGGGTCAAGGTCGCCCAGCTCAACACCCATTTTTCAGAAACCATCGGCGGCATTCGCGTGGTACAGATGTTCCGGCAGGAGCGCAACAACCAGCGGCGATTTTCAACGCTGAACCATGAAAACTACCTGGCCGGCATGCGGCAGATCCACGTACTGGCCGTGTTCATGCCGCTTATCGAATTTTTAGGGGTCATCGCACTGGCACTGGTCATATTTTACGGCGGGGGGCGTGTCCTGAACCATGCCCTGAGCCTGGGGGCACTGGTGGCCTTTATCTCCTATCTCCGGATGTTTTTCAGGCCCATCCGGGACCTGGCTGAAAAATACAATATCCTGCAAAACGCCATGGCCTCCGCCGAACGCATCTTTTTGATTCTGGACAGCACAAACAGATTGTCCTCCGTCCCGGCCGTCGCCTATACGGATCCGCCCGGCCCGGCGTCTTTTAAAGAAATCAGGTTCGACAATGTTTCTTTCGGGTATGTCGAAAATGAAACGATTCTCAAAGATGTGTCCTTTTCCATCCGGGCCGGTGAAACCGTGGCGGTGGTGGGCCCCACCGGTGCCGGAAAAACATCCCTGATCAACCTGGTATTGCGATTCTATGACCCCACATCCGGGCGCGTGCTCGTCAACGGCTGTGATCTGAAAGAAATGGATGCGGCGGTGTTCCGGTCTGACATGGCCCTGGTGATGCAGGATCCCTTCCTGTTTTCCGAAACCATCCGGGACAATATTTTTGCCGGTGCATCATCTGTATCCGATGCGAGAATAAAACAAATTATCCGGGCGGCCCGCTGTGAAGACCTCATCGGCCGCCTGCCCGGCGGCATCGATACCCGTCTCTCGGAAAGCGGCGCCTCCCTTTCAAGCGGTGAACGCCAGCTGATTTCCATTGCCAGGGCCTTTGCCCGGGACCCCCGGCTGATCCTGTTTGACGAGGCCACTTCCTATATCGACACCCGGACCGAGATCCATATACAGGCGGCCTTAGGCCAGCTCATGGCCCACAGAACCGCCCTGGTGGTGGCCCATCGCCTGTCAACAGTGCGGGGAGCAGACCGCATCCTGGTTCTCAACCACGGCAGCATCATCGAGAGTGGCACCCATGCGGAGCTGATCCGTCAAAAAGGGTTTTATTATCGGTTGCATCAATCCGGGGATTAAAGGGGGGAACACTTTCAGCCTGTGTTTAAATAAAATGATCGGCATGAAGCCATACTGGTTTCATGCCGACCAGAAGGTTATCCGGATTTTGCTATCGAATCCGGTAAATGGTGATGCTCTGGCTGCTCCGGTTGCCGGCGGCATCCTCTGCCGTGAGGGTCACGACATTGTAACCGCGCTGCAAGACCATGGCGTTTACCTTCCACTGGGTGGTCCCTGACGCCGTGCCGCTGCCGCCTGCTGAATTTGACCAGGTCACACGGCTGACCCCGACATTGTCCGAAGCGCTGCCGGCCACATCCATGCTCCTTTTCCAGGTAAAGTAATAATACCACCGCATCCTTGGAGAGGTGATCCGAACAGTCGGAGATGTCGTATCCATATCCTGATGACTGACCGTCACCATGCAGGCATCGGCATGCTGCAAGCCGCCGGTATCCGTCACCGTCAGGGTAAACTTCAACGCTTCGCCATCCGTGCCCGCAGCTGAGGCTGTGAAGGTGGGGGTGACAGCGGTGGGATCCGACAGGGTTACCGGCGTTCCGGATGTCTGGTTCCAGCGATAGGATGAGATAGCGTCATCCAGGTCAGTCGAGCCGGTACCGTTCAGGGTAACAACTGCCCCGCCTTCAGCCGCCTGATCCACCCCCGCATCTGAAACCGGCGGCTGGTTCTGCCAGCAGACGTTGACAATACAGGTATCCTGAGCCTGAAGGCCGCCATTGTCCGCCACGGTGAGCTGGAATTTCAACGCGACACCGGCCGGCCCGACATCAGGGGCTATAAAACCGGGCGAAGCTGTTGCCGGATCGGTCAGACTCACCGGGCTCCCCTCGATCTGAACCCATTGATAGCTGCCGATACCGTCATCTTCATCCACGGATTTCCCGGCATCCAGGGTGATCGTCTCGCCCTCATTCACATTCAGATCAGGTCCGGCATGGGCCGTTGGCGGTTCATTGATCCAGGTGACATTCATGAGACAGTCGTCTGTCGATACCGCCCCGCTGTAATCGGTGACGGTCAGACGAAAGGTGAGGGTTTCACCGTCCTGCCCGACATTGGGGGTCAGAAAGGTACATTCGGTATCATCGGGTGTTGACAACGCCACCGGTGTCCCGCCGGTCTGTTCCCACGTAAAGGATGCAATGCCGTCGTCAAGGTCAAAGGAATTGGCACCGCTCAGAGGCACCATCACACCTTCGTCAACGGTCTGATCCGGTCCGGCATCGGCCGTAGGCGGCTGGTTTGCCATCTGAAAACGTGCCGTGATAACATGGTTTTCGGTAACACAGTCAAAGGTATAGCGGGTGACCGCGCCAACCGAGACCCCGTCCACAAGAACATCTACTATAGTGCAGTCAGTCTCCGGTGTGATCGAAAAAATATGATCTCCGCTGCCTTGAACAGCCAGTTCGCCAGCCGGTGATATGCTGCCATTGGGTCCGGCGGTGGCCGTGATGGTATGGGTATTGATTTCAAAACTGGCCGAAATCGTATGACTGGCACTTACATCGTTAAACGTATAAGCGGTCACAACGCCAACGGAGACCCCATCCACCAGTACTTCGGTAATTTGATAACCATCATGCGGTGTGATGGAAAATAGCTGCCCTTTTCCGGGTTCGACAGTTGTTGCACCTACCGGTGATATGCTGCCGTTTTCGCCGGCAACGGCTGTGATGGTATAATCGGCCGTGTCGGCTTCAAAAACAGCCGAGATGGTATGGTCAGTAATGATATTGCTGAAGGTATAGGTTGAAGCCGCTTCGCTGGAAAATCCATCCACAGGATTGACGACATAGGCTGTTTTCAAACCAGCAGATGAGCCGTCCACCATGACACTATCCACATGGTAGCCGGCAGCGGGGGCAATGGTGTAGGTCTGGCTGGCACCATCGGATACCGGTGTCGTACCCGACGGCAAAATACTGCCGTTGGCACTGGCAGTGGCCGTGATGGTATGGGGGTTGATTTCAAAACTTACCGAAATCGTGTGGTTGGTCGTTACATTATTAAAGCTGTAGGCGGTCACAGCACCTGCAGAGGCACCGTCCACCGTCACACTGGTCACATGGTAACCGGCATCAGGGGTAATGGTATATGCCTGGCTGGCACCATTGGAAACCGGTGTCGTACCCGACGGTGAGATACTGCCGTTGGCGCCGGTTATTGCCATGATGGTATAGGTATCGATTTCAAAACTTGCCGAAATCGTATGATTGGTTGTTACGTTGCTGAAGGTGTAGGCGGCAACGGCACCCGCAGAGACACCGTCCACCGTGACACTGGTCACATGATAACCGGCAGCAGGCGTAATGGTGTATGCCTGACTGGCACCATTAGAAACCGTTGTCGTGCCCGACGGCGAGATACTGCCGTTGGAACCACTGGTGGCCGTGATGGTATGGGTGTCAATTTCAAAACTTGCCAAAATCGTGTGGTTGGTGGTTACATTATTAAAGGTGTAGGCGGTCACAGCTCCGGCAGAAGCATTGTCCACCGAAACGCCGGCCACATGATAACCGGCAGCGGGGGTAATGGTGTAGGCCTGACTGGCACCATCTGAAACCGCTGTCGCACCCGACGGCGAGATACTGCCGTTGGCGCCGGTTACTGCCATGATGGTATGGGTGTCGATTTCAAAACTGG
>CAYQNS010000116.1:0-12406 GCA_964418755.1 uncultured Desulfobacteraceae bacterium
CGTTCGCTGCGGATGTGAGCGAGGGGAAGAACGACCCGATCTATAACGCTCACTCCTACCATACGAAGGTGCCACATAAGGCCATCATGCGGTACATCCTGCATTACACAGATCCGGGCGATATTATCTTTGATGGGTTCTGCGGTACGGGGATGACTGGCGTGGCCTGCACTACATGTTCAGATGAAGCATCGATTCGGGAACTTGGCTATTCGATAGATCCTGATAAAAGAGTCGTTGATGAGCGAAATGAAGTTATCTCGTACTTAGGGCAGCGTTCATGTGTGCTTTGTGATCTCTCGCCGATAGCAGCCTTCATATCGGCGAACCTCAATCGACCCGCTGCTACAGAACAATTTCGCCAGTGTTCGAGCAACATTCTTGAGGATGTTTGGAAGGAATGCGGATGGATGTTCGAGACCCAACATCAAGGCTCAAGGGAAAAAGGCATTGTCAACTATGTTATTTGGTCCGACGTACTGCTTTGTCCAGAGTGTGGTGGAGATTTTGTTTATTGGAATGCGGCTGTCGAGTATGAGAAAAAGTTAATAAATGAGCACTACGCGTGCCCCCACTGTTCTGCGGAACTTTCCCGACGGAATCTTGAGCGAAAGATGGAAACCGTTACTGATATGGAGATTGGTAAGGCGATACGGCGCCCAATGCAAGTGCCCGTGCTGCTCAACTATTCAGTCGGAAAGACACGGTTCGAGAAGCGACCTGACGAAATTGATCTACAGTTGGTGCTAACTTTGGAGCAGAAGCCAATTCCTTACCCTGTGCCTATCGAGCTGATGATGTTTAAGGGTACGGATTGGGGGGATCTTTTTAGGGGGTACCATATCGGCACGACCCACGTTCACCATTTTTATACTAAACGGAATCGTTGGGTTCTCGCCGCCGTTTTCTCCCGGATTTCTGAACAACCAAGAGATGTTCGTAACTTGCTTGTTGCTTGGTTTACTGGCTCCCAATCCAGATTAACTCGATTGAATCGCTACATGCCCAATCATGGGCGGCACGTTGGTCCTCTGTCGGGTACATACTATTTGAGCTCTTTGCCGACGGAGATCTCTCCGTTCTACTTCCTAAAGGCAAAAGTCAGTAATTTTTCGACTCTTTCAGCTCCAGCGCTACCGAGTATTGTTGTGTCAACGAACTCCGCGAGCAGTTCGGGGATCGCGAATAGCTCGGTGGATTACGTGTTTACGGACCCTCCTTTCGGTGACAACCTTCCGTACTCGGAGCTCAATTTTCTTTGGGAATCATGGCTTCGTGTTTATACGAACAACGAGGACGAAGCCATTGTTAGTAAAACACAGGCGAAGGCCATTCCAGACTACACGAGCTTAATGGAGGAATGCTTTCGGGAATACTATCGAGTCTTGAAGCCTGGCCGGTGGATGACAGTTGAGTTTCATAACTCGCGAAACTCAGTGTGGACTGCAATCCAAGAAGCGATGGGTAACGCTGGTTTCGTGATTTCGGATGTGAGAACGCTAGACAAAAAGAAAGGCACGACAAAACAGTTGTCTTATACTAGCGGGGCTGTAAAACAAGACTTGGTAATATCGGCCTACAAACCAAACGGGGGACTTGAAGAGCGGTTTAAGCTTGAAGCTGGCACCGAAGACGGCGTCTGGGATTTCGTGCGCACGCATCTGAAGCAGCTCCCGGTATTCGTCTCCAACAACGGCCAAGCCGAAATCATTGCTGAGCGTCAGCACTTCCTGCTCTTCGACCGCATGGTGGCCTTCCATGTCCAGCGAGGCGTAACGGTCCCATTATCCGCTGCTGAATTCTACGCCGGACTGGAACAACGCTTTCCACCACGCGACGGTATGTATTTCCTGCCAGACCAGGCGGCCGAGTACGACAAGAAGCGAATGACGGTCAAGGAAGTACTTCAGCTTCAGCTATTTGTCTCCGACGAGGCATCGGCAATCCAGTGGCTCAAACAGCAACTTACAAAGAAACCGCAAACGGCAGGTGACCTTAAGCCACAATTCATGCAGGAGATTGGTGGCTGGCAAAAGAATGAAAGGATGCTCGAGCTTGATGAACTGCTGGAACAAAACTTCCTACGCTACGATGGCAAGGACGAAGTGCCCAGCCAGATTCACAGCTATCTCTCGTCTAACTTCAAGGAATTACGCAACCTGGCCAAGGACGACCCGGCGCTCAAGGCCAAAGGCAAGGACCGCTGGTATGTCCCCGATCCGAACAAAGCCGGCGACTTGGAGAAGCTGCGCGAGCGAACCCTGATGCGCGAGTTCGAGGAATACCGAGAATCAAAACAGAAACGCCTGAAAGTGTTCCGGCTCGAGGCGGTCCGCGCCGGCTTCAAGAAAGCCTGGCAGGAGCGTGACTACGCCACGATCATTGCCGTGGCCAGCAAGATTTCGGACAAGATTCTTCAGGAAGATCCCAAGCTTCTTATGTGGTACGACCAAGCGCTCACGCGAACAGGAGATGAATCATGACAGACTGGAAATGGAACGGATCGCGGTGGTGGAAGTGTGACTTTCATGCTCATACTCCAGCCTCGGACGATTACGGCAAGGGTTCAGATCAGACGGCTCTTAAAGAGCGCATACCCAGGGAATGGCTGCTTGACTACATGCGAGCAGGCATTGATTGCGTTGCGATAACGGACCATAACACTGGCGCGTGGGTTGATCGCGTTAAGACCGCGCTCTGCAAACTCGAATCTGAAACGCCTGAGGGGTTCAGGCCTATACACGTGTTCCCCGGGGTAGAAATCTCGGTCAACGGCGGCGTGCATCTTCTGACGATCCTGGGGTGCGATAAAACGACATCGGATATTGACTCTCTCCTCGGGGCCGCGGGATTCTCTGGAACAAAGGGTTCAAGTGACGCTGTCACAACCAAGTCGTTTATCGAGGTGGCCGATGCTATTGTATCGGCCAGTGGGATCGCGATTCCTGCCCATGTGGATGAAAGCAACGGTTTTTTTCAGCAAACGGGGACGACGTTGCAGCAGGCATTGGACTGCGAAGATATCTTTACCATGGAGCTAATGAGCCCGGCGTATCAGAAGCCACAATCCTACATTGACAAAAACCTGTGCTGGACCGAAATCCTTGGTTCAGATGCCCATCATCCTTCTGGTAACGTGGGGCAGCGATATCCCGGCAGCCACTTCACCTGGGTTAAGATGGGTTCGCCCAGCATAGAGGGGTTGCGGTTGGCTCTCCTGGATGGTTCACTCTCCGTGCGTCGGTCTGACCAGGAAACGGGGAACCCGAACGAGCACGCGCCACTGGTATTGGAATCCATAAAGATTTCGCAAGCACGCTATTTGGGTCGCTCCCAGTCCTTCGCTATCAGGTTCAACCCCTGGCTTAATGCTATCATTGGCGGAAGAGGCACAGGCAAGTCGACTGTCGTCGAGTTCCTTCGCATTGCCCTGCGACGAGAGGATGAGCTACCGGATGATTTGAAAACAGAGTTTGAAAAGTACGGGCGTGTTTACCCGGATAGAGAAGACGGTGGTTTGCTTACAGATAACGCTGCGATCATGGCGACTTATCGCAAGAACGGTTCTCGGTTTCGTGTTCAGTGGAATCCTGCTGGGGACCTTGAACCCATTGAACAAGAGATCGATGGAGAATGGTGCCGCGCAGAAGGCGACATTCGGCAACGGTTTCCTGCGCGGATTTACAGCCAAAAACAGATATTCCAGCTCGCGAAAACACCGCTTGCGTTGCTTGGGGTTGTAGATGAGGCTCCGGAGGTCGACCGCCATTCCTGGGCCGAAAGATGGAATGAGGAGGAAGGCCGATTCCTTTCACTGCGTGCCAAAGCGAGGGAGATAGAAACTGGTCTCGCCGAGGAGCCACGTCTTCGAGGAGAACTCGACGACGTGAAACGGAAACTGGCCATCTTCGAGCAAGCAGGACATGCCGATGTCCTAAAAGCCTTCCAAAATCGGAGCCGTCAGCAACGGGAGGTCGAGGTATGGGAAGAAGGCTGGACGGGTGCAGGTGAACAGTTGCGTGAAGTCGCGACCGAAATTGTCCCGGACCTTCTCAACGAAAACCCCTTCGATCCAGATTCAGCGGTAGACGCTGAATTGCGAGATCATGCTGCTAATGTACGGGGCCGCCTGGATGAAATCCGCAAAGCGATTGACACTCTTGCGTTGCATGCGGATGAAGTTTTGGCCGAATGGAGGAAAAACAAGGAGGGGTCGTCTTGGAAAAAGAGCGTTGAGGCTGCTGCACAAGCATATCAAGAGTTGCGAGACAATCTGGCCCGAGAAGGGGCCGGTGACCCTGCGGCTTACGGCGAGCTAGTACAGCGTCGACAGGCCATCGAGCAGCGGTTGAAGGAACTGGACGAGCGTAAAAAACAGGTCGAAGGCCTTAAAAAGCAGGCAGATGCACACTTGCAGCGACTGGTAGCAATCCGCCGAGAGCTGACAGAATCTCGTAGGGAATTCCTCAATGATGTCTTAAGTGAGAACCAGTATGTCCGGATACAGGTCGTTCCTTACGGCGCCCGTGAGACTGTCGAAGACGAGTTTCGTCGATTGCTGCAAAGAGAAAACAGAGGTTTTGAGAAAGACATTGGGTCGCCGGAGGGCGAGGGGCTGCTCGGTGAACTATATAGGAACGGTAACGCCACCGAGGACATCGAACAGAATCTCGCGAACATCAAGGACAAGGTCAGGAAAGTTGCATCGGACCAATACGACGCGGGAACAGTGGCTGATCGACGTTTCGCGACTCACATAAGCAAACTCCAACCCGAGGTCATTGATCGCGTCGACCTGTGGTTTCCAGAAGACTCCCTCGACGTCCAATACAGTACCACGGGTGATGGGCAGCACTTCCGGTCTATCCAAGAGGGTTCGCCCGGCCAGAAAACCGCAGCGCTTCTTGCTTTTCTACTTTCCTACGGTGAGGAGCCACTGATTCTTGACCAACCGGAGGATGATCTGGACAACCACCTGATCTATGACTTGATCGTGACCCAGTTACGGGAGGTCAAACTTCATCGACAGGTCATCGTGGTAACGCACAACGCGAATATCGTCGTCAATGGTGACGCGGAGTTGGTGGTTGCTCTCGCCGCCCGCGGGGGCGAAACGCAGAGGGAGTGTGAAGGCAGCCTTCAGGAGAGCTTGGTCCGGCGAACGATTTGCACGATTATGGAGGGCGGAAGCAAAGCCTTCGAACAACGCTATCGCCGCATTGCATTGGAGGGACACCATGTTTGACAGTACAGAAGAACTATTGCGGAAAATACGTCTTGGAGAAGATACACCATTGGAACTTAAAGCCGTCCGTTTCCGAGGTAACAAAATTGAAGGTCCGTCGCGGGATGACCTTTCCGATGAGATAGCAGCTATTGCGAATACATTTGAGGGAGTTCTTCTGCTTGGTGTTGACGACAAGACCAAAGAGATTGTCGGGATACCTATTGATCGGTTAGATGTGGTCGAAAGGTATGTTTTCGAAATTTGCGAACAAAGCATCAAGCCTCCTGTCCTATTCCGCGTTTTTCGTATAGAGCTTCCTGACAGCACAGGAGCATTACAACCCATCCTTAAAGTGGAAATCCCGCGTAGTCTGTTTGTGCATGAAAGTATGGGGGGCTACTTCCGTCGTCAGGGAAGTTCTAAACGAAAAATGCCACCAGACTATCTTGCCAGCCTGTTTCAACAACGCAGCCAAGCCCGGTTGATTCGATTCGAAGAACAGCCGGTTCCTCAATCGAGTATGAGCGATTTATCCGAGGAACTGTGGGAAAAATATACCGCCCGATATGAGGAGCCCTCGGAGATTGTCCTGCTGAAGCGAAATCTGTTGTCAAAAGAGGAAGGCGGAGCTGTCCGCGCCTCGGTGGCTGGTGTACTGCTTTGTTGTGAACACCCGGAGCGCTTTCTGCCCAGTGTATTTATTGAAGCTGTGCGCTATCGGGGAATAAGACAAGACTCCAATTACCAGACTGATGCACAGAAGATTCGCGGACCACTGGATCAGCAGATTAAACAGGCCATGGCATTCTTAAAGAGGAATCAAACTATCATGGCAACTAAGGAACCTCATCGGATTGAAAAGCCGCAGTTTAGCGAACGGGCTGTTTTTGAAGCAGTTGTAAATGCCGTGGCCCATCGCGATTACTCCATCTTTGGATCAAAGATCCGGTTCTTCATGTTTGATGATCGGCTGGAAATCTACTCGCCAGGCGCTCTGCCGAATACCGTGACTATTGACAGCATAGCCCTACGCCAGGCGACCCGGAACGAACTGATCACAAGCCTGCTTGCTGAAACACCGGTAGCGGAAACGGTTGGCGATATGGGACGTGGTTTCTACATGGAAAAGCGGGGCGATGGTGTTCCAATCATTTTAAACGAGAGTGAAAAACTCTCCGGGAAGAAACCGGCTTATCGACTCATTGATGATTCCGAACTTTTACTGACCATTTATTCCGCAAGAATGGAACGAGCGGATGAGGATTGATGCAAACAGCTGGTACCACAGCCCCGACCACGGGCAGCTCTGTCAGGTCATCGAAACCCAGACTCTCTGGGGCGAAACGACCTGCCGTGTCTGGCTGCCCGGTTCGGATTCGGTGGTGCGTATTCCGGCAGCTAATCTTAAGCCGCTTGAGGACACCGCAACCGGCACACCGGCTGGAATTACCTACGTTGCCGCTGCAGCCAGAGTAGCTGATGCGCTCACCCAGGACGTTCTGCTTGCACCTATCGAATCCTCGGTTATCCCTCTTCCCCATCAGATCAGGGCGCTGTCCCGGGCGATCTCCAACGACCGGATACGTTACCTCTTAGCCGACGAGGTCGGGCTCGGAAAGACCATCGAAGCAGGCTTGATCATGCGGGAGCTCAAACTCCGCGGTCTGGTTGCACGTACCTTGGTCGTTGCACCTAAAGGCCTGCTTACGCAATGGGTGGCCGAGATGCAGACGCACTTTGGAGAGGATTTCCGGTTGCTCATCCCAGGTGATTTCTCTGCCTACAGGCGTATAGCCCGAGAAGAGAATATGTGGCAGAGCCATGATCAAGTCATTTGCTCCATGGATTCCGTTAAACCAATGGACAAACGCCGCGGATGGTCGCAGGGCCAGATAGCCGAGTATAACCGCGAACGTTTCGAGGATTTGATTGCCGCCGGCTGGGATCTGGTCATTGTGGACGAAGCGCACCGTCTCGGTGGAAGCACAGACCAGGTCGCCCGATTCAAACTTGGCCAGGGTCTTGCTGAAGCCGCCCCTTATTTTTTGATGCTCTCCGCCACACCACATCAGGGAAAGACGGACGCTTTTCACCGCCTGGTCTCCCTTATCGATTCCCAGGCCTTTCTTGATGTGGGCAGTGTCACTCGTGATCGAGTTCAGCCCTACGTTATCCGCACCGAGAAACGCCAGGCCATGAAGGAGAAGCGAAGCTATATCGGCTTTCTCATGATCCTCATGCAACGTCTTGTCGTCTCCAGCACAGCAGCAATCAGCACCACTCTTGAACGTCGTCTGGAGGTGCTGGAAACGCCACGGGAACAGTTGACTCTATTCCCGGACTATTCAGAAGAGGATTGGGTGGACCTGGACGGACAGGAACAGATCGAAACGCTGCTCAAGACCCGCTTGAATGCCATGAAAAATGAGAGCGCTGAGGTGAAATTGCTCCTGAAGGCTGCGCGGCGCTGCGAGCAATCGGGCCCGGATGCCAAGGCCGAGTCCTTACTGGACTGGATTTACCGCCTGCAACAGGAAGAAGGCGACCCTGACCTTAAGGTCCTCGTTTTCACGGAATTTGTGTCTACCCAGGGGATGCTCAAGCAATTCTTGAGTGATCGCGGTTTCTCAGTGGTCTGCCTGAATGGCTCCATGAACATGAATGACCGGAAACGTGTCCAGGAATCATTCGCAGAGGATACGCGCGTTTTGATTTCTACAGATGCGGGTGGCGAAGGCTTGAACCTTCAATTCTGTCATGTTGTGATAAACTACGACATTCCTTGGAACCCGATGCGGCTCGAACAACGTATCGGACGTGTGGATCGCATCGGTCAGGGCCACGTTGTACGCGCAGTCAACTTCGTCTTTGACAGCTCCGTGGAACACCGTGTGCGGGAGGTGCTGGAAGAAAAACTTGCTATCATCCTCGACGAGTTTGGCATCGACAAAACGGGTGATGTACTCGATTCGGCACAGGCCGGACAGATTTTCGACGACCTGTATGTGGAATCCATCCTTCATCCGGAAACCGTGGAGTCGTCTGTCGATACGGTTGTTACTCGAATCCACAACCAAGCCAAGGAAGCGCAGAAAAGCTCTTCGGTACTCGGGGCGGTTGAGGAACTGGAACCCGGCGAAGCACAACGCCTGATGGCCCACCCTCTGCCGCATTGGGTGGAAAGCATGACCGTGAGTTACCTGCAGGCAAACAATGGCCGGGCAGAAAAGAAACGCCGCATGTGGGACCTTGAGTGGCCGGACGGCGAGGTGTTTTCGAATATTGTTTTCACAGGAAAAGATGCCGACGATATTCCAACCGCTCGCCATCTGACATTGGAGGACAGCAGGGTTCGCGGTCTGGTAATGAGTTTGCCACGGGTGGCAAAGGGACAGCCGATACCATCTATCGTTATTCCGGGAGTCGCGGATGAAGTCACAGGCTTCTGGTCGCTCTGGGGAATCACCATCCATAACGATGACTGGAATCAACGACGGATTCTGACCGTTTTTCTGCACGATGACGGCCGGGTACTCGTGCCTACCGCACGCCATATCTGGAATCAATTACTGACGGTTTCTCCAAAGATTCAAGGGCATCTCGCGGGCGATCCTGCGCATGACGCATTTGATCGGGTCAAGGAAGTTGCAGAAAAACAGGGAAAGATAATCTACGATGAGGTTGCCCAGACACACAGGGAACGTCTGACCCGTGAACGTGACAAGGGAGCGTATGCCTTTGCCGCACGGCGTAGATCTGTGGAACGTATCGGGCTCCCGCAAGTTCGGGATCACCGGCTGGCCATTCTGGATCGGGAGGAGCGCGAATGGTTTGCGCAACTGGAGCGTAGAGCTCAAATTATCCCGGAAATGGTGCCGCTTCTTCTGATCCGACTGGATGGAGGAGGTGCCAATGAGTAGTTGGCGAGACCAGGTTCTGAAGGAGTTCACTCCCCAGGTTGCCCGCCTGACGCTGGTGGCAGACCCGGATGGTCTTCTTTTGGAAGAAGGTATTCTGCACGGGATTCGCGAGCGGGGTTTCGAACTGATCCCCTTCGAGGATCACGTCGCATTCCGCTACGCCTACGAATCTAAATTCCGCTCTCGATGGGACAAAGGTGAACACACTGACCTGGTGGTCGTATTGAGATCGCCGTCAAGCGACCTGGACTCTCTTCCCTATGATCTTTTGCAGGCAGGACGAAGACTATCTTTTAGTCTCGGAGATCTGTTCCCCAATCTGAGTTACCCTGTGGTTGCTGCGTTGGACGCGCAAGACCTTGATACACTCTTTCGGGCTCAGATTCAGCACACGCCGGGTAACATGGGTGATAACGCGACAAAGGAATTTGCGCTGCGCCATGTATTCGAGATTGCACCTGAGCTTATTAAGCAGCCATCCGATCTTCTGCGGGTCTTGCTGCGCCGTCACTACCGGGGCCAGCGGATACCTACCATCCTCGACCAACGTTTTATCCAGGTCCTAAGGCAGAACGGGCTGTTCGAAAAGTGGCCGCTCGACAAAATCATTTCCGACCGCGAGGCATTCTTTGCCTTCCTGCAAGAACGTTGGCCGGTTTTCCTGGATCGTATGGCCACCCATGGAGAACCAAAGACAGTGAGCGAAGGCAAGGCGGATTACGGACTCCAATATTCCGGCCCATTGGACCTTCCCTTTGATCATGACGACGTTCGCGTTTACATCGACAACCTTTTTCTCGAGGGACTGCTCCATTCAGTGTCTCACAATAACGCCGGGGATTTGACGTCAACCTGGGTTGAAATTGGTATCCAGACCGATCCAGCAAAAGATCACCAGCGCAGACTGGACCGGTTGATCGAAACGATCCGAGACACCATTCCCACAAGGGATGCCAGGCATGCAGACTGGTTTCGCTTTGGGTACGCCTATGCCGAAATCAGCGTACTCGAACACGAGTTGGGCAGTGGATTGTCAAGTGATGCCAAGAAGCGTATCGCATCACTTCGCTTATTTGTTGATCCGGCATTCCTCACGTGGGTTCAGGACCGGTTTGCCGGTCTGCATAACCAGCCTCCCGTACCGCCGGCAATGCTTCACCATATCCCGAAGGTGTTAGCCAGGAAAGTCTGCGACTCACGCGAAAGCAAAGCCGCGTTTCTCCTGGTGGATGGTTTGGCTCTGGACCAGTGGATCGTCTTACGTGACGTGATGCAATCTCAAAGGCAAAACTTACGTTTCCGCGAAAGCGCCGTGTTTGCATGGATACCCACCATTACGTCAGTGTCCCGGCAGGCAGCCTTTGCCGGTAAGCCGCCGATTTACTTCCCCGCAAGTATCAACACCACGAACAAAGAACAATCTCTGTGGACTCAGTTCTGGGCGGATCATGGACTGACAGGGCCCGCTGCAGCCTACGCCAGGGGCATTGGAGACGGTGACATCGACAAGGTTCGCGAGATTTTATCACACCCACAAATTCGTGTTGCCGGGCTTGTTGTCGACAAGGTCGACAAAATTATGCACGGCATGGAGCTGGGTGCCGCCGGTATGCACAACCAGGTACGCCAGTGGGCTATGCAGGGCTTTATGTCCGAACTTATTGACACGCTTCTCGACCAGGGCTTTCAGATTTTCCTGAGTTCCGACCATGGCAACATCGAGGCAAGAGGTTGTGGGCGACCGGCTGAAGGTGCTGTCGCGGATGTACGGGGAGAACGCGTTCGCGTGTATTCGGATGATCTATTGCGGGCGGCAGTCAAAGAACGCTTTCCTGATGCCATAGAATGGCCGTCGCTTGGTCTGCCGGATGATTATCGCGCCCTACTGGCTCCACATCGAAAGGCATTTATTCGCGATGGTGAAACCATTGTTGGTCACGGCGGGATCTCTATCGAAGAGCTGATTGTCCCTCTGATTCAAATTGAACGGAGGGAGACATGAGCAATCGTCAGAAACAGATTGGCTTCAGCCAGCGCATCCGTCTTGATTGGCTCCAATATACTGCCAATATGGTTTTGGCCGGAAATAACAATAGTGCGGTCAACAGCTCGCTACAGGAACTATTGAAGGATAAGGTCTCCATCGGTGGAAAGGCCGTACGTGGCAACAAAGAGAAGGCCATCACTATTTTAATGAAAATTTGGCTCAATGTGCCATGCGAACTTGAGGCCCTTCGCAACGATGGTCTCGAACTGTTAAAAGATCTCCCCCGCAAAGACCAGATTGCCGTACACTGGGGTATGGCTATGGCTGCCTATCCTTTCTGGGCAGCGGTAGCCGCTAACACCGGTCGGCTTCTGCGTCTCCAGGGGACGGCTGCGGCTGCACACGTTCAACGGCGGGTCCGCGAGCAATATGGAGAGCGAGAAACTGTTTCAAGAGCGGCCCGGCGCGTTATCAGTTCCTTCGTTGATTGGGGCGTTTTAAGCAAGACCAAAGAAAAAGGCATCTACAGTCAGGGTGGCACATACTCCATAGACGACCCGAAACTTATTTCCTGGCTTATCGAGGCATCCCTGTATGCGCGATCCAGCGGCTCTGCCGCGATAAAGGACCTGCTCGGCAGCACAAGCCTTTTTCCCTTTCGCCTCATGCATATGCCGGCAGAACACTTGGTTTCCATGTCACCTCGCCTGGACCTGTTACGCCATGGTCTGGATGACGATTTAGTGATGTTGCGAAAAGAAGGCCAGGCAGTTGAGAACTGATCCGGATCCCGGCTGCCCGGTTTGAAAATATAGTTGCGTTGGAATTTTGGCGAGTGGTGACCGGATGGACATTTTCTAATTTTCAGCTTTTATCTCGGCCCTGCACCCGACATTGACGTTCATGCTGTCATAGGAGCGAAAAATAAGCTTTTCCCGCTCGCACCGGTTTTCAGCAAGAACCTGAAGGCTTTTGGGGACGCCCATAAAATTATAACTTTCTATTATTTTATAAGTTTGAGTTGCCTGACTTTGGCGATCTTCTCACCACGCTTTACCGAAATACTTACAGATGGCTGCGAGACACCAAGTTTTTTGGATAATTCTGTGGTACTGAAACCCAGCTTTCTCACTGCCCAATAACACAATAAACTTCGTGCTTTGACTGTGACCTGATGCTTGCCGGCACTCCATACCTGATCAGGGGTAATTCCCAATTCAGATGACACGCGGATCGTTACTTTTTTCAAATCATACCCCTGAGCTTGAAGCC
>CAYQNS010000117.1:0-12333 GCA_964418755.1 uncultured Desulfobacteraceae bacterium
CCTATGGTGAGTTGAGATCCTATAATAACATAGCTATATTAAATTAACAATGCCAAATATTTTTACCGGAAAGGTCGTTTCTACAAAAGACGGCAAGATTGAGATTGAGACACCCGATGGGCTAAAGATATTTGCGCCTGAGCCGGAAGACCTTGCCGGCAATGCGATTACGGGGTTTTTCGTCCATCCTGAACTCATTAGTCTTACGCCTGGAACGGCAGACGCACCACCGGCTGATTCTACGAAGCAAACCGAATTGCACGGAAAAATCAAAGAGGTGTTCTACCAGGGCGATTTCAGTGAATATACGGTGTCTCTGGAGGAAATGAATATGATCATGACGGTTCATCTGACCCGGAGCGGAGGATACCGCATGCAACTGCCTGAAGGTCAAGACGTGACCGTTAGCTGGGATTACGGCAGCAACAATGTCTTGACCGGATGAAAAAAGCTGATTTAATTTGAATGCTGGAATCCTATCTGGATGATAAACTGAACGGCAATGCACCTGCGACATGATAGATTGTAGTATAGATCAGTGCAGTCTGCATTCTTTAATGGGCGTGAAATTCATCCTCCTTCAGATTTAAAACGAATTATGGATCATAGGTGAAATATGAGCAGATTAGTAACAGTAGCTGCCACCCAGATGAAATGCGACTGGAATATCCGGCGCAATATTGATCGGGCGGAACAACTGGTGCGCGAGGCAGCAGGTCAGGGTGCACAAATTATCTTGATTCAGGAATTATTTGAAACTCCCTATTTTTGTATTGAGCAAAACCACAAACACCTCGATCCGGCAACCACCATGAAGGAAAACAACACCATTAAACGGTTTTCTTCTCTGGCGATTACGGATTGGAACGTCAACCGAATTTTCCGTACTACTCCAACTTGGATTTCAGACGACTTTTGATAGCCGTTAAAAAGATTTCGCTGTTTACCTGATGATTTTTTTCACTGGGGCCGGCAAGCTTGAAAAGATCACCGGTCATGGTGCCGGCTTCGATGGTTTCCAAGGATGCGGCCTCAAGGGCATCGCCGAAATGAATAACCTCCGGGGTATCATCCAGTCCTCCCCGCTTTTTCAGAGCGGATGTCCACGCAAAAATCAGGGCCATGGGGTTGGTGGATGTCTTTTCACCCGCCTGGTATTTGTAATAATGCCGCTGAACCGTGCCATGGGCGGCTTCGTACATGAAACATCCCCTGGGAGAGACCAGCACCGATGTCATTAGCGCCAGGCTGCCGAAAGCAGAGGCGAGCATGTCCGACATGACATCCCCGTCGTAGTTTTTGCATGCCCAGAGCATGCCGCCGTTGGATTGCATGATGCGGGCCACGGCATCGTCAATAAGCGTGTAGAAAAATTCCAGCCCCTTGGCTTCAAACTTTTCTTTCCAATTTTCCGCGTATTCCTGTTCAAATATTTCCTTAAACCGGGTATCGTAAGTTTTGGAAACGGTGTCCTTGGTGGAAAACCAGACATCCTGGTGTTGGTCGAGGCCGTATGTAAAACAGGCTTTTGCGAAACTGAGAATAGAATCGTCGGTATTGTGGATGCCCTGTATTATTCCCGGGCCTTCAAATTCCTGGACAACCTTGCGGACAGACGTTCCGTTTGCCGGTGTAAAAACGATTTCAGCAATACCGGGACCCTCCACTCGAATTTCTGCATTTTTATAAACATCCCCGTAGGCGTGACGCCCGATGGTAATGGGGTGTATCCAGTTTTTAACGGCAGGTGCGATATTCCCCACAAGTATCGGCGATCTGAAAACAGTACCGTCGAGAATCCCCCGAATGGTACCGTTTGGACTTTTCCACTCTTTTTTCAGGCCGTACTCTTTCACACGATCGGCATTGGGGGTGATGGTGGCGCACTTGACGCCGACACCGTGCGCTTCTACCGCTTTTGCTGCGTCAACGGTGACCTGGTCATCGGTATCGTCTCTGTGTTTTACGTGAAGATCGTAATAATCAAGATCCATTTCCAAAAAGGGAAACAGCAACTGTTCCTTGATCATGCCCCACAGCACCCGGGTCATTTCATCACCATCAATTTCCACGATTGGGGATTTCACTTGAATTTTTTTTTCTTCCATTGGCGAACGACTCCTTTTTTGACAATTTAATTTCAGCACAGGATAACTGTACCAATTAAACTGAAGCCATATTTTTTTCACTTCATGGAACAAATGGTTTCATATTTAAAACACAGCGTCAATATTTTGAAACTTATAAACATAAAAAAATTGGTTCGCCAACAACAATTGCAGCGTGTCCAGTCACCACATCAAAGGGAGACGATAAATTTTATCTGGCTATTTAATCGAATTGATGATGTAATAATTCAGTCGTAAACTATATGCGGGGTAAAATTATACATCTCTCCGTTGTATCGCCATTTGGCCTGAATTTTTTGAAAATTTTTCACCAAAAAAGCACTCTCCGGCTCCTTTCATGATTCTGATTATTACCTTTGCATTTTATCAGGCCATGCGAAGCCGTGGGGATCTCATCACTTTTTTGATTATCCTGTTTTATCATTACATTGCCAAAGTGCGGTGGATATGGTCGTGTGTTGCCGGACTGGCCGCAGGGTTTGATATTGCTGCCGTGGCCCCTGGGGTGGCACGGTCAGGAGAAGAGGCGTTTAATTGGGGCCGGCCTCGTCAGGAGTTGCCTGGAAGGGCCACCATAAAATTTGTATTGGAGATCTTCGTGGATAAGAAAGAATTTTTAAAAAAGATCAGGGTCGATGAAAATACATATAATTTTTACGATATTAACCTTCTTGAAAAAAGGGAATTCGGGGATATCCGTCGACTTCCTTTTTCCATCAGGATTCTGGTGGAGAACCTGCTGCGAAAAATGGACGGCCGGGTCGTCCGGGAAGAGGACTTGAAAAATATTTCTACTTGGCAAAAACGCTATGATGTACCGGTGGAAATTCCCTATCACCCGGCCCGGGTGCTCATGCAGGATTTTACGGGTGTTCCGGCGGTGGTGGATCTGGCAGCCATGCGGGACGCCATGAAAAAAATGGGCGGTGATCCTGAAAAAATAAACCCGCTGGTACCGGTGGACCTCGTGGTGGATCATTCCGTTCAGGTGGATCATTTTGGTACTGCCGACTGCCAGCGGCTCAATGTTGCAAAAGAATACGAGAGAAACTCCGAGCGGTACGAATTTCTTAAATGGGCGCAGGAGAGTTTCGACAATTTTTCCGTGGTGCCGCCTCGATCGGGCATTTGCCACCAGATCAACCTGGAATATTTTGGCCGTACGATGATTACTGCTGAAGTAGACGGCCAACGCCTTGTATATCCGGATACGGTTGTTGGCCTTGATTCCCACACCACCATGATCAACGGCATCGGGGTCATGGGATGGGGGGTCGGCGGCATCGAAGCCGAAGCGGTTATGCTGGGCCAGCCTTATTATATGTCCATTCCAGAGGTGATCGGCGTGCGGATGACCGGTCAACTCAAGCCGGGGGTAACCGCCACTGACCTGGTGCTGCAGGTAACCCAGATGCTGAGAAAGTACAATGTGGTGGAAAAATTCGTGGAATTTTTCGGCCCGGGCATGAAACGACTTTCTGTACCGGACCGGTCGACCATTGCCAACATGTCTCCGGAGTACGGTGCCACCATGGGCTTTTTCCCGGTGGATGAAAAAACGGTGGCTTATCTGAAAATGACCAACCGGGTCGGGCAGGCAAAGATTGTTGAAGCCTGCACCCGGGAGATGGGGCTCTTTTATTCGGGCAATGTCGATCCTGAATACACGGATGTTCTGGAGCTTGACCTTGCCACGGTGAATCCCGCAGTAGCGGGGCCGGCAAGATCCCAGGACCGCATCGAATTGCGGGATATCAAACAAACCTTTGCCCGCATCATCGGCTGCGAGTACGAACGCAACAGGGAGGCCCCTGATCACACCACGGCCATCAACGACCCGGGCAGCAAAACCCGGCGGGCCCGGCGGTGCATTCCCGTCAATCAACGGGTTTTCGAGCTGGATCTCAACGGAACGTCTGTAAAAATCGGTGACGGCAGCATCATGATTGCGGCCATCACTTCTTGTACCAACACGTCAAATCCGTCCGTAATGCTGGGTGCCGGACTGCTGGCGCGAAATGCGGTAAAAAAGGGGCTAAAGGTGCCGCCTTTTGTAAAAACCTCACTGGCGCCCGGTTCAAAGGTGGTTAACCGCTATTTGGAAGATGCCGCAATCATGCCGTACCTTGAAGCCCTCGGCTTTCATACTGCCGGATTTGGATGCACTACCTGCATCGGTAACAGCGGCCCGCTGCATCCGGCCATTGAGAAAGCGATCGTGGACAACGATTTCAATGTAGCGGCAGTGCTTTCCGGCAACCGCAACTTCGAGGCCCGCATCCATCAGTTGATCAAGTCCAACTTTCTAGCGTCCCCCATGTTTGTGGTGGCTTTTGCCCTTGCGGGAAGAATCGATATCGATTTTTATTTGGAACCGGTCGGCATTGATCCCAACGGAGAACCGGTCTACCTGGATGATATCCGGCCCGAACCATCGGAAATCGCCTCATTGGTTGAAAACCATGTCAAAACGGAATTCTTCGAGGCAGAGTACAGCCGTATTTTCGACGGTGACGAGTTCTGGCAGGGACTCGAAGTTGTGGAAAGTGAAACCTATGCCTGGAATGACGACTCCACCTATATAAAAAACCCGCCCTATTTTGAAAATTTCAAAACGCAGGCGGAAAAAACGGTCAACATCACCGAAGCAAGAGCACTCTTGACATTAGGCGATACGGTAACCACCGACCATATCTCACCGGCCGGCGCTATCCCTGAAGCCTATCCCGCCGGTCAATACTTGATCGACAAGGGTGTGGCATCCGGGAATTTCAACTCTTACGGTTCCCGAAGGGGAAACCATGAGGTGATGATGCGAGGCACTTTTGGCAACATTCGTATTAAAAATATGCTGGTGAATCCTAAAGAGGGGAGTTTTACCGTAAAGTTTCCGGAAAAGGAAGAATTGTATGTCTACGAAGCTGCCATGCGCTATATCGAAGAGGGCACACCACTTGTGGTGCTGGGCGGGAAAGAGTATGGTACCGGTTCTTCAAGGGACTGGGCGGCGAAAGGTTCCAATCTGCTTGGTGTTAAGGCGGTTATTGCGCAATCGTTTGAACGTATCCACCGCAGTAATCTCGTGGGCATGGGGGTATTGCCCCTCATGTTCAAGGATGGCGACGGCATAGATGCGCTGGGCCTGGACGGATCGGAAACGTTTTCCATCATGGGCATCGAGGATATCAAACCGCGAAAGGAGCTTCAAATAAAGGCGGTCAAAGAGGATGGCGCTGAAATGAATTTTAATGTCACCGCCCGACTGGATACGGCAGTGGAGATCGATTATTTCCAGCATGGCGGCATTCTGCCTTATGTACTGAGAAAGCTCCTTGCATGATGCTTTCAGCCCATTTCACGCAAAAATTGTATTCCTGAAATTCGCAGCGTAATTTCGTGGTACGGCCGCCCATTGCCGCTCCGGACATTCTCATTGACCGCTCTCTTTGATAAAAAAGGCAGTGATCATGAACGAAAAACAGGTGCCGGGTAAATTTATTGAAAAAACACAGGCCTTCATTAAAGTGAACCGATTCCGAATCAAATAAGTTGTATCTTCTTGATATCCCATGGTATTTATCTATAATAAGTTTGAACCTAAATAGACTCTTCCCTAATAGACCGATTTTATACAATTTTATTTTATTTTTGAGTCGTTTTCA
Source organism: uncultured Desulfobacteraceae bacterium (assembly GCA_964418755.1). Classification (GTDB taxonomy): domain Bacteria; phylum Desulfobacterota; class Desulfobacteria; order Desulfobacterales; family 4572-123; genus 4572-123. The sequence goes on from CAYQNS010000117.1 coordinate 5,792, forward strand.
CCTCAAACTTTTCCTTGTTCAGACCATTCAATCGTTTCTGATATCCATAACCTATTAATTTTTAAGCTAAAACAACATTCCATACGAATTGGTACATGCCTTGCATAGTTTTGTTCAAATATTGAAATTACCGGCAAAAAGCATATGGCCGAAAATTCGATGTAAGGGCTGTTGAAAAAAGGATTTATGAAAGGAGGGATTTATTTTGAGACGAAATGTACATGCGGGAAAGCCACAGAGCGGCGGATTCAGTCTCAACACCTTTTCCGAGGATGAGCTGTATGAGATTCATCTGGCCACCCTGGAAATTCTGGATGAGACTGGTGTTTTTGTCGAAGACCCCCAGGCCCTTGACGCTTTTGAAGCGGCAGGTGCCAAAATCGACAGGGAAAAAAGGATTGCCAGGCTTCCCTCATATCTGGTGGAGGACTGCGTCCGGTCGGCGCCGGCCAAAATTCTTCTGGCCGGGCGGGATCCTAACAAGGATTTTGTAGTGGAAAACAACCGGGTGGGCTTCACAAATTTTGGTGAAGGCGTTCAGGTTTTCGACCCCTTTACAGGTGAGCTTCGGGAACCCACCAAACAGGATGTGGCCAACACGGCCAGGGTCGTTGACTTTTTGGACGAGATCGATGTCTACAATCGGGCTGTGGGAGCCCATGAAGTTCCCCAGGATCTGGCGCCGCTTCATAATGCCGAAGCGTTTTTTGCCAACACCACCAAGCACTGCATGGTCGGGTCTTTCAGCGGATTCTGTACCCGAAAAATCGTTGAAATGGCAGCAGAAATCGCCGGCGGCATGGACAATCTTGTAAAACGCCCTCTGGTCACCTTTCATACCTGCCCGGTCAGCCCGTTGAAGCTGGTTCAGGACACCTGTGAGATCCTCATGGAAACCGCACGTCTGGATATGCCGGTGAATGTCATTTCCATGGCCATGGCCGGGGGGTCTTCGCCGATCAACCTTGCCGGCACACTTGTCGAGCACAATGCGGAACTGCTGGCTGCCGTTGCCCTGAACCAGATCACCCGCAAAGGGGCAAAAATTATCTACGGCAGCTCGACCACCGCCATGGATTTACGGTTCGGTGCCGCTTCGGTGGGATCTCCTGAATGTGCCATGATCAATGCAGCCGTGGCAAGGCTGGCGCGGTACTACGGTCTGCCCTCCTTTGTGGCGGGTGGATAGGGCGACAGCAAAACATGCGATGCCCAGATCGGTCATGAAAAAACCCTTACGGGCCTGATGGCAGCGTTGGCAGGTGCCAACCTGATTTACGGCCTTGGGATGATCGAAAGCGGCATGACCTTTGATTTCGGCCAACTGGTAATGGACAATGAATTTGCCCGGATGATCAAATATGCGGTGGGCGGCATACCGGTCACCGACGAGACCCTGTCGGTGGATGTTACCAAGGAGGTCGGTCCCTTCAGTGATTTTCTCAGCCATGAAAACACCTACAAGTATATGCGATCCCAGTCCCGGTCAAAATTGATAGACAGACGGGTTCGCCAGAGGTGGGAAGATGCAGGTAAGACCGATTTGCATCAGCGGGCCCTGGCCGAAGCGGTCAATATCCTTGAGAACCACAAACCGACACCACTGCCCGAGGGTGTATCTGAAAAGCTCCGGAAGATTGTTGAAGATGCCGAGGCTGAACTTGGACTATAAAAAAATATGGAGGAAACTATGAGTATGGAAACAAACAAAGCAATTCAGGAACTGAGGACAAAAGTCATTCCTACCGGCCATGCCAGCGGCACTGCCTGCTATGTGGAATCGGCAAAGGGTGCCATCCTTACGGATGTGGAAGGCAATGAGTATATCGATTTTGCCGGGGGCATCGCCGTGATGAACGTGGGCCACAGCCATCCCAAGGTGGTTGCCGCCATTAAGGAGCAGGCGGAAAAATTTACACACACCTGCTTTATGGTCAACCCCTATGAATCTGCGGTCAAATTGGCTGATAAACTTAGCGCTGTTACACCCGGTGATTTTCCCAAAAAGGTTCTGTTTGTCAACAGTGGGGCCGAGGCCGTGGAAAATGCGGTCAAAATCGCCCGGTACTACACCAAACGTCAAGCCATCGTGGTGTTTGAAAAAGCCTATCACGGCCGGACCATGCTGACCATGACCATGACCGCCAAGGTCAAGCCCTACAAGTGGGGGTTTGGTCCCTTTGTCCCGGAAATCTACAGGGCGCCTTTCGGGGATATCGAGGCATTAAAGGATTTTTTTATTACAGGCATCGATCCTGAAAACGTCGCAGCCATCGTTGCCGAGCCCGTCCAGGGCGAAGGCGGGTTCATAGCACCGCCCAAAGGTTATTTCCAGGAAGTGGCCAAGCTGTGTAAAGAGCACGGTATCCTGTTTGTGGCCGACGAGATCCAGAGCGGCATGGGCCGCACCGGCAAGATGTTCGCCATTGAGCACTGGGGGGTCGAGCCGGACCTGATGACCGTGGCCAAGAGTCTTGCCGCGGGTATGCCCTTGAGTGCCGTGGTGGGCAAAGCCGAAATCATGGATTCCGTGCATCCGGGTGGCATTGGCGGTACCTATGGGGCCAACCCTGTCTCCTGTGCGGCAGGCCTGGCGGTTATGGATATTTTTGAAGAGGAGAACCTGCTGGAAAAGAGCAAAAAACTCGGCGATACCCTGCTGGCCCGGTTCGAGAAATGGCAGAAAGAATTTGCCCTTGTGGACGAGGTCCGGGGCCTGGGCGCCATGCTGGGTATAGCCCTGACCAGGGCGGACGGGACCCCTGCGGCAGACGAAGCCAAAAACCTATCGACCTTTTGCTATGAAAAAGGTCTGATCATGCTGGTGTGCGGCATTTACGGCAATGTCATTCGGGTGCTTACGCCCCTTGTCATCACGGATGAACAGTTGGAAAAAGGTCTTTCCATCATGGAAGAGGGCCTTACGGCCATCGATCAATAACCCTGACCCGGTGAATTACAGAGCATCCGGTCGATGCCCGGCAGTTCACCGAAGAAAAGGAGAAGAACAATGGGAAAAATTGTTACCCGTTACGGTGACGGAACTCCCGTGGAATTGAGCGAAAGCGAGCTCATGGAAGACTTGCGGGCCGGCACCGAAGACGCTGCCGACCGCGGCAATATCCCACCCCTGACAGACGATGAACTCAAACATCTGCTGGATATTTTCAAGTTGCCCCAGAAGTTTGTGAGTGTCGAACCGGGCAATGAGGTGATTATGAGTTACGACGCCGGAACCCTCAAGATCCGGCGGGTGGGGGTCAACGTGGATCGGATTCAGGCGCTTCAGATCTATGAAAAGATTATGGGCGCCGACACCATGGAGCTGTGTCATGTGGATTACAGCTTCAAACCTTTGAAACCCATCGTAACCATGGAACAACCGATAATGGAACAGGCCCTGATGAGCACCCATGTGCCTCTTTTTTATGGTGCCATGCCCAACTTGGGGCTCTATAGCCAGCCCGACGGTCCATTCCCAAATCCTTCCGAACTGCTTCCTAGCGGCAAGATCAATGAGGCCCGGGAATCTCTGGAAAAAACCGTGGAAGATGCGGTCAAGGATATCGTGTTTGTGGGCGGTGCCATGTATGAATCCGGGGCCGACGGCATCAATCTCGATACGGTTGGCGCTGCCGGAGATGCAGACTTCCTGGCCTCCCTGATAGCTGCTGAAAAACTCAGGGGAAAATATCCGAAAATGTGCATTGAAATGAGCATGGCCGGGGAATTCATCCTGGGCATGCACGGCCGGTTGGAGTATAAAGGTGTGCGCCTGGCCGGCCTCTATGCCCACGATCAGGTCAAGCTGGCCGAAAAAGCCGGAGTGACCATCTTCGGCCCGGTGGTCAACACCAATACCACCGAATCAAGCCCATGGAACCTGGCCCGGGCCATCACCTTCATGAAGGCCTGCGGCGAGACGGCCACCATCCCGATCCATCCCAATATGGGCATGGGGGTCGGGGCCGTGACGGTCAACGACCATCCGCCCGTCGACATTGTGTCCCGGTCTTCAAAGGCCATGGTGGAATTGGTGCGTCTCGACGGGTTGTAGGTGGGCGTGGGTGATCCCTTTGCCATGGCGATTACCCATGCGCATGCTTCGGGAATGGGCGGAATGCGGGCGGCTGGAGATCTGGTTGCGCGCGTGCAGATGACCCTGGGCATGAAAATCGAAGATGCTAAAAAATATGTTGCCGACAAGTTGAAGGTGGCAATATCCGAATTGACCGATCCGGTTATCATAAACGAAATTCGTCAGGATATGCAGCTCGGTGTCATGACCCCGACGCCCGGCTGTGCCAAGGGCATGGAGGCAAAGTTTCGGATCGCTGAGGCCCTTGACATCGAGATTAATTGCGTCAACCGGTTCAAGCAGAGAGCGTCATTTTAAAAAACGTTTCAACTATTTCAGTCCGGCTCCGAAGGCTCGGGGCCGGACTGCTATTATAATTTGGAATTTCCGGCTTGTCCGGGTTTGGCATTTGATCTTGTTTGAGATTTGGACATTTAGATTTGGGATTTGTTTGTCATTTGGTGTTTGTACTTTGTTATTTGCGGCTCGTCCGGCTTAGGTATGTATTAGAGAGTCATTATATTCAAAATAAAAAAAGGAGACAACTTCATGATTGATAAAGACATCATTGCTGAGGCAACAGAACAACTTGTTGCCCAGAACAAAGAGAAAGTACTTGAGATCGCCAATAAAGTCATCGCAGACGGCGGAGATCCGATGGAACTGATGAACCAGGCCTTTATCCCCGGTATCAATAAGGTAGGGGATCTGTTCGGCCGGGGGCAGCTTTTTCTGCCCGAGTTGATGGTGGCGGCCGATGCCATGCAGGCGGCTACCGATGTGATCAATGCGGCATTGGCCGCAAAGGGCGGACAGCAGGAAAAAAAGGGAAAGGTGATGCTGGCTACCGTCAAAGGCGACGTGCACGATATCGGGAAATGTATCGTAGTTTCCCTGATGCGGGCCAATGGCATTACCGTTTTTGACCTGGGCCGCGACGTGGATACGGACACCATCGTCGAACAGGCAATCAAGGAAGATGTGGATATCATCGGGACCAGTGCGCTGCTGACCACCACCATGGGTCAGCAGAAAAACCTGGAACAGGCGCTAAAGTCGGCGGGTCTGCGGGACAAATTTAAGACCATGGTGGGCGGTGCCCCGGTAACGGGCCGATGGGCCGCCAGGATCGGAGCCGACGCCTATGCCGAGGATGCCCAGGACGGGGTGGTGAAAGTCAAAGAACTTCTTTCTGCCTAACAAAAAAACATATAACCGTTCACGGTTTACCGTTATCGGCACACGGTTGAAAAAGCGGTGGCCTGTGAACCGACAACCGTGAACGGGTACAAAAAGTGTAAATCGGTAAATGAAGGCTGCCGGTTTTTTTAACAACCCGAAAAACAAGTTTTCACAGACAATATGGACCCACTTATTAAACACCACAGCCGTACCTGCAAAGAAGCAAAGCAAAGCTTTGATCCTGCATTCAGCTACATGGTTTTCGAGAAACACGCATGTTCCGGTGAAAAAGAGGATTTATCCGTTATATACGATATTTTATCGAACCTTGCAAAAGGGGCTGCCGAAGCTGAAATTTGCCGGGATGACATCAAGGGGAAATATACCCTTATTGTCAAAGCGGTCCCGGGCGATGTCGATATCATCGTAAGTGAATTTCTCGATCAGAATTTGCAGGATAGCTTCAATTATTGTGTTTATAGTGCTTTTGGTAGTTAAAAATTTTGCTTTGAATTCTTTCAAACCAAAGCCAAGCCTCAAAAAATCACCCTTGTCGCAGCTCTGCACATGATACCCGATGGAATTCCGCCCGCAGCCGTTTTGGCTTTTCAGTGATGACGTTTTGGAACCAGTCCCTCCTCATAATGGGGGACATTCGTGCAGAAAGTGCTTAATGTCCAATATGAAAAATTACAGGGTATGCCAAAATTAGCAAGATTAGATGCCCCGGGCGTGTTGCACCATGTCATGGGGCGGGGTATTGAGCGAAGAAGGGCGGTGGTAAACGCCCGGCGTGCAATATCGTGGATCGGTGTCAGGCAGCTCGGTTATTCCGGGGCTGATATCGCCGGATATCTCGGTGTAACGAATTCTTGCGTGACGCGTGATATCATCAGGGAAGAAGCCGGAGATAGATGACATCAATTTAGATTTGTGAACGTTCTGCACGAATGTTTCATATTATTTACTCACCTCTTTTCCGGGGAAGAATAATGCGAATTGAGATAATCGGCACCGAGTCGCTCGGGGTGCGCGGCCTGTGCACCGTGGTGACCACGGCGCACAGGCATATAGCGAACCAGTTCAAGCAAATAGGCGTCTTCCTGGCATAAAATGGACTTGTAGCGATTTTGAAATAAATGTCCATGCCGCCGGTGACGGCGATTATAAGAAACCGCATAGCCGGTTAAAAGTCGTCTCATAACCGTTGCAAGAGGAGTTTGGCCGGTTCGCAATAAAATATGAGCGTGTTATGTGAAGTCCCCAATTATGTGAAGTTCGT
>CAYQNS010000118.1:0-12276 GCA_964418755.1 uncultured Desulfobacteraceae bacterium
GTTCGCAATAAAATATGAGCGTGATTGGGGATGAGTGCCCATGCGAAACAAACGGTTTGCGTCTCGGTAACAATATTACCCAGACGTTCAACGAAATTATCACGGTCTTGATCATCTGAGAATATCCGCCGACGCTCAATCCCTCGAACAATGATGTGATGCAAGGCTCCTGGAGCATCGATGCGTGCTTTACGTGGCATACAACCCTCATATCACAGGAATCTCAATTTTGAAAGTTATAATTTTATGGGCGTCCCTGAAAAGCCCCCCGAACCGTTCTGTTATCTTCTGATGAGCGATTGGCCCTGAATCTGCCGACGAAAGGCGGGGTGGCTTCTCCAAAGAACCCTATTGCGGACAATCCAACGCTTGATGAACTGCAAAGGCGCTACATTAAATACATACTGAAAAAAACAGGGGGTAAAATAAGCGGACCCGGCGGGGCAGCAGATCTGTTGGGCATGAAGAGGTCCACTCTTTATAACAGAATGAAAAAATTGGGTATAAGTTGATATTCTCTTAACGAATAGATATGGATCGGTTCCTCCCCACGCAGGTGGTGCCTATGGTCATCCAATAAAGGATTAAAGGGCTGATTAAGTAAAAAAACACCGCCCCCTGCAAAATGTGATCGCAGCTTCCTTTCGATCCGTAAAGATACCGCCCAACCCCGAGTTCATTATCAAATTAAGGCATTTATTACAGGAAATGCAGCGGGCAGGAGAAAGATCGCCGTTCAATCATCGGTTGATCGGATCCGGTTCCTTTTGGGTGATGGTGTCGGAAACCGGCGCAATCCTTAAAATTCGTTGTCATTCCTTTTGTGTTCTGATAACATTTAAACAGGAAAAACAATATCATACAATGTTTGAGATCAGTAACTGTGAGGATAATGAAATTAGTTATAATGATGTAAAGCCTGTCAGAATGATAGCATTAATGCACTGAAAGAGGAAGGAGACTTAACATGCCGTTAGACGAAAAAGTCTGTATTGACCATGCAATAGATAAAAAAAGTCTGTACGGCTCATTTGAAGAGCCGACCTATTCCGGTGTACTCAGTTTTATGCGTCGAAAATATACAAAGGACCTTACCGGTGCAGATGTGGCCGTCAGCGGTGTGCCGCTGGATCTAATGGTGACCCATCGGCCGGGAACGCGATTCGGGCCCGAAGCTGTTAGAAAAGCATCAGCCATGCTGGAGACCATACATCCCTACGCATGGGATTTCGATCCATTTGAGCGTCTTGCCGTAATTGACTATGGGGACTGTTATTTGAATGTCGGAAAACCGGAGACCATCACGACTGCAATTTATGAACACGCTAAAAAAATTATTGATGCCGGTGTGTTTATGCTGACGCTGGGGGGAGATCATTTTATTTCCTATCCTTTGATAAAGGCGCATGCAGAAAAATATGGTCCCCTTTCACTCATTCATTTTGATGCGCATTCCGATACCTGGGATTATGGAGATGATCATATTAATGATCATGGCAATATGTTTCGCAGGGCTCATCAGGAAGGGCTGATTAATTCGGCAAAATCAGTTCAGGTCGGCATTCGTACAAAAAATACGGAAACATATGGGTATCATATTTTACATGCGCCCTGGGTTTTTAAAAACGGGCCGGAGGCAACAGTTGCGGAAATCAAACGAATCACAGGTCATAACAAGGCATACCTGACATTTGATATTGATTGTCTTGACCCCGCCTATGCCCCGGGAACCGGCACGCCGGTAATGGGCGGTCTGACTTCATATCTGGCACTTGAAATTATTCGCGGTCTCACCGATATCAACTATGCCGGTATGGATATTGTCGAAGTGAGCCCGGCTTATGATGTCGGTGAAATTACTGCTCTGGCAGCGGCAACTATTGCGGCAGACCTGCTTTGTGTGCTGGCGCATGATAAGGGGCCGCCGGAAGGCAAATAAAAGGTTGAAATGTCGGCGGCCTTGTTTCACGGCACATAACGATGGGTTGGGCTAAAAGACCATTTCCGGGCGGACAATGGTTTTCGCTCCGATAAAACAGAGATAGCGGGGATGAACACCAGCGCCTGTGGCAAAGGTCATGCAGGGGGCCCGGTGGCAGATGATGTCAGAGGGCCGGCAACTGTGATGAAAGGATTATGAAATGGCAACTTTTAAGGTCGTATTTTTGCCGTATAACCGGGAAGTTACGATGCGGGAAGGGGAGACCCTGATTCGCGCAGCCATGGAAGCCGGGGTGCATATCAATGCCTCGTGCGGTGGCGAAGGTGTGTGCGGGAAATGCCGCGTTATTATCGAATCCGGCGCCGTAAAAGACGGCATAACCGAAAAACTGAGCGCGGAGGATCTTGAAAAGGGATACCGTCTGGCCTGCCGGTCCGTGATTTGCGGTGATGTGACCGTACGTATTCCCATTGAATCCGAGGTGGATGCAAGTGTTCTGAAGCTGCAGTTCACCGGTCGAAAGACAGCCCATATTATACAGCCTGATTTCGGAGCACTCAAGGAACAGGGGCTGTTTATTCCGCCGGTGGAAAAACGGTATCTGGAACTTCCCGAGCCCACGGCCCAGGATAACATGCCGGATACCACCCGTCTGGTGGGCTTTTTAAAGCTGCACCACGATGAGCATCGCCTGGCGGTGAGCCTGCCGGTGATCCGCAAACTCCCAGATACATTGCGGGCCGATCATTTCCGGGTGACGGCCACTCTGGTCCGGCCGGTCCAGAGCGGCCGCAAATCCAACATTATTCATATCGAACCCGGTGATACGAGCGATCGGAATTTTGCCATTGCCCTGGATATCGGCACTACAACGATTTACGGTGAAGTGATTGACCTGAAAAGCGGTGAGGTACTGTCAGCCGCAGCGGATTTTAACGATCAGATCAGTTATGGCGAGGATGTCATTACCCGCATCGTGTTTGCCGAAAAACCCGGGGGGCTTGAGAAACTCAACGCCGTGGTACTCGAAACCATAAACCGGGTCATCGGTAAAATTATCCGTCGGGCAAGGGTCGGGCGGGAGGAGATCTCCTCTATCACGCTGGCCGGCAATACCACCATGACCCAGTTGTTCCTCAAAGTGGAGCCCCGCTACATCCGGCGATCGCCCTATGTGCCGGCGGCAACGCTTTATCCGCCGATCAACGCGGTCAGCCTGGGATTGGATCTCGGTGATCATGTCGAAGCACTCGTCTATCCGCAGATTTCAAGCTATGTGGGCGGTGATATCGTGGCCGGGGTGATGGGCTCGGGAATCTACCGCGCCGATGAGTTGACCCTGTTTATGGATATCGGTACAAATGCCGAGATCGTCATCGGTAACAGGGACTGGCTGGCCTGCGCGGCCTGCTCGGCCGGACCGGCTTTTGAAGGGGGCGGTGTGCAGTTCGGGATGAGGGCGACCAAAGGGGCTATTGAAGATTTTTCGATCCATCCGCGGACCTTCGAACCTATGAATGTTACCATCGGCAGTGTCAGGCCCAAAGGCATCTGCGGCTCGGGCCTGATCATCATGGTGGCGACTCTGTTCGAAATAGGCATTGTGGATAGCAAGGGCAAGTACAACCGCGACCTTGAAACCTCGAGGATCCGTGAAACCGACGGGGTGTGGGAGTATGTGGTGGCCTGGCAGGCAGATACACAGATCGATCGGGATATCGTACTCACCGAAATCGATATTGAAAACCTCATGCGGGCCAAGGCGGCCATCTACAGCGGCTGTCAGACGCTGCTCGATGAAGTGGGGCTGGACATCAGCATGATCGAACAGATCATTCTCGCCGGGGGATTCGGCAGTTATATTGATCTGGAAAAAGCCATGACCATCGGGTTGTTGCCTGAAATCGATCCGGAACGGGTTACTTTTGTCGGCAACAGCTCTTTGATGGGGGCGCGCATGAGCGCATTGACCAACCGCATTCGTCTGGATGTAGCTGAAGTCATCCAGAGAATGACCAATTTTGAATTGTCGGAAACTCCGTCGTACATGGACCATTATGTGGCCGCGCTTTTCCTGCCGCATACGGATATGGATAATTTCCCCCGGCTGAAGGCACGGCTGGAAAATCGCAATAAAATATAAACTGCTTGGAGGAATCATGTCAGTATTCAAAAAAGTTCTGTTGGGGTTTTTAGTGCTGATAAGTGGCGGATTAATCCGGAGCATGGGGGGCTGGTCAGCGGTTCTCGCCAGTCGGAGGCGCGGTGAAAGCCAAGCCTCTGATCAGCGGATACTCGGAGACGGAGATTTTGTCAAGCAGGTCGTATCGGGCCTTGATGATCTTGTTAAAAAGAATTTAAGACTGTCGGGACAACGAATCGATATTAAAGCCCTTGCCCGGAAGGTATCCAAAGAATATGATGTTTCCATTGGTGAACTTCGGTCAGGAGGTCGAAGAAGGGCTGTGGTAAACGCCCGGCGTGCAATATCGTGGATCGGTGTCAGGCAGCTCGGTTATTCCGGGGCTGATATCGCCAGATATCTCGGTGTTACGAATTCTTGCGTGACGCGAATGATATCAGCAGGGAAGAAGCCTGACATCAAGGACATTCATTTGGATTTGTGAACGTTATGCACGAACGTCCCCGATTATTGGCAGGATAAAACCTTGTCTCTTGCAGCATAAAGATTTATCATATGTATGAACGCTATGAACTTCTCTGCAACAAACTGTGGAGAACTGGAAACTAAAAGAGATTAACGAAAGGCTTTTTAAAAATTTGTAACAATCATGCCCAAATCATTTCAAAAGAGCGTTAAGAGTCAATCGAATGTATCTTATAGACCGTGGATTGCGGCTATTTTATCGGTTAAATCGATAATTTTAAATAGAAGCGATCTTAGAATCTCCATAGCGCAGCCTGAGCAGAATACGGCTTTAATTACAAAAGACCCGCAGGTCTGTTCAACAAACCGTTGAAGCTGACAACCTGGTATCAAAATCATTTAAGTCTTTCAGAGGATAAATCAAGCCCTGTAAGGGTTAAGACAGCTTTTTACTTTTGACCCGTTGCACCTTAACTAAAGCGTTAAGCGTTTGGCTGCAGGGCGGCAACCATCCGTCACGCGGACTCCTGGGAGAGAATGCCTGTGATCAAGATAGTCGTCTTCGATATGGACGGCGTGCTCTGTCGCTACCGGATCGAGCGCCGGCTGGCCCGGCTCGCCTCGTGGAGCGGGCAAAGACCGGATGCGATCCACGCCGCCATCTGGCGCTCGGGGTTCGAGGACGAGGCGGAGCGTGGGGTCGTGTCGGCGGACGACTACTTGTGGGGATTCGGCGAGCGCCTGGGCTATCCCCTCAGCGCCGCCCAGTGGGTGGAGGCCCGGAGGGTAGCGATCGAGCCAGACTTGGCCGTGCTCTCGCTGGCGCGACAGCTCAGCGTGGATCGCCCGGTCGGGATGTTCACCAACAACCCGTTGCTGCTGAAGCGGCACATTGCCGAGGTGTTTCCCGCCGTCCCCGACCTCTTCGGCACGCGTATGGTCTTCTCGGCCGAGCTTGGCCGGAGCAAGCCGGACCCGGAGGCCTTCCGCCGCCTGGCTACCCGTCTGGAGTTTGCGCCTGACGAGATCCTCCATTTCGACGACGATGCAACCTATGTAGCGGGCGCCCGGAAGGCCGGGCTGTCGGCCCATCGAGTTGGCGGAGCAGCAGATGTGCGCACCGGCCTCGCAGTGCATGGCCTCGAACGCTGGTGCCAGTGTCGTTGAGCTTTGACAGCCCGCCAGTCAAAAACGAGAGCGGAGGAGATGTTCCAGGCGTGTCAAGTACTTGGAGCTATGAGACCGGGGGGATAGAGCAGCACGGCTCAACCGAGCCGCATCGCCGGTCTGCCGACATTCATGCGTAGGTTTCTTTCAGGCTATGCCACAGTGTATAACCTGAGACACCGGCGCCATGGACACTTATTTCAAAATCGCTATAAATCCATTATTTGCAAGGAGGATGCCTATTTTAGGGAACTTGTGCGATATATTCATTTGAATCCGTTGAGAGCAGGCATGGTGGAAACTTTGGCAAAACTTAATCGGTACAAATGGTGTGGGCATAGCGTTATCATGAATCGTTGTAAAAACGATTGGCAGGACAGAAGATATGTTTTAAAATGGTTTGGTCGGAATGAGAAAGAGGCAAAAAAATCCTATAAGGAATTTGTCAAAAAAGGGATTGCACTCGGGAAAAGACCGGATCTGACAGGCGGTGGCTTAATCCGGTCCATGGGGGGATGGTCAATTGTAAAGGCAATGAGAAATAGCGGCATTAAAGAAAAAAGTGATGAAAGAATACTTGGCAGCGGAGAGTTTGTATCAGAGGTGATTAAACAAGCCGAAGAAAAAGTAAAATACCAGTTGCCCGCTATGGAGTTGCAAAAAAGCATCAAGGGTGAAATAAAAAGACAGTGTAAAAATGAAAACATGCCGGTTGTTATGCTTCAATCCGGCAGTCGCCGTCCCCCCTTGCCGAAACTGAGAAAATCCATCGCATTGAAACTGATCAATGAATATGGCGTGTCGTTAGCTGAAACAGCAAGGCACCTGGGCATATCGACATCCGGTGTCGCGCAAATAGTAAGGCGGAGTTAGAGTGTTACAGTTCTTAAAAAAAGGAAATAATTTTAACCTGGAGTCCGGCATGAAAAAAATTGGTTTCACAGGTCTTGGACAAATGCCTATGTTCAAACTGAATTGTGGAATAAGCGCCTTGAATCACCAGAGACACCGCCTATCTCTATCTCGGGCGATTTAGGGATTCCATTGATATTCCGGTTTGTATGCTTTGTCAACAACGTCCCCTACTGGGTCCCAGCGTCCCTTATTCCACGTTCTGGGATTCTTTTCACGGGGCCGGATTCGGGTCCGCCGGCATCGGCGGCGAGGAGCATTTCAGCGGTGGACTGGGTCCGATGCTGCCGGGGGCGTTTCATGTGGGATTTCCCAATTATTACCGCAATCCATGGCATTTCGAGAACCCGAAAGATGTGGATGCGGAATGCCTGCGCCAGATGGAACTGGTCATGCAGCGGCACCCCGAAATCGCCGCGGTTATTGGTGAACCCATATCGGCAACCCCGGTAGTTCCCAGCAAAAAGTATTGGCAGGGTGCCAAAAAACTGTGTGAGCAGTATGGTGCGCTGCTGATTTTTGATGAAATTATCGAGGGATTCGGGCGCACCGGCAAAATGTTTGCCGCCGAGCATTACCTGACACCGGATATCCTGGTGCTGGGCAAATCACTGGGGGGCGGACTGCTGCCCCTTGCGGGGATTGTCACCAAAGAGCGATATAATGTATTACAGCATCGATCCATTGGGCATTACACCCATGAGAAAAACGCCATGTCGGCAGCGGCCGGCATGGCGGGAATAGACTATATCGAACAAAACGATCTGTGTGATCATTGTGCAAAACTTGGCGAATATACCATGGACCGCCTGAAAAAAATGCAGGCCGAGCACCCGATGATCGGCAATGTCATGGGGACCGGTTTGCATCTGGGCATTGATCTGGTCAGTGACTCAAAGACAAAAAAGCGGGCTGTGGCGGAAGCTGAAATGGTCATGTTCAAATGCATGGAAAAAGGGCTGGCTTTCAAGACCATAGAGGGTAATATCATTACCCTGCGGCCCGCTTTGGTGATCACCTACGAAGAGATGGACAAGGCCCTTGATATTCTTGAACAATCCATCGATGACGTTGAGAAGGGACATAAATATTAAGGCACCACGCACAGACTCTGATATTTATGCCAATTCTATGTCCGGGCGCCGAATTTTTATGGCGGGCAGATCCTTGATCTTTTTTTTGGAAAGCTTTAAAAAAACTATTTTTTCATCAATACGATCGATTTCCGCTATGGCAATGGTAATGTATTTTTTATCCCACGGAAGCCCTTCCCGAAGAACCATGTGGCTGATGTAGCCGGTTTCGGGGTCGACAATAAAATCATTCACCTGGCCGATAAATCCGTCGATGGCCTTGACCCGTGCCCCCCGGCGCACTGCCAGTTCACCGGGCGGTATGGAACTGTATTTCCCGGCAATGACTTTATGTTCCGGTACCATGTAGGGCCATAACAGGGTCATCCTGGGGTCGGCACCGAAACGCTGAATTTGCCTTTTGGAAAAATACATGTTGTCAAAAGGCTCAAGCTCTTTCAGCTTTTCTTTGGTCAGGGTTAAAAGAATCAATTCAGGTGTTGTTTCTTTGATAAATTTGACCGGCACCATGAATTGTTTTTCCTTACGCCTTTTGACGACAATGTGAGTGGCTTTTTCAGTAGCCGGATTTACCAGAAGATGGGTTGAACGGCCGAAAAATCCGTCAGTGCAATGGACATCCGCATTTAAGGGAAAATTTCTTTTCATGGTATGCTCCCGGGTCTGGGGTAATAAAAACAGAACATTAAGAATAAAGCACCTAACCACCTTCAGCCTAAACAGCTTTCAGTCTAAACACCTTCACTATATGGATATCCGGCTGCCGCCTTTGTCATCGGCCAGATGGCAGGCTACAAAATGGTCCGGCCTCACTTCACGATATTCCGGTATCTCTTCGGAACAAATGGGCTGCTCCAGGGGGCAGCGGTTATGGAACACGCATCCCCGCGGCGGATTGGCGGGACTGGGCACTTCGCCTTCCAGCATAATACGGTGTCTGTGTCGTTCTTTTTCGGGGTCAGGCTGTGGAACAGCCGACATCAGCGACTGAGTATAAGGATGCAGCGGTGAATGAAAAAGATCGTTCCGGTTAGTCATTTCCACAATCTTGCCCAGATACATGACCGCAACTCTGTTGGAGATATGCTGAACCATACTCAGATCATGTGCGATAAACATATAGGTCAGGCCCAGCTTTTTCTGCAGATCCTGAAAAAGGTTAACCACCTGGGCCTGAATTGATACGTCAAGAGCTGAGATCGGTTCATCACAGACAACAAAACCAGGATTGAGAGCAAGAGCGCGGGCGATATTGATGCGCTGGCGCTGACCCCCGGAAAATTCATGGGGGAAACGGTCAAAGTGATTGGGATTCAGGCCCACCAGTTCAATCAGTTCCATAACCCTTGCGCGCCGCTCGTCAAAATTCTTGGATCCATGAATCACCATGGGTTCGGCAATGATTTTACCCACTGAGTGACGCGGATTGAGGGACGCGTAGGAATCCTGAAAAATCATCTGCATGCGCGGTCGCATCATGCGCAGCTCTTCAGTATTCAGTGATGTCAGATCGGTATCTCCCAGATAGACCTTGCCGGCCGTGGGTTTTTCCAGATGCAGGATCGACCGGCCGGTGGTGGATTTGCCGCACCCGCTTTCACCAACAATCCCCAGAGTCTCCCCTTTCCTGATGATAAAGGAAACATTATCCACTGCCTTGACAGCGCCGACCTGCCGACTGATGAGGAGACCGCGGGTAATCGGAAAATATTTTTTAAGGTGTTCGACCCGGACCATGATTTCGGGTTTATCAGATACGGTCTGGGCAGGGGTTTTTTCAGGCGTCATTGCAGGGTCTCCCGTTTTTAACATCATGGAAACAGCTTGTAAAATGTCCAGGGCCGATTTCTCTGGGCTGTGGGATCTCCTGCCAGCAGCGGTCAAAGGCATGCCGGCAACGCCAGGCAAACTGGCAGTGGCGCGGTTTTTCCAGCAGGTCCGGAGGTGCGCCATCAATACTTACCAGTCGTTTTGAAACAACATCGCCCATGCGTGGCAGGGCTCTCATCAACCCAAGGGTGTAGGGATGGCTCGGATTGTTGTACAGCTCGTCCACAGGGGCGATTTCAACTGCGCTGCCTGCATACATCACCAGCACCCGGTCGGCCATCCCGGCTACAACGCCCAGATCGTGGGTAACCCAGATAACGGATATATTCAGTTCCCTCTGCAGCCGCTGGGTCAATTCAACGATTTGCGCCTGGATGGTTACATCAAGGGCAGTGGTCGGCTCATCGGCGATAACAATTTTCGGATTACAGGCAATGGCCACCGCGATCATGACCCGCTGGCGCATGCCGCCGGAAAACTGATGGGGATAATTGGAGAAGCGCTGTGATGCTCCGGGGATACCCACATAATCAAGCAGTTTGATGGCACGTTTGCGGGCTTCTTCATGGCCCATCCGCAGATGCTCGATCAAAGATTCACTGATCTGTCTGCCCACGGTCATGACCGGGTTCAAAGCGCTTAAAGCATCCTGGAAAATAAAGCCGATTTTACCGCCGCGTACCTTTGATATCTTTTGTTTTGATAATTGAAGCAAATCAATATGATTACCATTGTCATGAAATATAGCCTGGCCGCCTTCGATTTTTGCCGGGGGGACCGGCAGCAGGTGCAGCAGCGACATCATGGTAACGCTTTTACCGCTGCCGCTTTCTCCCACAATGGCCAGGGTTTCACCTTCTTCCAGATCAAAACTGACTTTGTTCAGGGCGTGCACGACACCGTCGAAAGTGTAGAACCGGGTAACCAGGTCGTGGACTTCTAAAATGGTTGACATAACTACTCCTAAATCCTATTTTTCCAAATCGCTATTTTTTTATGCGCCGCATACGGGGATCCAGTACGTCACGCAGCCAGTCTCCCAGCAGGTTCATTCCCAGGCCTGCAAAAATTATGGCCAGACCCGGAAATGTCGCGATCCAGGGATAGATGGTCAGATATTTGCGGCCGACTGCCAGCATATTGCCCCAACTGGGTACGCTCGGCGGCACGCTCAGGCCCAGAAAACCAAGACCGGCTTCATAGAAAATCATGGCCGACATCTCAAAGGTGGCGATGGTGATCAAAGGACCGATCAGGTTGGGCAGAATGTGATCGAAAAGAATACGGGTTTTGGTGGCGCCAAGGCTGATGGCCGATTCCACAAAACCGGATTCCCGCATCCGCAAAACCTCACCCCGGGTAATACGCACAAAGATCGGAATATCCGTAAACCCGAAAATGAGGATGACGTTAAAAAGGCTACGGCCGAGAATGGCCGCGATAAACACCACAAAAACCAGGTAGGGCAAAGCCAGAATCATATTGACCCCACCCATGATAATGTTGTCGGTTCGCCCCCCCGCATATCCCGAAACAAGACCGATTATCAGCCCGAGCCCGCCGGCGATCAGTACGCCGAAAAAGCCTACCGTTAGAGAAACCCGGGTGCCGTATATGATCCGGCTTAATAAATCACGGCCCAGATTGTCGGTGCCCAGGGGATGCTGCATGGTTCCCTTTTCCGACCAGGCCGGCGGTTGTTTGGCATCTCTCAAATTTTGTTTCAGCGGGTTATACGGCGAAAGCTGAGCCGCGAAAACGGCGGTCAGAACGAGGATTAAAAACATGACCATGCCAAGGGTCCCGGCCCGGTCACGGGCCAGCAGTTTTCCTACAAAAATAATTTTAGGCCACAAGCCGCGTTCTTTTGCCTGGTCAACGCGTGAGCCCGTTGATGTAACTTCCGGTGTCCGGGACATATTATCAATCTCCATATCTGATTCGGGGATCTGCCATTCCATAGGCGATATCGGTAAGCAGGTTAAGGAATACAACTACGATGCTTGTGAAAAAGGCGATAGCCTGTACCAGCGCAAAATCGCGGTTACCAATGGCTTCCGCCAGCAGATTCCCGAGGCCGGGCCAGGAAAAAATAGTTTCGATATAGATGGAACCGCTAAGCAGATAGCCGAACTGGACGCCGATGATGCTGATCAGGGGAATGGCTGCATTTCGCAGAATATGTTTAACGTAAATCCGTTTGTCGGCAATGCCCTTGCTGTAGGCGGTGCGGATATAATCCTCATTCCGGATTTCCAGCACTGCCGAACGGGTGAATCGCACGAGTTGACCCATGGTGAAAAGCCCCAGCGAAAAAGCCGGCAGGATGACCGATTTGGTCGGTAAGGGAATGAATCCCAGAAAATTCCAGGTTTCCCGGCCAAATGTAGGAAACCAGCCCAGATCGACGGCAAAAATCAGGATCAGGATCAGGCCCAGCCAGAAATTGGGAATTGTCTGTCCGATCAACCCGGCACCCCGGGCAATGGCATCCCACAGGCTGCCGGGATTGGAACCCCCGAGCAGGCCCAGTGTAATGCCGATGAACATGGACATCAGCAACGACACCGTGGCCAGTTCTATGGTGGCCGGCAGACGTCCCAGGATCAATCCCATGGCCGGCTGGTGGTGGCGGGTCGAATCGCCGAAATCACCGCGCACGGCCCCGGAGGCAAAGTCGGCGAACTGCACGATCATGGGGCGGTTGTAACCCAACTCTTCAC
>CAYQNS010000119.1:0-12212 GCA_964418755.1 uncultured Desulfobacteraceae bacterium
CCTGTTGTAGATCCTGAAGTGGCAATAGTAAGTCTCAATCCCCTCGAATCGGGGCATTCCTTCAAACTCGAGTGCCGTTATCCAATGGCAGAATGGACCTGGTAGGTCTCAATCCCCTCGAATCGGGGCATTCCTTCAAACCAAAACCTTCAGATGCAATGAACCTGTCAAAACAAAGGTCTCAATCCCCTCGAATCGGGGCATTCCTTCAAACGCAAGTTCAAACCTATCAACAGAAGGTGGAAGCTAAGTCTCAATCCCCTCGAATCGGGGCATTCCTTCAAACTTAAACCTGGCCTGGGATGCAATAGACGACGCAATAAGTCTCAATCCCCTCGAATCGGGGCATTCCTTCAAACAAAGGTTTCCATGGCTGCCATGCTGCACAAGATTAGTCTCAATCCCCTCGAATCGGGGCATTCCTTCAAACCCAGATAAATACTGTGGTGCTTGCGGCGGGCTCATAGAGTCTCAATCCCCTCGAATCGGGGCATTCCTTCAAACAAAGTCCTTGTAGTAGATGTCCTTGGAGTCATACTGTCTCAATCCCCTCGAATCGGGGCATTCCTTCAAACATATTGAGCAAACTATTAAAGGAAGGAGCTATACTGTCTCAATCCCCTCGAATCGGGGCATTCCTTCAAACTAAGCCGTGGAAGGTAATAAAAAACTCTCACAAATAGTCTCAATCCCCTCGAATCGGGGCATTCCTTCAAACAGATGCCTTATTTGTCAAAGATGATGATATTATAGAGTCTCAATCCCCTCGAATCGGGGCATTCCTTCAAACACGTGAAACAAATGAAGGGAGTACACTATGGATATGTCTCAATCCCCTCGAATCGGGGCATTCCTTCAAACGCAATGCCGACGGTTGACCCTGAAATAGCGATCATCAGTCTCAATCCCCTCGAATCGGGGCATTCCTTCAAACACAAATGCAATGTACGCTTTATGAGCCGGCGTTTAAAGTCTCAATCCCCTCGAATCGGGGCATTCCTTCAAACCCAAATCCGGTGCTGATGAAAAAGACGAAAGGTTAAAGTCTCAATCCCCTCGAATCGGGGCATTCCTTCAAACGAGTATGACAAGAGTTATGAATTTCATTCCATTAAGTCTCAATCCCCTCGAATCGGGGCATTCCTTCAAACATAATTAATTTTGATAACCAGAAAAAAGGAGAAAATAAGTCTCAATCCCCTCGAATCGGGGCATTCCTTCAAACCAACGTAAACAAATGAAAAACCAAATCAATGAATAGTCTCAATCCCCTCGAATCGGGGCATTCCTTCAAACTCACGGACCTAATCTCAGAAAAAGAAGACGAAATCAGTCTCAATCCCCTCGAATCGGGGCATTCCTTCAAACTAACTTGAAAGACATCGATAATATTTAAGGTGGATCTGTCTCAATCCCCTCGAATCGGGGCATTCCTTCAAACTGAGGATAAACAAATATCTGCAATGGCCTTTACTAAGTCTCAATCCCCTCGAATCGGGGCATTCCTTCAAACTAATTACGGATTCAAAACAAAAAATGAAGCGAAAGGTCTCAATCCCCTCGAATCGGGGCATTCCTTCAAACTGATATTCTGGACCTCTCCAAATCAGGCAAAAAAAAGTCTCAATCCCCTCGAATCGGGGCATTCCTTCAAACATACCTACCGAATCAAAGTAAAACTCATCAATATTGTCTCAATCCCCTCGAATCGGGGCATTCCTTCAAACAAAATGACCCTTCAGATGAGTCGATGGATGTAGTTGTGGTCTCAATCCCCTCGAATCGGGGCATTCCTTCAAACAAAATTGAAAGGAGTTTAAAATTGAAAGGAGTTTGTCTCAATCCCCTCGAATCGGGGCATTCCTTCAAACGAAGCGCTGAAAGCAAAGTTGAGTGAGGTCGAATAGTCTCAATCCCCTCGAATCGGGGCATTCCTTCAAACTGAAATATATGGCGTTAGATCAGCCTACGATGCAACAGTCTCAATCCCCTCGAATCGGGGCATTCCTTCAAACAAACGTATTTGAAGTATGCTGAAGCCATTGGCCTCAGTCTCAATCCCCTCGAATCGGGGCATTCCTTCAAACTCTACCTGTTTTTTTGCCAAATAATTCAAAAACCTGCAAGGCGTTTCCGGCGCAGCCCCCCAATAATTGCGTTCGGAAAACTTTTACACACTTTCATATCAGCTCACATCCTCTCTAACCTACCGATTATAATAAAAATATCAATTCCGGCGGATCCCTTAACCAAAAAATCAATCAAAAGCCTTCCAACCAACTGATATTCATTAAAAAATTTACACACCACCTATTTTTCATCATTTTACAACCGGACATCCGCCGGTGATATCGCCATGGGCTATATGAGCATCTGATTCTTCTGCAACAGGGAAAGCAATTTTTGTAAACTCAAAAAAAAATGTTCACCCTTTTCTTCAATATCCTCATAGGCTTTCGCCTTGGATGTCCAGGCATGATCAAACCCATTACGATACTGCGCCAACTCCTTGACAAATATTCTTAACTCAGCTTCAACCCCTGCTTTTTCAAGCTCCCTATAAAACGGCATCATTTGATTACAGATTTCGGCTTTGTTTTTAAAATCCCAATTTTCTTCTTCACGCTGAAACATTTTCACAAAGACCTCGGCATGTTCTGTCCGCTTTTTTTTCCGTTTTTTGTTGCTAATCCCCTTCATTTCAAATGGAAGCATCCCTATGGAAGCAACAAATTCCCGCATCACAGTATACGCCTGCATGAAAAGCTTATGCTTGAGCAGCATTTTTATGATTTCAATCTGCACCTTGAAATAGGCTTCATCATATTTTCCGCTTACCGGTATATCCGTAGTAAGCGTAATAAATTTATCAATTACCAGATCAAAAAGAATTTTTCCGGTTTCAGATGCGTTTTTCTTTTTTTCCTTAATCACCTGAATAGCTTGATTGGCCTTTGATGCCACATTGTTAACATCTACATTTCGAATGGTATTAGTCAAGTCATCAAAGGCTTTGATAACCTTTTCATCGTTGAGTTCCGCGGCCTGAAAATCTTTTGATCGTCCGGCAACATCGGCCATTTTTCGGGCATCGGCATCTTCCACCAGTCGGCTCACGCCGTCAGCCCACTCATTGATCAGGTAAAATTCCTTCATATCCACAATTGGGGCATAGCCAAGTTCCTCTTTTCTTTCAAACACACCATAATAAACGGCATTGAGCGAAATATTTCTGGCCTTTTGAAGAAAATTGATGGCAGCTGAAAACACAATGGGGATAGAACGGTATCCATGCGTTAAATCAATGGTCAAATGATCACCGGGTTCTATATGGGACAAAATTTTTTCAAACCATTTCCATTGCCCTTCAGGCGTCATGTCCTCTTCCAGAATAATCGGTATGGGTGAGATATGCGATATTAAACTCGTCAATTGATCCCGAAGGCTCTTAAAATGAGCGTCATAGGATTTCTGGGTCGCGGTAATAAAAACTTCGTCGAACGGTGATGCATCCAAAAGTGATATTTCAGCAACTTGGACGAATTCAGTCTCCGGTGACAATTTTCCATTCAGCTCATAAGTTGTGGGGCTATAATAATATTTCATTGTCTCTTTGTTGCGAATTCCCAGGCCAAGAAAACTGAAATAAATATTCCGCATAAGCAACCTTCCTCATTTATATATGATGTCTTTACACCGTATTTAATAGCCTTTCATACCGCCGAAAAGCAACATGCCTGAAATGATGAGTTAACGCCACATCGCCATTTGCGCCATGTACCTCCAGTGCCTTTCTTTCAGTGGTCGAATAAACCGGAATCAAATTATTTTCAAACGCAATGTTTACCAGAATATAACAAGCCCCGCAATCCCCCTGAACAAGGACATAGTCCCCAGGGCGGGCCTGGGCCAGAAGCCATCTCTTTATCGGCTCCAGGTAATCGGCAATTTCTGCCAGATCCGGCGGGACCTGTTCCCATATGAATTTCAGATTTTCCGGCAGAGGCACGATGATATCAACACCGAGAGAGGCCCGGGCACTGAGTGCCTGGTTTGCTGTAATTTGGTGATTGAATATTAAAAATAAATTTTTTTTCATTGTTCCTATCTGTCTTACGCCCAGTTAAACAAATAAATGCAAAAACGAATTTAACAGGGCCACCCGCCAGATGCATTCGGCCATTTGATTGCACTCAGCCTCGAATGCCAGGTCATCGGCTCCTTTCACCTGCCAGATGCGCAGCAGGGGACGACCGGATGCCGGCAGCAGTCCATACCAGTCATACAATTTATCAATGGCCTGGTCGATGATGCGGCCCCCGGTGGTCACGGCCCAGATCTCCTGGACCGTTGGCACCTCAAACTGCCGCCGGACCCGGTCCAACCGCGCCCTATGCGGATGATGCACATACAGATCCAGAAACTCCGGATTGGTCAACCCGAGCAGCTCCGGTATGACCTGCCAGGAAGTGCCCATTGTCGTTACGATGATGTTTGGCATAATTGTATAAAAATGATGAATTATGAAAAATGAATGCTGAATATGGTAACGCTTATGCGCTATCTATTTTTATGTAATTGACGCAACCTGTTACTCAGTATTTTCAGCCTGTGTTGTGATTCTTGGGCTTATGACTGCTATTCAGAACTATCTCTTATTGTGTTGCCGAAATAACAGGCATCAGCCTTAACGCCATGTATATTTAAAGCCTGGGATCTATACTTCCCCAAGGATTGTCTTAATCATCTTCACTTTTTCAAATTGTTTTTTCGAACACTTTTTTTTCTTCCACTTGCCGTTTTTCTGATAATACGCTTTTAAAGCCATAGATGCTTTTACTTTATTTTGATCTGAAAAACCATCCAAACGATTTAAAATTTCAACGACTTTGTTTTCAATAACATCAGGATCTTCAAGTGTAGCAACATCTTTTTCTTCAGGGCTCATCGCCTCAAATGCAGCCTTTCTTTTTTCCTCTTCAATTCTTTTTTCTTCAGCTTCCCTCGCTTTTTTTTCATCTTCCTGCTGAGCCTGTCGTTTCATTTCAATCTGACGTTTCGCCTCATGACGAAGGTCCTCCTGCTCAACTTTTGTCTTTTTGGCATAAATCGCTTCTGTTGCATCAAACGCTTGGGAACTTTTACCTGTCATTTCAATTAAATGACCCCATCCAAAAGGCTGCAGAAATTTTTTAATTTTGGGCACCCGTACGTTGGAGGCAAGCCAGAAAGTCGTGGCATGGTCCAGATATTTTGGACGATCACCGAACTTTCCCATAATTCTAATGTGTCGATGCCCCTTTATGGTTACCGCTTCGGCACCGGAATGCCTTCCACATCGAATTAAAATTGCTTTTTCATCTGATTCAACGACATTGGGTGGTATTCCGATAATTTGCAGCGCCTGATTTTCATTTATTTTTTCTTGATCATAAAAATTTAAAACGCCATCTAAGAGAGTCGTCAAATCCACGGGTTCTTTAATACCGGCCCCCGCCTGGGGTTTTTCCACACTGATAAGTCCTGTAAATATGGCACCTGGCTCAATAACTTCCAGCATTAAAGCCTGTCCCCGCGTCGGTTTTAAGGCCATTTTTTTCTTTTCATTAACACAATATAGGACTTTGGTTTTAACCTCTCCTACCGGCATGAAATCAGAAACTTTAACCAGCCTGAAAGGATCGTCACCCGGATTGGAGTATGCCATAAGATGCCTCTCAAGCTTCTGACTCTCACGTGAATTCGTCCACTTCTGCAACTTCTGTTGAGCCTGGCAAAGATTCGCATATCCAGTACGCAAGGCCCCTTTGACACTGGACCCCGGGATATAGGGGCGCTGATCAAGTGATGAAAAAGAGGTGCGGGGAATTTGAAAATTATTTAACTCCTGCTGTATCTGCCTTTCGTTATGCGTGGAAATAGAAAGCGTCCTTTTATAATGATCAATAAAATCATCACAAACATCCACCCGCTTTCCTTCAACCTGTTTCCCCCTGAGAAATTTATATATCTCAAGAATTGAAGAAATCGTTCCCTTGGCACAGATACTGGAAAATAGGCTCTTATCTTCATCAGACAACTCACGGATAAAGGAGACAGGATTGAAAACGACAAGTTGATTTCTTGTCTCATCCATTACAAAACTGGTCGGCTCATATACTTCGTCGCAGCCTATGTGCCAAGGCGAAAGGATTTTTATAAAACATCTGAAAACTTCCTTATTTGCATCAGATTTCATAATTCTTGCTCCAGTATAAGGGGTAAATATGGGGTATAACCCTGTACAACGGTACCCGGCATTGCTTTTGATACATGGGTAACGGCTCTGCCCGTATATAGTTTTTCAAAGACAGCTCTATCTTTGGGAATAAAAACAGCCGCATCATCTGCCATAACAACCGGATTTTTAAAAGGGTTCTTCCCATTGGCCAAATGTTCACCGTGTTTGCCAAAACGGACAAAAGTATTAAAAAATAATTTTTGAAATAAAGTTGAATCCGGTACTGAAGGCGCCAGTGTGTATAAAGCGTTCGCTTTCTGATCTGTCTTTACATTTATCTCAACAGCGCCGCATACATTGAACCGCCCCAATCCGGTTGAGGCATCTCTTCCAAAACCCCAGTACCCGATTTTAGTCAGTCCTTTTACAATATTTTCAATGTTGGTTGCCTCAGGATCAATGACTACAAATAAAGCGAGTTTTATACCATATTGGTAGTAGGTATTATTACGAGTATACGGCGCGAACATCTCTTTCCCGGTAGTGTCTGTCAACCGGTTTATTGTATTATGCGGCTGTGAAAAAAGCATCTGCAGATTTCCAGTGTCATTTTTCCCAGCCGTAAATGTTTTTTGACAAAGTTCTCTATCTGTCAAATAGTCCACCGATTTAAGATTTATGGAGTCCCCACATGTGTTAATCATCCATTTTTTCTTCTTATTTTCTTTCGAAGCCATCAATCTTTTCCTTCGGTCTTTGATGGAAGTAAAAAGCATTGACATTGGCAACGCCGGCCTCCTGAGCGCATGACTATTGTCAGCCTCGATTTTGGGAATGGCAGAAGAAAAAACCGCAAATGGACGCTCGGCGTATCTATCGATCTGTTTTTGAAGACCACCTTCAACCAAACCAGGATCATACCCGGCCTGCCAGCAAAAATGCCCAAAAAGGGTATCCCCTTTCAGGGGCGTGCCAAAACCTGAAGTCGGCTGTATGGTTATTTCATATAATTTCAAAATGGCACCTCCTAAAAAGGCGTTATGTCATCAAATTTTTTCTGATAATCAATATTGTTGAATTCAAATTTGACATGACCATACCCCCGGCTGCCACTGCCCCCCAGCGAATCCATTTCCAGAAGCTTCATACCCTCCAGCAACAAAGCTTCCAAATTTTCATTTTCATCCAATTTTTTAATGGTAATGCAGAATGAAAACCTGGCGCCGGCCGGTACACGTTCGGTAAAGCGAGGATTTATGGCCGTTCCTTGAATACGATTTATGGAATTTTCAGATTTTACTTCCGTAAAGGGCAGATGGTCCCGCTGCACATCCTCTTTCCATTCCACATCCAAAGGAGAATCCGCAAATGAAGCACGACTGGGTCCCGGTGAAAAAGTACCCTCTTCATCCGCACCGCTGGCCCCGAACAGTTTCAAAATGCTTTCACAAATATTTTTTTGTTCACCGGAAAGCCCGTTCAAATCCTTTAGCCCCAAAGGTTTCCCCCCGGTTTTAGCCATCAATCCACTTTTCATTTCCAGCAGGGCTCTAATTTTCCCTTTTAATGACGATCCTGGGATATAGGGCTCCTGGGTATGAGGATGTTTGATCACTGGATTATCAGTTCCCCCGATTCGCATTTCAGAATCACCAGCACCAATATGAAGACCGCTCAACAAAACAATCGTTCCACTTAATTCCATTATATCCATCAGTTGCATGGCCATTTCTCCTTTTATTAATTTGCGGGGCAATAAAATCTATAAAAACCATATGAAGCTTCAAATAAATTGGCGAACACATCGAGATCTTCAGGTGCTTTCACCTGTTCAACCGAGGTACGGATAAAAAATAAGAAATTATCGGAGATCAGAGCCCGGCCCTTTGCATATGCCGCTTTAGCCGTCACCATATTAACAAGCGGCAAAATATTATTCCAATCTGCATTCTTGTTTTTTGCCTCCATGTTCAGCCGAACCACTTCATCGTAAAATTTTCTAATCTGAGTCCTTTTGTTTTCTTTTTTACGACTTATTTCACAATCCTGAGCAAAGACTTTTGCCAAAGCTTCTGCTTTGACTGAAAACAGGTACGGATCTATCATGTTGTTGTCTCTGTCTTTCCAAAATTCAATTTTTTCCATTTTGCCTACCTCCTGTTGTATAAAATTTTCCAAAGTGGAATTCTTAACTTTCCCTGATATTCTGCCAGCCATTGTGTCATTGTGGCTGTCACCAAAGTCACAATCGTTCTCCTTTCTTCTCCTTTATACTGGCCAGCAACATTTCTCTCGGCAGCATATACCAGTAAAGAACGCCATTTGGTGCAAGCCATGTCCTTTATACTGATTGAATCGTTTTCCAATATTTGTTTCTCGGCAGCAGCCATCTTGATGAATTCATTGAATCGATAAAAAAATGCTTTACTGATCCAGCCTTTATCGAGCCATTTTTCAAATTCAATCTCTACTGTATTCAGTTTTTCAAAATCCTCCCATTTGACGGTAGTTGAAAACAGTGTAAGTCTGTCACGGCCGGAGCTTTTAGAACTCTCAAGGAGTGATTCTGCCTCATTTGCCAGTGTGTCTATTGGTGTATGAGGTTTATGGAGAGAAATCCCGGCAGAAAAATGAATTTCCGGATTGCGACAGACATATTCAGCAAAACTATCGTGAAGGAAGCCTGCCAGTTGAATAATTCGATTCCATGGCCCGATGAGAAAAAGGTCATCTCCACCGGCAAAAACAGTGTAGGTCTGATTGAACTCATTGGTATTATTTAACAAATTCGGCAAATAAACCGAAAAATAATTGTTCACCTGCCGGCTCAAAGTTGCCAGGCGTGAAAGGGTAAAACGTTTTTGAGGTAATCCGCACGCCATCAGCAGGCCCAAATGGTCTATATCTGCTTTTAAAACGCCAAGGGCTTCAATCCCATGGTATTTACCGTTTACCCCCATCTGGGCAAGGCTTGCGATATGGTTCAACGATACTGGATCGCCCAAGGCCATCGTATCTTCATTTTTTGCGTTTTTCTGATCGTTTTTTGTTATGGGTTTGATGCGTCCATCATTTATCAGTTCCGTGCTGTATTTGGGCACGTACCCATTAATAAATTTCAATGTGGCATTTCCGTGCTTCAGTCCATCCTCTGAAAGGGCGAGATTCCAACGTTTTATCAATTTCTTCGCCATGACAATCTCTGATATATTCTCCAGCTCAAAGGACACCTGATAGTTGCCGAATATCGGCTCAAATAACCCATGTTCTCTGCTTCCTATATCTGCATCAACTGTCGTTATAAAAATATTTTCCTTTTTAACGATATTAGTGCCCAGAAAAACATGATCCCGGCATAGTCTACAGGCATGAAATGATTCCCCCACATAGGCACCGGCATTTTTTATCGAGGGCCTTTTTCCGCATATGGGACATATTGCCGGTCTGCCGGGCTCGTTTATAAAGCTGTCCAGATAACCTTGAACAGTTCCTCCATACCGTTGCATGTCAAGTCCGGTATATTTTTTTTCCTCCATTTTTTGACAGAAACCATCCCACCACTTCCAAAATTTATTTATCGTAAAGTCGTTGCAGGATGCTGAATAAGTAGCAATATTTACAACAGTTTCCCCAAATGAAACCTTCACCAACCAGTCATTGATTTTTTCTTCTATTTTGCAAACACTGTTAATACTACGTTCGGTATTAGGCGCAATTATTGTAAATTTACCTGCCGCATTTAAAATAATAGATGAAAAGGGTAATCCAATTTCACGACAAATCATATCTGCGGCAAGTTCTGAAAGTAGAGATACAGAAAAAGATCTTCCACGCAAAATCTTCGATCTGAATTTTTCCGAGTCTGTAAATCGACTGAAGATAAAATCCTGGATGCCTTTAAAATCACCATTAATCAAAAGGAATTTTTTATCGCCCTTTTGATTAACTGAATCTATGGTCAAAGAGTCTGAATCAAGATGATAGAGATAAATCGCAACTGATAGTGCTGCTGTCGTTCTTGCATGATCATACAGCGAAACGTCCGGCACAACATCACCTACCCTGGCGGCAGGTATGCAGGACGTATACATCATGAGAAGACTTTCAAAATTTTCCAACCACAATTCAATATTATCATCTCTGTGACATAGCCCTGATAGATCATCGATAAACTTTTCGAACAGTTCCGCATATTCCA
Organism: uncultured Desulfobacteraceae bacterium; assembly: GCA_964418755.1. Classification (GTDB taxonomy): domain Bacteria; phylum Desulfobacterota; class Desulfobacteria; order Desulfobacterales; family 4572-123; genus 4572-123. The sequence continues at coordinate 10,419 of CAYQNS010000119.1, forward strand.
ATTTTGCTGTAGAATTACTGGCAGGAGTCACGCCTTCCTTTATGGCCGGGAAAATAGCGGCCGGTGAAAAAGGTTTTAAAGGATAACGGTATAAATAATCATCCAGCGTATCATTGATTTTATTTTTACCGGTAACGCTGATCTGTTCAAAAATGGGCAAAAGTCTTGTTTTTCTATAATCTTTCCAATGCGTTTTGTGTGCATATTCCCCTTCAAAAGAATCTCTGTCCCAGCCACTGCTCACACGATCCGCTACTGCAATAATCCACTGTAATGGCGTATTTGGCTTATGGTGCCCTGCGGCAAGATTGATAAAAGAATCATCTGACCCCCAAGAAGGAGCGTTAAACTGATACGGCAAATATCTGGCCATCTTTTCTATAAATGCAGCAGTGTATACTGCGTGATAGTGAGAATGCCTTCCATTATAAAATGGCAAATAAAGCCCGGCATTATCATTTATGTACTGTTGTGTAATTTCCAGCAATTCTTTGTCTGCAAATTTACCGATATCGTGCATAAGCGCCGCTGCCGCAATTTTCAACGTATTCTCATTCATTGTAATCTCCATTTTTTAAATTTTTAATCAACCAATGGCAGAATTTTTTACTATTTTGAAATCATGCTTATTCCCATCTTCCCCAACCCAAACGAAGTATTCTTCCCGATATGCACCTTTGAGCAAAATTCCAAAAGTGGCAGATACTCGCCCAGAGGCCCTTCGTAGGTAATAGTGCCGATCATTCCGCCCAGGGGCATGCGCTGCTTCTGACGGTTGGAATAGCGCTCCCAGGCGTGCCAGGTCAGGTTGTTCTCCTTCACTTTTATCTTTTTTGCCCTGTCGATCAGCCCCTTGTAATCCAATTTGGGTTCAGCTCCCGCATAGCAAATAAAAAGAGATGATAGTCTTCTGAGCATGGCGCCGGCCAGGACATGAAACGGCAGGTCTGATGTGATCCGGTTGTTCGACTTCAACCGCAAAGGGGTGTTCAGGGTTACCTGTGCCTGAAAAACTTTTTCTGAAACATCCGCCTGATCCGGCATCGAAAGAAGCATTGCCGGCTGATCCAGTCTCAATTTTTCATCCTGATCCGTGTATATAATATTCCCGTTTGATGAGACGGTTTTCAATATAAAACGCCCCCTTCTGCCATTAATTTTCCGGCCGATACCGATGCGCCCAATCTGCTCAAAGGCATAGATAAAATAGGGCAGACTCTGGTTGACCGGCCCCATCAGCAGCAGGGTACAGTCAAAAGAATCTCCTTTGCCGTATTCCATTTTATCCGTTAGTGGCGGCTCGATCACAAAAGGATGCGGCGGAACCGACATGCGCAGTTCCGGGGGCGCCTCGACAGCCAGCGGGGTTTCAAATACCCGTGTGTAGAGGCAGCGTTTTTTTAAAAGGCACTCGCTGCACTCCTGCTGTTTCAGAGCGCATACCACCTTTTTCAGGGCCAGCCCGAAAACACCCCGGAAAGTTGATCCTTTATAGATCGGTAGAATTGCATCCGTATTCAACTGACAGGAAAACTTATATTTTCCATATTGTAATCCTTCCATATATCACCCGTTTTTTTTAAAATTTAAAGGTATTCTGTCTTTTGGTGGGCACAGCCCACCCTGCGATAAAACTGCAATTCATAAAACCGGCAGAGCAAAGCGAAACCACATTCATCATTCCGCATTCATAATTATCTGTTCTAACGGCATCAAAAATCATTTTTTCAAAAAAATTTTTTTTTATCGATAAGTAAACGGAAATAACCGTTTTGGATCTCTTTCAACTTCCGC
>CAYQNS010000120.1:0-12103 GCA_964418755.1 uncultured Desulfobacteraceae bacterium
TTACTCAAGGCTTACTGCAATATAGCAAGCTTCATGGTGATCCATACAGATGTTTCTAAAGTTAATGACATTGATATGTAAATTACTTTTGATTTGTCATGAAGGATGCCTGAAAAGGTAAAATATTTACCCTCCCAGATAGGCTTTTTTAACTTCCGGGTCATTCAACAGTTTTTCAGATTCTCCTTCAAGGACCAGATGACCGTTTTCCAGAACATATCCCCTCTTGGCAAATTTGAGTGCGAGGCGGGCATTTTGTTCCACCAGCAAAATGGTGGTCCCCTGTTTATTGATTTCCTTGAGGGCCTTGAACATATCCAGCATCAGCAGTGGCGCCAACCCCATGGAGGGTTCATCCAGAAGCATGATTTTCCTTGCGCTCATGTAGGCCCTGCCGACAGCCAGCAAGATATGTTTCGATCACCTGCAGCACAATAAGTGTTTGAAAGCAATCGATTTTTTTAGTTTTTAAAACGAAAATAAAATTTTGATATGTGCCGAAGTTTCTATATGTTGTAAAAGATTGGTTAATAATAACTAAATGAGATAAAAAAAATGTCAATGACAATAATCGGAAATTCTGATATAGCGCATATTCAATTTTGGATATCGTCATTTTTCCGTCATGTTTTCCGGGAAAAATGAGTGGGGGACAAGATAAAAGTGCTTTAGCCGGCACGCATGCAGCAAGGGGGTAAAAATGCATATCATACGCTTTTACGATGAAGACGGAATCATTTGTTACGGCAATAGGCATGTGGACGGCGCCGTTACCCGGCTTCAGGGCCGATGGCCTGACAGTTTTACAGATACCGGGAATCCGGCCAGGGTCAAAAAGCTGCTGGCACCGCTCCAGCCGGCAGCCATTTTATGTATCGGGCTGAATTATCACCAGCATGCCGGCGAAACAGGGATGCAACTCCCCCAATACCCGGTACTGTTCATGAAAAACCCCGGGGCACTTGCACACCCCGATGATCCGATTGTTCTGCCGCCTTCATGCATGGAGCCGATGCAGGTAGATTATGAAGCTGAACTTGCTGTTGTCATCGGCAGGACCGCAAAAAATGTGAGAGCCGCAAATGCCCTTGACCATGTTGCCGGCTATACCATTGCCAATGATGTATCGGCCAGACGCTGGCAGAAGCATGCCGGTGGTGGTCAGTGGGTGCGGGGAAAAAGTTTTGATACGTTTTGTCCCCTGGGACCCGGGATGGTTACCGCCGATGAGATCACAGACCCCCAGACATTGCAGGTAAAAAGTATTCTCAACAAAGAAATCATGCAAAACGCCAATACGTCGGACATGATTTTCAGTGTTGCACAACTCATCGAATATCTCTCGGAAGGTACCACTCTGCTGCCGGGCACCGTGATTCTTTCCGGTACGCCCAGCGGCGTGGGTTTTGTTCGTAAACCGCCGGTATATCTCAAGCCCGGTGATACGATAGAGGTCGAGATTGAACGTATCGGCAACTTGACAAACACGGTTGCAGCCGAGAAAAGAGAAGAACATGAATGATCCGGAAGTGCTGGTTATCGGCCGTAACTGTCTTGACTATATTTCCGTTGTGGAAGAGTTTCCCGAAGAAGACAAAAAAGCGGCCCTTTGTATCCGGATGGTTGAAGGCGGGGGCCAGGGGGGAACCTCATCCTGCTGTATTGCAAGAGTAGGGGGGAAAGTTACCCTGCTGGGCAAGCTTGGGGATGACGAAGAGGGAAGATTCTGCATCCAGCGATTGCAGGCCTTTGAAGTCAACACGGATTATATGGAAAAGGTCAAAGGCGGTAAAACCCCGGTCGCCTATCTCTTTGTTACCCGGGCCAGCGGAAAAAGAACGATTATTTATGAGCCCAATCGTCTTCCGAAAATAACGGTGGACAAGCGGCTGGCCGATCTTGTTTCACGATCCGGAAGCATTCTGCTTGATCCCGATGTAACCTACCTTGGCCGCGAATTAAGGCGAATTATAAAAAATCGTGTCAAAATAATCTATGATTGTGAACGGTGGCGCGACGGGATCGAGGAGATGATGGCCCTGGCTGATTTTTTTGTTCCGTCATCTGATTTTCTGGGTTCCAAAGAGTTGAATTTGAAAAGCACTTCGCTGCATAGTAAAATTATGGAACTCGGGCAAATGGTGCACGGCACTTTAATTATTACCCATGGTGAAGACGGTGTTTATTATCTATCTGATAAAATGCTTTTTCATGTGGCTGCTCCTGAGATAAACGTCGTCGATACCACCGGTGCCGGTGATAATTTTCACGGGGCATTTGCCCTGGCGCAGAGCAGGGGATATGATCTGCATGCAGCGATTACATTTGCCGTGGCAGTAGCCTCTCTTTCCTGCCGTGAATACGGAGGCCGCAAGGGCCTTCCGACTATGGCCGAAGCAACCCGGACTGCTGCAAAATTGACTGCGGTTCGTGTCGAGATACCGTAACCCGGTTTTGCATTGAACCCTTGGAAGTGAAAAGTGAGAAGTGAAAAATTAAGGAATTCTATCCAGTCACCAATCACTCATAACCCAACATCCATACCCCTGTGAACACAGATAAAAAAAATTTATACCGGAAAATCGGGATCGCTTCCGCCATCATGATGGCATCTGTTTTTTTAAGCCGCATCATCGGGCTTTTGCGGGAGATGGTGATTGCCTATGTGGGCGGTGCCGGTCCTGAAGTGGACGCCTACCAGATCGCCTTTGTGATCCCTGAAATATTAAATCATATTCTTGCCAGCGGGTTTCTTTCCGTAACTTTTATTCCGATTTTTTCCAATTATCTGGCTGCCGATTGCGAAGATGAAGGCTGGGTTGTTTTGTCGATTATTCACAATACTTTCGGTTTGGCGCTGGTTGTCTTTATTACGGGTGCCGTCATTTGCACACCATGGCTGGTGGATCTCCTGGCTCCTGGAATTTGTGATCCTGCCGTCAGATCCAGTGCCGTCCGGATGACCCGGATCATTATTCCGGCCCAGTTTTTCTTTTTTTCCGGCGGGCTTTTCATGGCGGTACAGTTTGCCGGGGAAAGATTTCTGATTCCGGCCCTGGCGCCCTTGGTCTATAATACGTGCATCATCGCCGTAGGACTCTGCCTGGGACCCTGGCTGGGTATGGAAGGGTTCTCCTGGGGGGTTCTGGCGGGCGCCTTTATCGGTAATTTTGCCCTGCAATACTGGGGCGGAACCCGAGTCGGCATGCATCTGTCCGCCCGGTTTGATCTGCGGCACAGGGATCTGAAAAAATATGTATGGCTGACGTTGCCGCTCATGTTCGGCCTGACCATGACCTTTTCTACGGAAATATTTTTTAAATATTTTGGATCCTATTTGCCGTCGGGAAGCATTGCCGGGCTGAATTACGGGATGCGGATCATGATGATGATGGTGGGGCTTTTCGGTCAGGCCGTCGGGGTAGCGTCGTTTCCATTCATGGCCCGTCTGGCCGCTGAAAACAAAATAGCGGAAATGAACCGGTTGCTGAATACGACCCTGCGGTATATAGCCCTGGTGATTCCGTTTTCAGTTCTGTTGATTGTGCTGCGCCATGAAGTGGTGTTACTGATTTTCCAGCGCGGGCAATTTGACGCGGCTGCCACCGGTCTGACCTCCCGCGTACTGGGTTATCTGATGATCGGTGCGTTTGGTTTTGCCGCCCAGACAGTTGTGGTACGGGGATTTTATGCGCTTCAGAATACGCTGCTGCCGGCAGTTTTAGGAACGTTTGCAGTCGGGTTGAGTATCCCCATGTATATCTATGGGATGAAGATGATGGGGGTCGCCGGCGTGGCTCTGGCTATTTCGCTGTCGGCTGTTTTACAGGTGATTCTGCTATATGGTATCTGGAACTACCGCAGCCGCAATCCCCAAAGCCGTGAAGTGGTTTTGTTTTATATTAAAATGGCTTTGTTCGGTGTGTTGTTGTGGCTTCTCCTCAAAGGGGTCAGGCATATGCTTTTAATTGGGATTGATGCCGATACATTCATGGGATGTCTTGCAATATCAACGATTACCGCTGCGGTGTTTGCGGGACTGTTTCTGGCATTTGGATATGGATTGCCCATCAAGGAAATTCCCGAGTTTGTAAACCGGCTGCTGCGTCGACAATCAAAGGGGTAAAATTTTGAGAGTCGGGCTTAGAGATAAAATTCCTTAACCCAGCACCCAGCACCCAACACCCAACACCCAACACTTACTTCACCCCCGTGTCGTTTACAGGCGGTTCCGGTTTTTGGGGCGGCAGTCTGTATCTTTGACTGTGGCGGGACCATGCATATAGCACCGCCTGTACCAGTGTGGCCAGGGGAATGGCAAAAAATACGCCCCAGAAACCCCAGAACCCTCCGAAAAAAAGTATGGCGGTGATGACGGCCACAGGATGCAGGTTGACGACCTCCGAAAGCAGCAGGGGCGCCAGCAGGTTGCCGTCCAGCAGTTGAATAACGACATAGCCGATGACGATGGACATAAACTCAGAGCTCCAGCCGAATTGGGAAAATCCCATTAATATCACCGGAAGCAAGACCACTGTGGCGCCGATATAAGGCACCAGCACGGAAAGTCCTACGGTCAGACTCAGGAGTATGGCAAAATTCATGTCCAGCAGATAAAACGTCACAAAACTGACGGCCCAGACGATGAGGATTTCCCAGAATTTGCCCCGGACATAGTTGCCGATCTGCAGGTTCATTTCTTTCCATACCTGGCTGCTCAGCCCACGGTTTGCAGGTAAAAATCCGATAAACCACAGGGTGATTTTTTTTTTGTCTTTGAGAAAGAAAAAAACCATCAGCGGCATCAATACCAGATATACCAGGGCCGTGATCAAGCTCCGAAACGAGGCAACCGAAAAGGCCAGCAGACGCTGACCCCAGCGCCCCAGTTCGGTCTGAAGCGTGTTGATAAGGTCGATAATAAGGGCCTGAGAGATAAGATCCGGGTATCGTTCGGGTAAAAGCATCAGTTGTTTCTGCCACCGGGTGATCATGGACGGTAACTGCCCGACGAACTGGGCAAGCTGCCCCGAAAGTAGCGGCAGGAGCCAGAATAGCAGGAATATCAGAAAGCTTAGAAATGTAATAAAGACAATTAGGGCGGCTGCCAGGCGAGGGATATGACACCTTTCCAGTAAATTCACCAGGCCTTCCAGCAGATATGCAATCACTATACTGGCGATTACCGGTGCCAGAACATTTCCCATGGTCAGGATCGTAATAATGCCTGCGATGAGAAAAAAAAGCAGGATTATAACCTGCGGGTCTGAAAAATAACGCTTATACCATTCTTGGATAATATGCATGATCTGTAATTACCTTTGGCCTAGTACACATACCTATTGGACGTTAGACTTTTTTGGATTCATAATTAGCCGTAAGAATGCCTGAGATAATGAGTAACACGCTATAAAAACGTATTATGCTGATATTCTCTTTTAAGAAAATGTATGCCAAAAGTCCGCTAAAAAGGGGCAATGTATAGTAAATCATCCCCGCTTTCGAGGGGCCAACCGCCATGATTGCCTTATTCCATAAAACAAAAGCCGAAAGCGAAGCAAAAATACCTACGTAGAGAATTGAAGAAACGATCTTTGTATCAAATTCCCCGGGAGGAGTTGTTACATATTCCCAAATAAAGAATGGAAAGAGAAAAAAGAGCCCCAAAATGAATGTGCTTAATTGGAATGCCCAGATACTTAACATTTTGGGTTTATGTTTTAACAAAATACTGTAAATGGCAAAAATTAGAGCAGCTGCAAGCATCCAAACATCCCCTATGGCAAAAGATATATTTAAGAGCCTGGAGATGTTTCCTTTGGTAATTAGAAGGACAACGCCTGTTGCGACCAGAATGATGCCGATTCCTTTGTTTAGAGTTATCGGTTCACGGAAAAAAATTCGAGATAGAATGACAATGAATACGGGAAATGTAATCGATATTAATGAAAGATTGATGGCGGTTGTTGTATGACCGGCAAAATAGATCAGAGTGTTGAATATTGTAATTCCCAGTAATGCAGTAATAGACAGGTAAAGAATGTTTTTTTTGAGAATACCCCATTCGACAATAAGCGGTCTCAATGCAAAGGGCAGAAACACAATTACGGCAACAACCCATCTCCAAAAGGCAAGGCTGATTGGTGGGATACCGTCACTGAGGCCGCGTGCTATGATAAAATTGCCTGACCAGATCGCCGTTGCACCAATGGCGAAAAAGTATCCTGAAATTAGTTGTTGATTTTGCAGTCGGTTTATCAATTTGGGAATTTCCAATTTTTTTATCTTTTATATTCATCCGGATAAACCGGAAATTACAAATTCCAAGCACCAAAAGACAAACAAATTCCAATATCTAAATCTCAAACAAGAGCCAAAGCAAATTATTTGCTCACACATAGCCTATAGTTGTTTTGATTTCTTCTTGTTTTTAAATTTGGAATTTTAATCATTGTGATTTGTTTGTCATTTGTTTTTTGATTATTGGGATTTATTTTTTGACATAAAAACACGAATTTTAGAATTTAGATACTAAAAACCGATCCATTGTGTTATTCCGTCGACAGGTTCTCTTGCGGCCTCCAGGCGGTTGGCTGGAAAATCAGGATCAGGATACCCAATTGCAATTGCAATTATGATCCGCCTGTTTTCAGTAATTTCTGCAAATTCCCTCAAAACTTCAGGGAACATAACTCCCTGATCCACAATGCAGGTTCCAAGCCCGTGATCAAGAGCGGCAAGACAAATACTCTGCATCACAGCACCAATATCAATAAGAGGAGTTGATTCAGCAAGAATGCTGTCTGTTGTAATAATGATGGTAGCAGGTGCGTCAAAAAAACGGAAGCCTCTTTCAAGCCACCACGCCCTTTTTTCCTTGTCTTCCCGTTTAATATCCATAATGCGGAAGATTTGTTTTGCAAGCCCCACCTGGCGCTGTCTAAAGATACTGTCCTGTGGCCATCCTACGCCAAGATGATCCGGTTTTGCCGGTGCACCGCTGTTTAGTTTTTCGACAATGGCCGATCTTATTTTGTTGAGAATATTGCCGCCGATAACAGTAAATTCCCATGGCTGGATATTCATTGCCGATGGTGCCCGGCCTGCGGTCTCCAGTATTTCCCGTAACGTTTTTTTTGGAACAGGATCGGATTTAAACCCTCTTATACTTATACGTTTTTTTATGGCTTCCGTGATGGTCATAAAAATGCTCCTTTATGAAGGTACGATAGTTACGGTGGAAATTTTGGCAGCCTGATATCTTTCCGGCCGGTCCTCCATTTGTCGTTTGCAAAATGGAACGGTATGACCCGTTACATTCTCAGGTCGATCAGCCCATTTTTTTTAGTATCTCCTTACGGATTTTACCGGTTTTTGTCATCGGCATCTCCTTCAAAAACATAATTTTTCGTGGCCAGGCATGTGCCTCCAGTTTTGTCTTTACATAGTTTTGGATTTGATCTTTCAAGACATCGTTGGGCGCAACGCCTTTTGCGGGTACGATAAATGCTTTTACAATCTCCCCTCGAACCTTGTCCGGGACACCGACGACACACACAAGGGCTATATCTTTATGGGACATGAGACAGTCTTCGATCTCCCCGGGCCCGATTCGAAATCCACCGCTTTCGATAAGATCATCCCTTCTGCCTGAAAACCAGAAATGCCCCCGATCATCTTTTTGGGCGTAATCGCCGGTTTTAAGCCAATCACCGGCAAATTTTTTTCGTGTGGCCTCCGGATTGTTCCAATATTTCAAAAACATTACCGGGTCCGGCCTCTTTACGGCAATTTCACCCAACTCTCCCGGTGGAAGAATTTGACCATTTTCATCGATTATATCCACAACATGCCCGGGCACAGGTTTACCAACGGCGCCCTGTACAACGGGCATCACTTCGGAACAAAATCCCACGGTCAAATCACATTCGGTCTGTCCGTACTGTTCATTGAGCTGGACGTTCAGTGCGGTTTGGCTCCAATCATAAAGATCCCCGCCCAATGTTTCACCGCCGGCCGTTACCGACCGGAGGCAAAGTTTATAGCGCTCTTGCGGATTTTTCACAGTCTGCATCATCATGCGCAATACCGTGGGAACCGCCATGAAATTACGAACACCATATTTCTCCATGATGTAAAATACACGCTCCGGGTCAAATTTTGGCGGGCGACAGGCAACAACCGGAATACCATGATGTAAAGCAGGAAACAAGGAATCATAAGACCCGCCGATATACGCCCAGTCCAGGGGGGTATATAAAAGATCTCCCGCTTTGGGAAACAGATTGTGAAAATATTCAAAACCAGGCAGGATACCCGGCAATAGCCGGTGAGCATGCAGGGTGCCTTTGGGTTGTCCCGTAGTTCCGGATGTGTAAATGATCAATGCCGGATCATCCGGCGATGTATTCACCGGCACAAAGCGGTCGCTTCCTTTTTTGATGATCTCCCAGAAATCCAATGCTTCCTGTTTCGGTACAGGGTCGGTTACCATCACCATCTCCAGCGTGTGAAGGCGGTCCTTTATCTCCGATATTTTGGGTAGATTTTCCCTGTCGGTGATCAGCCCTTTTGCTTGCGAATCGTTCAAACGGTATTCAATGGCCATGGGGCCGAACAACGTCACCAGGGGCAGGGCAATCGCGCCCAGCTTATACAAGGCGATATGGGTGAGGAGAGTTTCCGGTTTTTGGGACAAAAGAATCCCGACCCTATCTCCCCGCTCTATCCCGTGGGCACGAAGTGTGTTTGCCAGGCGGTTTGACAACCGCTTGAGTTCATTAAACGTGTAGCGCCTTTCCACTCCATCCTCTGTAAGGTGTATGAGGGCCAGGCGGTGCGGGTTCCGGGACCATTTGTCACACACATCCACGCCGATGTTGTAACTCGCCGGTATTTTCCAGGCAAAGTTGCGGTGGAGTTCCCGGTATGTTTTACCTTTCAGCATAGGGCACCTAACTTTTTGGGATGCAGACTCCCGAGGCTTCCCGCTGTGTTGAATGGGTAAAAACAATCCGATCAAACATCGCTCGAAACAGCAAAGAACCCTTAAAATTTCCTCGAATTAACATTTTAATCCCAAGATTCATGTTTTTAATATCAGAAAAAAATCACAATAATCAAATAACAAATCACAATGATCAAAATCCCAAATTTCAAAACAGGGAGAAATCAAAATGTACAACAATTCAAGACTATATGGGGTTAATCAAATGGCTTTTGACCTTGTTTAAGATTTGGAATTTCCGGTTTTTACGGGCGGGTTATTGTTTCTTCATTTGTTTTAATTTCCGATCGATAAATTTTTCCTGCTCTTTGGAACTGACGCACATCAACAGGTGCGCGGCTTCCATTTCCAGGGTTTGTTCAAAACCCGCATGCAGACCTTGATCGATGGCGATTCGGGATAGCTTGAGGGCCAATGGCGACCGCTCATTGATTTTACGGCACATTTCCATGGCCGCATTCAGATGTTCTCCAGCCTGGACGACCTTATTGACCAGTCCTATTTCCAAAGCTTCTTTTGCATCGATAAAAGCACCTGTAAGTATGAGTTCCTTGGCCTTTCCAAGGCCGACGATCTGGGTGATCAATTTGGTTCCTGCCGTGGTGACCGTTAAGCCCACGCTTGTTTCGGGAAACCCGAAATGTGCATCGCGGGCTGCAATTCGCATATCGCAGCTTAAAGCAAATTCAAGGCCTCCACCAACGGCATAGCCGCAAATAGCCGCTACCAATGGTTTCCCGAGCCTCATTATCACCCGCTGCACATCCTGCAAGCCGTCTACTTCGTCAACCCACTGCGTCATTGATTTGCCCTGGGAGGTTTCTTTAAGATCTTCACCCGCACAAAAGGCCCTTCCGGCGCCGGTCAGAATAACAGACGCCACATCCGGATCCGCTTTGGCGGTTTGAAGATGTTTTATCAAGCCATGAAGCAGGTCGGCCGTAATGGCATTCAATCGTTCCGGGCGGTTTAAGGTGATGATGGCAATGGACTCCTCTTTTCGAAAAAGCACCGTTTCTTTTTCCAATGATTCCCTCCTTTTTGATTCCAGGTTAAGGGCTCGCGCAGGTAAGCGTAGTGCCGTATTCTTTTATCCATCCGTCTCAATGTTGTTTTCGATACAATCTGCCGCTGTTTGTTTTCAGGATTTTTTAATGGATGTTTAATGATGGTGAATTTGTAAAAAACCGATATTGGGCCGGATTCCACTATACTGTCAAGCGGCAAGCTTTTCAACCCATTCCATCCAGGCTTTGCCCCCATAGGCTCAATGAATCCGTAAATTTTCTAAAATCATGAATATGGCTATTCCCCAAATCTGCAACACAGCCCAATTCACAGAGTCTGCAAAAGGGGGATACCTGCGGTCTCTTTTTTCTCCCCATTGGTTTCAATAGCCTTCTTTCCCGAGTCGACTAAATTGTTGAAATATTTATACACTTTATCCCCAGTTAAGTATAGGTTTATCGGCATTTTTAAATTATTTTTGCCATAAACATCCGGGCGATTGCCAAATAGAGAATGAATAAAAATGACATAAACCGGGAGAACAAAACGCACCACAATATTTTTTTAAAGCTATTTTATGTAAACAAAAAATTCCGGCAATTCAAGAGCCGGAATATCAGTAGTTTCAGCATATCCCGGGAATCTTGTTTGACATTTAGCTGGTATATTGTGTAAATGGTAATATGGTGAGTGTGCAGATTTCTGCAGGTGCCGGCCGTGCCGTGCCAGGCACTCTCAAGTTTGAGCATTACATGCGCAGCAGGAGCTCTTTGCAGCTGGGACCGACAAGAGGAAAATCATCGATTTTATGATTTCCGAGGATGCGGCTGCAGAGAAAGACCCTCGGTCCATAGATTTTTGACCGAAGAATCTGTTTATACCCTTTAACTATTGTCCATCCAGAAATGAGGATTTTCGAAGTCTGCGCTTATCTGTTCAAGGCCAAGGCAGGCGAAAAAAACAACCACAGGCATATATTTGATATTCCGAGGGTTATTTTTTTCGCGTAACGATGAGATTGGGCAGGTAAGCGAGCCTGCGAGACTCCGAAAAGACCATTTCTGGACGGACACTAACTATAGGTGTCTGAAATCTTTTCAGTTCGTTTTTAACTTTTTTATGCAACTACGAGGTAGCCCGGGCTGATGAATATTCTTTTCTACTGCCAGCATGTTCTTGGAGTGGGGCATTATTTCAGGAGTCTTGAGATATGTGCTGCTCTGGATAAGCACTCTGTAACGCTTGTTTTAGGCGGGCCAACTGATCATTTGCCGCAGCCGGAAAATATAAAAACGGTTCACTTGCCCTGTCTTATGATGGACCGCGAATTTTCAGCACTTTCCGTCTGTGAACGGGGCAGTGAAATTGAAACCATTAAAAGTGAACGAAAAAAACTGCTGATCTCACTGGTCAACAGCCTTGACCCTGACATTTTCATTATTGAACTCTATCCCTTTGGCCGGAAAGCATTCAGCTTTGAACTGGAACCTGCCATTAAGGCCGCAAGATCACTTTCATCCTGTACGGTTGTCTGCAGCCTCCGCGATATTTTAGTCGAAAAAAATAAACAGATAGCCTATGAAGAACGAGTGATCAAAATTTTGAATGCATCTTTTGATGCCCTGCTGGTTCACTCCGACCCGTCATTTCTGCCCCTGACCAAGACCTTTACCGCTGTCGATAAAATTAACATACCCATTATATACACAGGCTTTGTTGCCCGCAAAGAACAACCAGTGGGTGAAAGCTCCGTCAGTCGCCAATTCGGGCTCGATAACAAGGGTCGTCTGCTTGTAGCCAGTGCCGGCAGCGGAGCGGTAGGCCACAATTTGCTTGAAGCTGTAATTAACGCCCTTCCTCACCTAAAAACCCGGAATATACAGCTCATCATTTTTGCAGGTCCCTACATGGAAGAATCAGAGTATCGCGGGTTGCATGATTGTGCATCCGGCAAGGAAAATATCCGGATTCATCGTTTCACAAATGATTTTTTATCCTATCTTGACGCGGCCGATCTTTCTATCAGCATGGCCGGCTACAATACCTGTATGAATATTATGGTTACAAACACGCCGGCATTAATGTGGC
>CAYQNS010000121.1:0-12016 GCA_964418755.1 uncultured Desulfobacteraceae bacterium
TCATGGGCCTGATGCCGGTGGTCGGTGTCCCCCTGCCGTTTATCAGTTACGGGGGGTCATCCGTGATAACGATAATGATTTGCGTGGGAATTTTAATGAACGTAAGCATGCGCCGATTTATGTTTGAATAGACTGGATCACCCGGGTGGGGTGTGCGTGGGTTTTTTAGATATATCTCCTTTATAAAACAAATGGTTCTATCAAAAACAGGGACAATGCAGGCGTGTTGTAATTTGGATAAAAATTTAAAAAACCTTTGACAATTTTCAGCTTGCAATGTTATACACGCCCGGACGAAGTCAGAAGCGAAGTCTCTCGGTACGCTTTTTCTGAACGGCCCGATCACAGCGGCGTTACAAAATGCAAACGGAGGATGTCTTATGATAAATATTGATGTATCGGTTGCAATACAGGTCATCAATTTTATATTCTTGATCTGGATACTGAATCTGATTCTGTATAAGCCGATTCGGAAAATTCTTCTTCAAAGAAAAGAGAAGGTGGCGGGTCTGGAGCAGGGCATCAATACCATTATGGCGGATGCCGGGGGAAAAGACGCCGCCTTTGCAGCGGGCATTAAATCGGCAAGAACAAAGGGGCTGAAGGAAAAAGGGGTTTTGTTGGCGGCTGCCGCTGATGAGGAGCGAAGGATCATCGACAAAATAAACGAAAAAGCCCAGGCGGACCTGGCCGGAATTCGGCAGCAAATTTCCAAAGACGCCGAGGATGTCAAAATAAAATTACAACAAGAGGTGGACGCATTTGCAGATGCCATCGGTCAAAAAATTCTGGGGAGGGCTGTTTAGTGAAAATTTATACTGATCGCCGGAAACGTTGGCCCGTTGTTTTGTTATTGATAGCCATGCTTTTGTTTGGTTTTGCGGGCGTTGCTTTGAGTTCGACGGAAGGCGGAAACGGCGGGGAACATGCGCAAACGCATGAGTCAAAAGGGTGGGTAACTACGGATACCTACCGGGTGATGAATTTCACTGTTTTGGCCGTAGCGCTTTTTTTTCTGTTGCGCAAGCCGCTGGCCAGGGGGCTTCGTGCCAGAACCGCAGGTATTCAGGATCAATTGAGTGACTTGGAAGCCAGAAAAAGGGAAGCTGAAGCCCAGCTTGCGGCCTATACCGAAAAATTGGCCGAACTGGATCAGGAGGCTGAGCGATTGGTTGCCGAATATATCCGTCAGGGTAATGAAACCAGAGAAAGAATATTGCAGGAAGCGGAAATGGCAGCAGAAAAACTGGAAACTCAGGCCCTGCGAAATATTGACCATGAATTTAAAACAGCCAAGGCAAAACTGCAGGAAGATATTTTGGGAAAGGCACTCTTAAAGGCCGAGGAAATTATTCAAGAAAGAATTACAGCCGAAGATCAGGACCGGCTGGTTGATGAATATTTAGAGAAGGTGGTGGCGTAATGAAAAACATGGCAATAGCGCGGCGTTATGCCAGGGCACTGCTGCTTATCGGTAAAGAGGACGGGCAGGCTGAAATCTACAGGGCCGAACTTGCCGGGGTTTCAGAGTTGATCGAAGTGGAAAAAGAGCTTTGGCAGGCGCTTACCAATCCTTTGTACAATGCGACAAGTCGCAAAAAAGTGCTTGAATCGGTCATTGCGAAGCTGGATCTCTCAAAGGCAATGCAATCATTTCTACTGTTGCTGTTTGACAAGGGCCGGTTTGGTTTTTTAAATACGATCAATGATTTTTATCAGAAACTGGCCGATGAGTTAAAGGGCATTGCCCGGGCCAGCCTGGTTTCGGCTTCCGAGCTTTCATCCGAGACCATTGAAAAGATTCGTATTGCCCTGTCCGATCGGACAGGAAAAGATATTGTATTGGAGGTTGAACAGGATCCCAGCCTCATTGGAGGGATAGTCACCAGATTAGGCGACCTTGTTTTGGACGGGAGTATTAGAACCCAGTTGCTTAATATGAGAGAATCTTTAAAAAGGGGTGAGAGTGCATAATGGAATTAAGAGCTGAAGAAATAAGTCAGATCATTAAAGAGCAGATTACCGATTACGACAAGAAGGTGGAACTGAGTGAAACCGGAGTCGTCTTGTCTGTGGGTGATGGTATCGCCAGGATATATGGACTTGAAAAAGTCATGGCGATGGAACTGGTCGAATTTTCCGGCGGTATTCTCGGGCTGGTGTTGAACCTCGAAGAGGATAACGTGGGCGTAGCCATTATGGGGGAAGATATCCATATCAAAGAGGGAGATATGGTCAAGAGGACCGGTCGGATTGCCCAGGTCCCGGTAGGCGAAGAAGTGCTTGGCCGGGTCGTTTCCGCCGTGGGTGACCCTATTGACGGCAAAGGCCCCATTGACGCAAAGACGTTCAGGCGTGTTGAAATGGTAGCGCCCGGGGTTATTGCCCGTAAGGGTGTACATGAGCCATGCTACACAGGCTTGAAGGCGATTGATGCCATGACCCCGGTGGGCAAGGGGCAACGAGAATTGATTATCGGTGATCGTCAGATCGGAAAAACCGCAGTGGCCGTTGATGCGATTCTTGCCCAAATGAATACGGATGTGAAATGTATTTATGTGGCCTGTGGACAGAAAAAATCCACTGTTGCCCAGGTGCATGCGGTGCTGGAAAAATATGGTGCCATGGAATATACCACGATTGTTTCGGCCTGTGCCAGTGATCCGGCAACCTTGCAGTTTGTCGCACCCTATGCGGGATGTGCCATGGGGGAATATTTTCGCGATAAGGGTGAACATGCCCTTATTATCTACGACGATCTTTCAAAACAGGCGGTTGCATACCGTCAGGTATCTCTGTTGCTTCGGCGTCCGCCGGGGCGTGAAGCTTTTCCGGGCGATATTTTTTATAACCATTCACGTCTGCTTGAAAGAGCCGCCAAATTGAATGATGAACTCGGGGCCGGTTCCCTGACGGCGTTACCCATCATTGAGACCCAGGCCGGCGATGTATCCGCCTATATCCCGACCAATGTGATTTCGATTACAGATGGCCAAATTTATCTTGAACCCGGTCTTTTTTTCGCCGGTGTCCGGCCGGCAATCAACGTGGGCCTGTCCGTATCCAGGGTTGGGGGCGCAGCACAGGTCAAGGCCATGAAACAGGTTGCCGGCACCCTGCGGCTGGATCTGGCACAATTCCGTGAACTGGAGGCCTTTGCCGCCTTCGGCAGTGATTTGGATGCAGCGACCCAGAAACAGTTGATCCGGGGCGAGCGAATGGTCGAAATATTAAAGCAACCCCAGTACCAGCCGTTGCCTATTGAAAAACAGGTGGCCATTCTCTTTGCCGGGGCCCATGGCTTTCTGGATGAATATCCCGTGGGGGTTCTGGGTAAATATGAAGCCGGACTGTACTCTTTTATCGAAGACCGGTATCCCCGGATTTTTACGGAGCTGGCGGAAAAAGAAGCCATCTCGGATGATCTGGAGAAGGTTATGGAGGATGCCCTGACTGCTTATGGCGAGGAATTCAAGGATACCATAAAATAGGTTTTGTGGCCGGTTGCGAGTGAGAATTGCCACCGGATGAATCGGAAAATATCCGAACTCGTGAATAAAAACCTGTAATTGTGAAATAAGGGCTGATTTATATGGCAAGTTTAAAAGATGTCCAGACCAAAATAGCAGCAGTCAAAAAGACAAAGCAGATCACAAAAGCCATGAATATGGTGGCGACGTCACGGCTGAGGGGAGCCCAGGCCAATATGGATGGGTTTCGCCCCTATGCCGACAAATTTTCCGAGGTTTTGGGAAGCCTGGCACAGAAGGCGGGCGATGAGGCCAGCCCATTGTTGGTTCCGCGGGATGAGATCAAGAATATCCATCTGGTTTTGTGTACTTCAGACAGGGGCCTGTGCGGCGGTTTCAATGTGAATTTGATTGAAAAAACCCAAATATTTCTGGATGAAAAAATAGGCGAAGGAATCCATGTAACATTTTCCAGTTTCGGTAAAAAGGGCAGGGACTGGATCCGTAGAAACAAATGGGTCGCCGAGGATGAATATATCGGGGTCGTGGGGACCAAATTCGGTTTCAACGTGGCCTCAACCGCCGGCCGAAAATTAGTGGAAGGCTATCTGAATGATACCTATGATGAAGTGTATATCGTCTATGCCGAATTCGTCAGCATGGCCAGGCAGATCCCGACTTTGAAACAATTGTTGCCCATACCTCCGATCGAAGTTTTTGATGAGGCATCGGGTCCTGAAGAAAATACTTTCATGGCCGAACATATATGTGAACCTTCACCGGAGGCACTGCTGGGAGAACTCCTTCCCAAAAGTATCTATGTCCAGTTGCACAGTGGGCTGCTGGAGACATCAACCAGTGAACATGCGGCCCGAATGGCTGCCATGGATAACGCCACAAATGCATGCAACGATATGATCGACAATCTGACGCTGGCATTTAACAAAGCCCGACAGGCGGCTATTACGGCGGAATTGATGGATATTGTCGGGGGCGCCGAGGCCCTGAATGGATAAATTTGAAAAGAGTTAATCGTTATTCAGTGATTGTAATTCGAATGACGAAAAACCCATAATAAATAATTAATTTGGAGGTTTTTTGATGGGAGAGAACACTGGAACGATTAAGCAGGTTATAGGACCTGTTGTCGATGTAGAATTCGAGCAGGGAAAATTGCCTACGATTTATACGGCACTTACGATTACAAATCCGGCCATTGATGACCGGGCGGACAATCTGACCGTCGAGGTGGCACAACATCTGGGCGATAATGTAGTCCGAACCATTGCCATGGATGTTACCGATGGCCTGATTCGTGGACAGATGGTAAAAGACACCGGCAAGCCGATCATGATGCCTGTGGGCGCGGCCGGTTTGGGCCGGGTGCTCAACGTTGTGGGGAAACCCGTCGATGGACTTGGGCCTGTAAGTCAGGAAAAGATGCTGCCCATCCATCGTGAAGCACCTCATTTCACCGAACTAGATACGACGGTGCGTGTTCTTGAAACCGGTATCAAGGTTATCGATCTGCTTGTACCTTTTCCCCGGGGCGGGAAAATGGGGCTTTTCGGCGGAGCCGGTGTGGGTAAAACCGTTATCATGATGGAAATGGTCAACAATATTGCCATGCAGCACGGCGGTATTTCAGTGTTTGCCGGCGTCGGTGAGCGGACCCGCGAGGGTAACGACCTGTATCATGAAATGAAAGAGTCCGGTGTCTTGCCCAAGGCTGCCCTGGTATACGGTCAGATGACCGAACCGCCGGGCGCCCGGGCCCGGGTCGCCCTTTCTGCCCTGACAGCGGCAGAATACTACCGGGATGAAGAGGGCCAGGACGTTCTTATCTTTATCGATAATATCTTTCGTTTTACCCAGGCGGGTTCCGAGGTTTCGGCCCTGCTTGGCCGCATGCCTTCCGCTGTGGGTTACCAGCCGACACTGGCTGTTGATCTGGGTGAACTTCAGGAGCGGATTACATCAACCGACAAAGGATCAATTACGGCGGTTCAATGTGTTTATGTCCCTGCCGATGACCTCACGGACCCGGCTCCGGCCACAACATTCGCTCACTTGGATGGTACCGTGGTGCTTTCCCGTAAACTGGTTGAGCTCGGCATTTATCCTTCGGTGGATCCGCTGGATTCCACATCGAGAATTTTGGACGCAAACTATATTGGGGAAGACCATTACCAGACATCTCGAAAGGTACAGCAGATTCTTCAAAAATACACGGAATTGCAGGATATTATTGCTATTCTGGGTATTGACGAATTGGCTGACGAAGACAAGATCACCGTGGCCAGGGCCAGGAAGATTCAGCGCTTTTTGTCCCAGCCGTTTCATGTGGCCGAAGTTTTTACGAATACACCGGGTGAGTATGTAAAGATTGAAGATACGGTGCAGGGCTTCAAGGAAATCGTTGAGGGAAAGCATGATGATCTGCCCGAGCAGGCATTCTATATGGTCGGCAATATTGATGCAGCGATCAAAAAGGCCAAAGCCCTGTCTGAAGGTTAATCAATGTGGAAGGTGAAATATGGCTGAGAATATCAGAATAGAGGTGGTAACCCCCGAACATGAGGTTGTTAACGAAGACGCTCAGATCGTCATGGCCCCCGGTAGTATGGGAGAATTCGGCGTACTTATCGGCCATACACCCTTCATGACATCCCTCAAAATCGGTGAGGTGTGTTATAATGACGCCGACGGCAATAGACAGTGTGTATGTGTCAGCGGTGGGTTTGCAGAAGCCCTGCCCGACAAGGTCACTATATTGACGGAAGCGGCTGAAAAGTGTGGGGATATTGATATGCAGAGGGCCAATGCGGCCAAGGAGCGTGCCGAGAAACGACTGGCGGACAAGGGCAATGATGATATCAACTTTTCCCGGGCCCGGATCGCCCTTGAAAGAGCGATAACCCGGATCAGAATCGCCGGTGGCAACTGATATGCCTGGTAATTGATCGAAATAAACTGCAATTTGCCTGTATTGCACCGAAATAAAATATAAAAAAGGATAATCCCGATACGGGATTTATCCTTTTTTTTTGTACGGAATGTGTTAAGATGGTATCAAATTCGGTTACCTTGAAGTTTGGCCTTGAATTCGCTTGACTTTTTTTTAGTTGAAAGACTATATTTAATTGTAAATGAGGTGATAAATTGAATAATGAATTGATATTGCAGCAATTTGACGAAATTGAGCAGAAAATTGAAGCATTGGTAGCGGAGCGCGAGTCGCTTAAAGCGACCAATCTGGAGCTTTCGTATAAAGTTGAGGATCTGGAAACCAAACTCGAGGCGAAACTTGCAGAGGAAACGCAAAATACTGAAACAAAGCGCTTGATTGAGTCAAAAATAGACAGCCTGATCAGCCGGTTGGGTGATGTTGGCGAACAAAATGAATGACTCGAAAAATTAAATGGTTGGGGAAAGGTGATCAGATTATAATTGGACCAATTTTTATCAATAGAGATATTTGGACAAACATACAGATTTAAGGCCGCAGAGGATAGCGTTAATGCACAGGCTGTTGCGGATTTTCTGGCCAGGGAAATCAATGAGGTCGAAAATCAGCTGGCCGACGGCCCGGTGAATATCGAGAAAAAGGCAATTCTTGTTATGGCGGCTCTTAATATTTCAAGTAAATATATTGATTTGGAAAAAAGCTGTGGGGAATTGTTCAAAGAGATAGGAAGTCGTTCCTCTAACATTATCAATGCGATTGATAGAAATTGTAATTATAAAGAGAGCCAGATCGGACCGCTTTTAAGGCAAAAATAGTAACCGGGCATCGGTTGATATAACATATGCCCAGAATGCAATCTGCTTATATTGAAATGATGTAAACTCGGCCGTTATTGATGAACAAAGATGTAGAGTGTATAGTGGCAATGCCCCTGCCGTGCTCGTGATTGGAAGATGTTCTTTGATCCAACACTTATAAAAAAGGGAGCTTTCCCTGGTTTTGGTGTGCAAGTTCTGCTCGTACAGAAAAGCCTGAAGAAACTAAAAGGCGCCCACCGTTTTGAATAGGTTCAAAGACCTGACAACACGGCATTATGCAGGGGTTTTCATAGAAAACGGCTGCAGTGAGCATATGAATCTTTAAAAATCGTATAATGCCAATTGTAATTTTTTGTTTCCTGTTTTTGCAGTTCTCGCATAAAATAAAAGGCGTTTATCCTCCCCCAAACAACCATTCTTGAATTTTCTTGTTTCATGCCTGTATGTCGCATCATGATTTGATGTTGTCCATGCCATACCATAGCTCAATGTTAATTGATTTCAAGGTTAAAAAATAATGTCAAAAATGCACCTGAAAAAGAATCCGTGGTGGTTCTGATTTTATTTGTGCGAAAAACAATAACCGAGTGCAGGTGCTAAATTGTGTTCATTTAGAAATGGTAGATGTTGGTTTAAGAAACGTGTGGCGGCGTAGCCTCCTGCGAAGACGCAAGGCCCGAGCGAATTTTTTACCACAGGCCCTGTGGGCTATTTAATGGATTTAAAATGAACGAGAACGCAATTCCGTCTCGAAAGATGATGTTTCTGAATGGATACTGAATATATATTAGGAGACGTATCATGAATTATGACTATTATATGCTATTGGGCCCTATAGGCTTTGGCCTTGGGGTAGCTGTTGCCCTTTTGATCAGGGGGAAAAATTTGACCCGCAAGAT
The DNA here is from genome assembly GCA_964418755.1 of uncultured Desulfobacteraceae bacterium. Taxonomy (GTDB): domain Bacteria; phylum Desulfobacterota; class Desulfobacteria; order Desulfobacterales; family 4572-123; genus 4572-123. The sequence goes on from CAYQNS010000121.1 coordinate 8,156, forward strand.
AGCGCTTGCAAACGATGAAGCCTTGAGCATCAGGGCAGATGCCAAGAGAAAAGCGGGAAATCTGATTAAGGAAGCCCGGTTGGAAGCCAAGGATCGTTTGTTTACGCTTAAAAAAGAGTTTGAGGCCGAGAGTAAGGATACCCGCGAGGAATTAAAGAAAAAGGAATGGCGTTTAAGCCAGAAAACAGAGAGCCTTGATCAAAAGCTGGAGAATAACGAACGTCGGGAAAGAGAGAGTACTCGACGTGATAAAAAGTTGCAAAAAAGAGAGGCTTTAATTGAGAAAGAGGAAAAAAAGTATCAAAATTTGATTGACGAACAGAAGCAGCAACTGGAAAAAATATCAAGCCTCACCGCCGACCAGGCCAAGGAACTGCTGATCAGGGCCATGGAGAACGAGGCAAGATACGAGGGGGCCCGCCTGATTAAAAAGATCGAAAATGAGGCGCAGGAGAACGCCGAAAAAAAGGCCAAAAAAATCATATCCATCGCTATTCAGCGATACGCAGGCGATTATGTTGCCGAACGAACGGTGTCGGTGGTACAGCTCCCCGGTGATGAAATGAAAGGTCGCATAATCGGTCGGGAGGGCCGTAATATTCGCGCAATTGAAGCCGCTACCGGAATTGACTTGATTATCGATGATACCCCGGAGGCGGTTATTCTTTCGGGATATAATCCGGTTAGACGAGAGGTCGCTCGCATTTCCCTGCAGAGGCTTATTTCGGACGGCCGGATACACCCTGCGCGTATAGAAGATGTTGTGAAAAAGGTTGAAAAAGAGGTCGATAAAACCATAATGGAGGCTGGAGAACAGGCCGCGTTTGATTTGGGAGTGCATGGCATACATAAAAATTTGATTGGATTTTTGGGTAGACTGAAGTTTCGAACGAGCTACGCACAGAATGTATTGCAGCATTCTGTCGAAGTGGGCTTTTTATGTGGGATCATGGCTGCTGAGTTGGGGCTTAACCAGAAGCTTGCCAAACGAATGGGCCTGTTGCACGATATCGGAAAGGCGATTGATCACGAAGTTGAAGGCTCCCACGCCCTTATTGGTTCTAAGCTGGCCAAGAAATTCGGGGAATCGCCAAGAATCGTACATGCGATTGCCTGCCATCATGAAGATGTGGCCCCGACAAGTATCTATGATTTACTGGTTCAGGCCGGGGACAGTCTGTCCGGGGCCAGGCCCGGCGCACGCAAGGAGATTCTTGAAAATTATGTCAAAAGACTTGAAGATCTTGAGGCCATTGCCAATTCCTTTAAGGGCGTTGCCAATTCCTATGCCATTCAGGCCGGTAGAGAGGTGCGGATTCTTGTTGAAAGCAACATTGTTTCAGATGAGAATGCAATCCTGATGAGCAGGGATGTGGCTAAGAAGGTAGAGGAAGCTTTGACTTTTCCAGGCCAGATTAAGATTACGGTTATTCGCGAAACCAGGGCTGTTGAGTATGCTAATAAATGATTTGTTTCAATTTTCAATTCAATTCGGTTGTGATTCTTATGTTGGACAATAAAGGTTTAATTTAATGAAAAATATACTCGATATTCTTACAGAACGGGGGTTTGTAGAAAATACAACTCATGAAAAAGAGCTGCGTGATTATTTAGGCGGAGGCTCCGCGAGCTGTTATATCGGTTTTGATCCAACTGCCTCCAGTTTGCACATCGGGAGCCTTGTGCCGATAATGTCCCTGGCCCACTTGCAAAGGAGCGGGCATCGGCCCATTGCCCTGGTCGGGGGCGGCACTGGACTTGTAGGTGATCCAAGTGGAAAAACCGAAATGCGAAAGATTCTCACTCCGGATCTGGTTGAGGAAAATGCGTTGGCCCTGAAAAAGCAGTTGTCTCTGTTTATTGATTTTAATGATGACAATGCCTTGCTGATAAATAATGCCGACTGGTTGACCAAGCTTGAATATATTCCATTTTTGAGAGACATAGGCCGTCATTTTTCAGTCAACCGGATGATAAAGGCGGAAAGCTACAAGGTGCGGCTTGAATCGGAAGAGGGACTGAATTTTATTGAATTTAACTATATGCTGCTTCAATCCTATGATTTTTTGCATCTTTTTAATACACGTGACTGCCGGTTGCAGATGGGCGGCAGTGATCAATGGGGCAATATTGTCAGTGGTATCGAATTGATCCGCAAAGTATGCCGTAAAACCGTCTTTGGTATAACTTTTCCGCTGATCACCACTTCGAGCGGTGCGAAAATGGGGAAAACCGCCAAGGGGGCCGTGTGGCTGGATGAAAAACGGACATCTCCTTATGATTACTTTCAATACTGGATTAATTGTGACGATAAAGACATCGAACGTTTCCTGGCGCTTTACACGTTTTTACCCATCGAAGAAATTAGAAACATTTCGGCTTTTTCGGATACGGATTTGAATTGCACCAAGGCGATTCTGGCCTTTGAGACAACCCGGATTGTCCATGGCCATGCCAAGGCCATGGACGCCTATGAGGCGGCTTCCAGTATGTTCGGCAGCAGAGTTATCCCTGCGTATATCCTACCCTCCAGCACGATTACTCGGGAGGCGTACGATATCAGTGATGTTGCCGTACCACACTCTTTTATGGATTTGAACGAACTCAAAGCAGGCATCCCGGCATTCAAAGTTTTCCAGATGGCCGGTTTGACGACTTCGAGCGGTGCTGCGCGCAGATTGATACAACAGGGCGGCGCATATATCAATAACCATCGGATAACTATGGTAGATTACAGGGTAACAGAGGATGATGCCATGGATGCGGAAATATTGCTTCGTTCAGGCAAAAAACGGTTTCATAAAATTAAAATTAAAAAGTAGTATTAATGTTTGACTTTTACGGAGCCGTGGAGTAGATAGTCGCTCGTTTGTCTGACACCGACGCTTCAAACGTCCAGTTTGGATAATCAGGTTTTTTTACAGCCAAAGGGATGAAAATCCAGATGCTGGAGAACCAAAACAGTTAAATTGAAAAAAAATTTTAAAAAATAAAAAATGTGGTTGACATAAAAAGAAAATAAAAGTAGATACCGCACGTCTGTTTCTGGAACCAGTTGCAAAATGATTACGTTTCAGGTTACGGAAAATGCCGAATTTGAAAAGTTTTTATAGGTAGGTATTTACCGGTCATCCAAAAGCGATTTTTCAAAAAAAGCAGTAGGAAGCGAAAAAAAGTCTTGACGGATAGTAGGGCAAGAGAGTATAAAGTCGTTTTTACCGACAAGCAGAATTTTTGATCTTTGAAAACTAAATAGCAATAGAAACAAGAGTTGGGTCCCTGGTTAAACATGTTGCATTAAGCAACTTTAGATTTAATTGGAGAGTTTGATCCTGGCTCAGAATGAACGCTGGCGGCGTGCTTAACACATGCAAGTCGTACGAGAACTCTTTAGCTTGCTAAAGATAGTAAAGTGGCGTACGGGTGAGTAACGCGTGGGTAATCTACCTCCGAATCGGGGATAACCCGCCGAAAGGCGAGCTAATACCGGATAATATCTATAAAATTTCGGTTTTAAAGATCAAAGGTGGTCTCTACATGTAAGCTACTGTTTGGAGATGAGCCCGCGTACCATTAGCTTGTTGGTAGGGTAATGGCCTACCAAGGCTACGATGGTTAGCTGGTCTGAGAGGATGATCAGCCACACTGGAACTGACACACGGTCCAGACTCCTACGGGAGGCAGCAGTGAGGAATTTTGCGCAATGGGCGAAAGCCTGACGCAGCAACGCCGCGTGAGTGATGAAGGCCTTCGGGTCGTAAAGCTCTGTCAAGTGGGAAGAACCTGGCAGGTATTAATACTATCTGTCACTGACGGTACCACTGAAGGAAGCACCGGCTAACTCCGTGCCAGCAGCCGCGG
>CAYQNS010000122.1:0-11999 GCA_964418755.1 uncultured Desulfobacteraceae bacterium
CGGGTTGCCGGCTATGCCATCGCATGCCGCTTCACTATCAATCATTATGTCTAAAGACAGGATATCTCTCTCTGTTTTTTTCAGTTGCTGCATGGCCGTCAGAACATTTCTGTATTCCTCCCGGATCAGCAGTTGTTTTTCCGGATCCGGGAGTCGATCATCGACAGGCTCACTGTTGTCTGTTCTTTGTCCTTTTTTTCGGGCATTGTCCAAAACCGCATTCCGGGCAATTGTATAGAGCAGAGACGGATTAAGAGAATTGCCGGCGTAATGCTCCAGAAAGCGCGTAAAACTTTCCTGCATTATATCGCAGGCCAGCTGGTAGTCTCCGGTCAATCGCATCAGGTATCCGAACAGCTTGCCTTTGTGTGTACGGTAAAATGAACTATAGGTTTCCATTATATCCTATATAACGAATAACGCGCAGAACCGTTACAATTTTTTTGTTATGGCCCTATCCCGCCCGCGGTAGTGTCGGGCGGAGAGGATGTGTGAAAAAATGGATCCGTCAGATTGGTGATGTCTTCCGTGTGATGAAATGTAGTAAAAATAATCTCCTATGGAGTCTGTTGTCAAGAGAAACAACGCAGCAGGCAAGACGTGGCGGCTTTGTGGCCGGGCCAAGGCTTGATATATCTTCAGCGCATATTTCAGATGGGTGATCTTCCATTTTTGTCTTGTTTTATGGGAGCGGTTCTTTTAGGTTGGATGAATCTTTCAATAATTTGAATCATTAGCGTTTTTTGCGTGAATGAGAGGAGAATACAGTCAATGAAAATGGGAATTATCGGTCTTGAGGGAGCCGGAAGAGCAACGGTTTTTGAAGCCCTGACCCGGAATGATGCTTTGGGGGGAGCCAGGGACCAGGACCGGATCGGCACTATCAAAGTGCCGGATCAACGGGTGGATATTTTAAGTGAGATGTACCAGCCCAAAAAAACTATTTATGCCCAGGTGGAATATTTTTTGCCGGGGGTCAAGGGCCATGGCAATGATCGGCAAAAGGACCAGAACTTCTGGACCCCGGTCAGGGACTGCGATGCCCTGATTCATGTGGTCCGCAATTTCGGGGGGTACGGCTATGAAGACCCGACCCCCGCAACAGACTTCCAGCGCCTGGATCAGGACCTGATACTGGCGGATCTGGTGGTTATTGAAAAACGTCTGGAACGAATTGAGCTGGATAAGAGACGGGGAAAAAGCGTGGACGGCGAAGAGGCTGCCAGGCTGGTCGAGTGCCTTGAGCATCTTGAGAACGAAATACCGTTGCGAAAATTTCCGGAACTGGCATCGGCTCCGGTGCTGCGGGGGTTTGCCTTTGTCAGCGGCAAGCCCATGCTGGTGCTGTTTAACAATGAGGATGACGACGATGCCCTGCCGGCGGGGGAGTTGGCAGAAAAGGAAAATTGTATGGTGATCCGGGGCAAGCTGGAACAGGAACTGGCCCAGATGTCGGATGAGGATGCAGCCGAGTTTCTGGCTGAATTCGAGATCACTGCGTCGGCCATGGACCGGGTAATTTTAAAATCCTACGATATCCTGGGACTGATCTCGTTTTTTACCGTGGGGGAGGATGAGGTCCGTGCCTGGACCATACAGCGCGACACCCAGGCCCTTGACGCGGCCGAGGTAATTCATTCGGATATTAAAAAAGGGTTTATCCGGGCCGAAGTGCTCTATTATGACGACCTGATGGAGGCAAAGACCTACAAGGAGGCCCGCAGCCGCGGGACGGTGCGGCTGGAAGGAAAAACCTACCCGGTAAAGGATGGCGATATCATTAATTTTCGTTTTAATGTCTGATCAAAAAGACAGAGCGAAGTGATGCCACAAATATTCAATTTGGTCCCGGTTTGTCCGGGTTGATATAGCAGTGGCGGCATTTTAGATTGCAGGACGTGAGGATATGGAAAAAATATTGGTGGCGTTTCTGGAAAAGGCAACGGTTTTATTTATTTTCATTTAGTTTTTTTGCCAGCAGAGCTGCTTTTTTTTTGGCTTTGACCAGTTCTTCGTTGGTAATGCGCAGCCGGATGGAGATGTATTCGGAAAACATTCGGTAGAGCAGCAGAAGGAAATTGGCCCGTTCATCCTCCGATGCCAGCCGGCCGGTGGCCGAAGTGTCCACGGCCAGGCAGGTGGTCCTGCCTTTCGCAAATACGGATGCGGACCGGTGCAGGCCGTCTAAGATCCGCATCTCCCCGAAAAATTCACCTACCTTGTCTAGAACTACGATGGACATGCCGTCCTTTTTAATCCGCACCTTGCCGGAGAGTAAAAAATAGAGCCATGGATCTGCGGCACCTTCCTTGATAATACGTTCGCTGTCTTCATACTCTCTTATTTTGCTGAGTTGGAGCAACTGGCGCAGGCTCTTGGTCTCAAAGCTCTTTAAAGGGGCAAGATCCATCAGTTTCTGGATATTCTGCAGGTTGTCTTTTAGAAATTTAGATTCGATCATTATTGCCTCTTCGTAAGAAATGAAAATATAGTATACGCATAATTTTAAAATGGATGCAAATATTATTTGGCATGGCCATGGGGGCGGAAGGTAGAAGGCCGAAGGTGATCAGGTATCCATACAGTTTTTGGACAGCGATTTATCAAACTCGACCGGATATGATCCGTCAAAACAGGCCCGGCAGAAGTTGTTTTCAGGATTTTCGATTCCGGTGGATGCCAGCAGCCCTTCGAGGCTGAGGTAGTGCAGGGAATCGAGCCCCAGAAAATCCGTCATCTCTTTAATGGACTTGTTGGCGGCAATCAGTTCTCCCCGGGTGGAAAAATCGATCCCGTAGTGGCAGGGGAAGCGGTGGGCCGGACCGCTGACGCGCATGTGGACCCGCTTTACGCCCAGATCGCGAAGGGTTTTGACCCTGCTTTTGGCAGTTGTGCCGCGGATGATGGAATCCTCGATAATAATTATGTCCTTTCCCTTTAAAAGCTCTTTGACTGGGTTCAGTTTCACCCGTACGCTGAAATCGCGCATACTCTGGGTGGGCTGAATAAAGGTCCGGCCCACATAATGGTTGCGGATCATCCCCATTTCATAGGGAATTCCCGATTCCTGGGAATATCCGACGGCGGCATAGGAGCCCGAATCCGGAAAGGGCATGACCAGATCGGCATCCACCGGGGCCTCCTGGGCCAGGCGACGGCCGTGGGCTTTGCGCGCCAGATACACGTTTTGTCCGAAAAAGGTGCTGTCGGGTCTGGCAAAATAGATAAATTCAAATATACAGAAGCTGCGAGTGGGTGCAGCCGGTGTTTTCAGACTCTTGACGCCGTCCTTGCTGATAATGACGATTTCGCCCGGGTCGAGTTCGCGCACGAATTTGGCCTGAACCAGGTCCAGGGCGCAGGTCTCGGAAGCCAGCACATAGGTATCGTGGAGTTTTCCCAGGCAAAGGGGCCTGAATCCGCAGGGGTCCTTGATTCCGATGACCTCCCCCTGGCTGGTGAGCAGGATCAAAGAAAAAGCGCCCTTGAGACGGGCCACCGTGGCCAAAAGAGATCGTTCAAACCCGTAATGCAGATTTTTTACCAGAAGATGCAGGATAACTTCACTGTCCATGGTTGTTTGAAAGATCGAGCCGGCTTCCTCCAGTTCATCTTTCAAACTGTGGGCATTGACCAGGTTACCGTTATGGGCCACGGCATAGGAGCGGTGCTTATGGTGTACCACAAACGGCTGGGCATTGGTCAGGATGGAGCTTCCGGTGGTGGAATAGCGGACATGCCCCACGGCGCTTCCGCCGCCAAGTTGATCCAGATGGGGCATGTCATACACATCACTCACCAGCCCCATGCCTTTGTGGGCGAGTACTTCCTGGTCCCGGGCAACTGCAATCCCCGTACTTTCCTGGCCCCGGTGCTGCAGGGCATATAATCCGAAATAGGTGAGGTGGGCCGCTTCCGGATGCTCGAAAATACCGAACAGACCGCACTCGTCACGGGGTCTGGGATCCGTATCCATCGGTTGAAAATTAATATCGGATGTATTTGCCATCTGTTTTATGCTCCTTTATATAAAAATGAAGGCATGGACAGTTTCAAAAACCGTGTTTGTGAATGTGTACGTTCACACCGTATCCATTTTCATATTTTGTTGTGCCCGACAGGGCATGGCCGTTATATGAAAGTAGTTGTTTGTGAGATATGCGTTTTGAACCCCTCACCCTCAAAATGCATTGTAATCCTGAAGGGCCTTGACCGACAACCGGTTTTCCATCAGGGCCGCGACGCCATGGCTCATGGCCATGGCCCCGGCAATGGTGGTGGCATAGGGTACGCCGTATTTCAGGGCGGCCCGCCGGATCCTGTATCCGTCCTGTTTGATCTTGTCGCCGGCCCCGGTATTGATGATAAGCTGGATCTCTTTGTTTTTGACGGCATCCACTACATGGGGGCGGCCTTCGGAAACTTTGTTGACGGTTACCGCCTTGATGCCCCGGGCATTTATAAATGCGGCGGTTCCGCTTGTGGCCATAATATTGATTCCGATTCTGTGAAAGCGCGCGGCAATCGGCAAAATGGCCTGTTTGTCCCGGTCCTGAACACTGATAAACAGGGTTCCTTTTGTGGGCAGGTTCTGGCCGGCGCCCAATTGAGCCTTGGCATAGGCAGGGCCAAATTCCTCATCGATGCCCATGACTTCGCCTGTGGATTTCATTTCAGGCCCTAAGAGAGTGTCCACATTGGGAAACCGGTCAAAGGGCAGAACCGCTTCTTTTACGGAGATATGTTTCGGGACGACCTCGCATGTGAAACCCAGATCTGCCAGACTTCGCCCCAGCATCACCTTGGTGGCCAGTTTGGCCAGGGGAACGCCGGTGGCCTTGCTCACAAAGGGGATTGTCCGTGAGGCCCGGGGATTGACTTCAATCACGTAAAGCTGATCATCCTTGATGGCATACTGGACATTCATCAGACCCACAACTTTCAGTTCAAGGGCCATGGCCCGGGTGGCAGCTTTGATCCGGTCCAGCATGCCCGCTGAAATGCTGTAGGGCGGCAGGACACAGGCGGAATCCCCGGAATGCACGCCTGCGGCCTCGATATGTTCCATGATACCGCCGATGATGGTTCGGGTGCCGTCCGAGATGGCGTCCACGTCCATTTCAATAGCGTTTTCCAGGAATTTGTCAATTAAGACAGGATGTTCCGGAGACGCATCAATGGCCAGATCTGTAAAGTTTTTCAAGTCCTTGGGATCATAAACAATTTTCATGCCCCGGCCCCCCAGCACATAAGAAGGGCGCACGATGACCGGATAGCCGATGGTTTCAGCCACGGCAGCAGCTTCGCAGGTATTCATGGCCGTGCCGTTGGCCGGCTGGACCAGCCCCAGTTTTTTGAGCATGGCCTGAAACAGTTCCCTGTCCTCGGCCTGGTCGATACTTTCGGGCTGGGTGCCCAGGATTTTTACGCCGGCCCGGGCCAGGGGGACCGCAAGATTCAGCGGTGTCTGGCCCCCGAACTGCACGATGACACCCTCGGGTTTTTCCATTTCGATAATATGCAGTACGTCTTCGCGGGTCAACGGTTCAAAATAGAGCTTGTCCGATGTATCATAATCCGTGCTCACGGTTTCGGGGTTGCTGTTGACCATAATGCTTTCCACGCCCTCTTCTTTAAGGGCAAAGGAAGCGTGGACACAGCAGTAGTCAAACTCGATGCCCTGGCCGATGCGGTTGGGGCCGCCGCCTAAAATCATGACCTTTTTGCGATCCGATACCCGGGCCTCGTTTTCCTCCTCATAGGCGGAATAGTAGTACGGTGTGGCGGCCTGGAACTCGGCAGCGCAGGTGTCCACCAGCTTGAATACAGGCCGGATGGAAAAATCCCGGCGCAACTTGTGGACCTGCTCTTCACTCGATCCGGTCAGATGGGCGAGCTGCAGGTCTGAAAATCCCATGGCTTTGGCGGAAGAAAGTAACTTTTTGTCTTTTTTAAATGCATCCAGGCCTTCTTGTTCCGTCTTTTCGGCAATTTTTTGCTCGGTATTCACGATCTGCCTGATCTGATAAAGAAACCAGGGATCTATTCCGGTAAGATCGTAGATGGTTCGGATGGGCATTCCCTGTATCAGGGCCTGGCGAAGATAGAATATTCGCAGGGAGTTGGGGGTGGAAAGGTTTTGTTCTATCCGGGAAAGGTCTGCAACGTCCCGGCCGTCGGCGCCCAGGCCGCCGCGGCCGATCTCAAGGCTGCGCAGCCCTTTCTGGAGGGCTTCGGCAAATGTCCGGCCGATGGCCATGGTTTCGCCCACGGATTTCATGGCGGTGGTCAGGTAGTCCCTGGTTTCCGGAAATTTTTCAAAGGTCCAGCGCGGTATTTTGACCACACAGTAATCCAGGGTGGGCTCAAACGAGGCCATGGTTTTGCCGGTAATGTCGTTGGGGATTTCATCCAGGGTATACCCCACCGCCAGCTTGGCGGCAATTTTGGCAATGGGATAGCCGGTGGCCTTGGATGCCAGGGCCGAGCTCCGGGAGACCCGGGGATTCATTTCCACCACGATCATCTCGCCGTTTTCAGGATTGACGGCAAACTGGACATTGGAGCCGCCGGTGTCCACACCTATTTCCCGGATGATGGCAATGGCGGCATTGCGCATCACCTGGTATTCCTTGTCGCTGAGAGTCTGGGCCGGGGCCACCGTGATGCTGTCTCCTGTATGGATACCCATGGGGTCCATGTTTTCGATGGAGCAGATGATTACCACATTGTCATTATGGTCACGCATCACTTCGAGCTCGTATTCCTTCCAGCCCAGGACTGATTCTTCGAGCATCACCTGGGTGATCAGGCTGGCATCCAGCCCGGCCTTGGCCAGCAGTTCCAGATCGTCGGAATTATAGGCCACTCCGCCGCCGGTGCCGCCCAGGGTAAAGCTTGGGCGTACGATAATGGGAAAACCGATATCCCGGGCAATGGCACGGGCCTGGTCCATGTCGGTGGCAATGCCGCTTTCGGGTATCCGCAGTCCGATTTTATTCATGGCCTGCCGGAACAGGTCCCGGTCCTCGGCCTTGTTGATGGCATGGGTATCCGCACCGATCATTTCCACATTGAATCGTTCCAGAACGCCCATCTTTGCCACTTCAATAGCCGTGTTCAGCCCGGTCTGCCCCCCCAGGGTGGGCAGCAGGGCGTCGGGGCGCTCTTTTTCAATGATTTTGGCCACGGTTTCCGGGGTCACCGGTTCGATATAGGTACGGTCGGCTGTCTCCGGATCCGTCATGATGGTGGCCGGATTGCTGTTGACCAGTACGATCTGATAACCCTCTTCCCGCAGGGCCTTGCAGGCCTGGGTGCCCGAATAGTCGAATTCGCAGGCCTGGCTGATGATGATGGGGCCGGCCCCGATAATAAGAATTTTATGGATGTCTGTGCGTTTGGGCATAGTTAATTATCGATTGTTTAATGTTTCGTATTTCGTTTTTAATGTACAAAAAGTGTGAGGTGACGGGTGTAATTGAAAAGTGAATAGTGAAGGCTTGAATAATGAAGGTATTCTATCGATCTTATTTATCAAAAGGCAGAGCGAAGCGATACCACAAGTTTTCACTTCTCACTTCTCACTATTCAATTAATAGGGTATACCACAAGTTTTCAAGCCTTCAATTCTCACTTTTCAATTGATACAATCTGTACGTTAGTTTCCTTCCATCATTTTCCCGAATTCATCAAACAGATAATCGGCATCATGGGGGCCCGGAGATGCTTCGGGGTGATATTGGACCGCCATGATCGGAAGGTGCCTGTGCCGGAATCCCTCCAGGGTATCGTCGTTTAAGTTGATGTGGGTGATTTCGATATCTTTTTGATTCAGGGTGTTCATATCCACGGCAAATCCATGATTCTGGGACGTGATTTCGATTTTGCCGGTCAAAAGATTTTTCACCGGCTGGTTGGCCCCCCGGTGCCCGAATTTCAGCTTGTAGGTTTTGCCGCCCAGGGCAAGCCCCAGCAGTTGATGACCCAGGCAGATGCCGAAAACAGGCTTACGCCCGATCAGGGCTTTGATGGTGTCCACGGCATAGGTCACTGGCTCGGGATCGCCGGGGCCGTTGGAAAGAAAAATGCCGTCGGGTTCCAGGGCCATGACGATCTCCGCGCTGGTGGCCGCCGGCACCACGAGGATGTCGCATCCTGCCGTTGCAAGGTTTCTTAAGATATTGTATTTGATGCCAAAATCAAATGCCACAACGAAAAAGGGCTTGTTTTTGCAGGTGGGGGCCGGCCGGCCCATGGTCCGGATATCCGTCTCGCAGGCGAGCGGTTTTCCATCTTTCCAGAAATAGGGGCGATTACAGGTAACGATCCGGGCCAGGTCCTGACCTGCCATGGCTGGAACCTGCCGGGCCCTTCGGACCAGTGAACCAGGGTCAAGCTCCATGGTTGAAATAAAACCCCGCATGGCCCCGATCTTGCGGATATGGCGTGTCAGAGCACGGGTATCGAGTTGGTGAATGCCCAGGATGCCCTGCTGTTTGAGATAATCCGCCAGAGGGGCCGTAGACCTGAAATTGCTCGGGAATTCCTGATATTCGCGGATTATAAAACCAGCTACCTGAATCCGGTCGGACTCGATATCTTCGGGGGTGGTGCCGTAGTTGCCCATCAGCGGATAGGTCATGGTCACAAGTTGCCCCTGGTAGGAGGGGTCGGTGAGGACCTCCTGATATCCGGTCATGCTGGTGTTAAAAACGGCTTCTCCCCCGGTTTCGCCGGGGCCGGTAAACGATCGACATCTGAATGTTCGCCCGTCTTCCAGGGCTAAGAGTGCTTTCATGCCGGATTAATGCTTTCCATTTGGTTAATCAAAAGATTGTCAGCAAATAGCAGAATTTGTGCCGTTATTCAAGGGGTTCGTTTTCCACCAGGTTCCAGATGCCGCAGGGGCATGCTCCGGTACAGAATCCGCACCCGATGCAGCGGTCGGCATCGACAACATATTCAAAATCGTCGCTTTGATTTTCGATTCTGCTGATGGCTGTCTGGGGACATGCGGCAACGCATATCTCGCAGTCCCGGCAGGTTCCGCATGAAGAGCACTGGCTTCCGCACTGATCCAGATCCCCAAAGGCGGTCACCCGCGGATCAAAGTATTGGGTTGCAACCCGGCTGCGGTCGATCATGGGACGGCTTTTTGAGAAAGGGGGCCTGTCCGACAAAATATCGATAATGGCCCCGGCAGCCTTGCGTCCTGCGCCGATAGCGTCGGTTAAGAGGCCCGGTTTGACTGCATCGCCCACCGCAAATATGGCAGGATCAGTGGTTTGAAAATATTCGTTTACCCGGATAAATTCGTTATCGACAGCAACCTCCGGAGGCAAAAAGTCAAGATCGGGAATATCGCCGATGGATATAATGGTCGTATCAGCGTCAATGACTTCGCCGTTTTTTAATATAACCCCATTTTCAGTGATTTTATCGGTAAAGCAGGGCCATTTGAACACGGCTCCCAGGGCCTCGGCAGCGTTGCGCTCCGCACCAAAAGAGAGCGGCTCCTGGACATCGATCAACGTGACTTTTTCGGCACCCAGGCGAAAGGCCTCGGTGGCCACGTCACACCCCACATTGCCCGCACCGATGATTACGACCTGTTTTCCCGGGCGGATAGCGTTGGTTCTGGACTGCGAAAGAAAATCCAGGGCAGTGACCAAATGCCGGTCGCCGGGGAGGGGAAGGGTGCGCGGTTTCTGGGCGTCAAGCCCGCAGATAACCGCAATCCCTCCGGCCATGAATTCGCCGAAATAATCGCCCACCGACCCCATTACCCACAGCTCCGGAGGATCGAAACGGGGATTGTGTTTGGTCATGGTCATGCCCCGGGCGCCTATGTTGCCGTCCACCAGTACTTTGCCCTGAGCCATGCCGTTTGCCGTTCCGTTTGCACCGTTGCCGTGGATAATGATCTCGGCCCCTGCATTCAGCCAGCCCACGTCATCCGATGCCGGCCCCATGCTCTCGATAACCGTATTGGGGAATCCAAAGGAACCCAGCCTCTGGCCGGAATGGCCATTGATTTTCATATAAACGGCTTCATCGCCTACGGTCCATAAACGGCCGCCGATGCCGTGCTGGCCATAGGCTATTATTTCAAATCGTCGGTGGCCCAGGGCAACGGCATCCTGGATTTTTTCTTCCAGAATTCGCGATTCAATCCGGTTACCATGCTGCTTGCCTGAAATTACATGAAATTTTTGATAATTATTTGGCTTGAATTTCAGATAGATATAAACCAATTTTTTTAAAATGACAAGCGTAAGAGAGATAGAATAAAAACAAAAGTCACAAATTTGTAATCCCCGGGGCTGTTATGGGGATGCCATGATATTAAATCGGGAAATACCCACCGAACTGTCACATGAGGCCGATGTAAGGTGGCGTGAGTTCTGCAATGCCCTGAATAGGGCAAATCTGGCCCCGTTCCATGACGCAGACCTGCAGGCTGCCACCCAAAGAATTTTTGCGTTCAGCGACTTTGTGGTCCGCAGCTGTGTTCATGCACCCGGAATGTTTTTGCATTTGATAACTTCAGGGGATCTGCAGAGATCCTATCTCTCCGGGGAATATGACGGGCGTCTTGAGAAAAACCTTCAGGGTATTTCCGAGAATCAGGGCCTTGGCCGAAGTCTGTCCGGATAAAACCCTTGCAAGGCTTTACGAATAGCAGTACTTCCAGTACGGAACGCCTCTTGATAAGGATGAAGCCCTTTATCTTCAGGCGGTATTTTTTGGATTGAATACCGGGATTGTTTGGCCCGGCCAGTGGTTACATTCTTGTAATTCGTCCCGGTTTTAATTTGCAAATTTGTAAGCGGTCACCGGTACAATCCCTTTATTGTCAAATTGCAACTCAGGTTGACCAGGTGGTGGATGTGTTTTATATAAGGAACTTTGACGGTAGGAAAGTGGATATGCCGGATCGAATAGAAGGGATAAAATCTGAAATTTTTCAGGTTCTGCCCGACGGCGGTAAAGAGGAGAAATTATATGAAGAAGATCGAGGCGATAATCAAGCCGTTTAAACTCGATGATGTCAAGGAAGCTTTGAATGAAGCCGGTGTTCAAGGAATGACCATATCGGAAGTCAAGGGATATGGACGACAGAAAGGGCACAAAGAGATCTACCGGGGAGCTGAGTATGTGGTTGATTTTATTCCTAAAATCAAGATCGAAGTCATTATTGTCGATGAAATGGTAGAGCCGGTGATCCAAAAGGTTCGTGATGCGGCCAACACCGGCAAGCTGGGGGACGGGAAAATATTTGTTTTGCCCGTTGAGCAGGTCATCCGGGTACGAACCGGTGAAACGGGATCTGATGCCATATAGCCAGGCTGTAAATGATCCGGGGCAGACAGATTGGCAATACCTCATAATTATGTGGTTTGCCCAGGTTCGGCAGGGGTGCGAATAACGTCTGATGTTTTCGGCCGGGCAACAGGCAACACGAAAAAAAGAGGTGCATGATGATTACGTCTCGCGAACTTCCAAAAATAATTTGTACGAGTGATTCCACAAACCAATATTATATAAAGGTGGGCGTATGGCTTTAGTTCAGATTGATAATGTATCCAAAATTTACCAGACAGGTGAGGTGCGGGTGAAAGCCCTTCAGAATGTAACTCTTTCCATTGATGAAGCATCCTTTGTTACTTTTGTAGGACCTTCCGGGAGCGGAAAAACCACCATGTTGAACCTTATCGGATGTCTGGACAAGCCGACAAAGGGAAAGGTCTTTATCGGTAAAAAACAGGTGGATATTTTTGATCGCAGGCAGCGCGCAGCATTCAGGGGCTCCACCCTTGGGTTTATCTTCCAGGCATTCAACCTTTTCCAGGTGCTTACCGCCTATGAAAACGTTGAGTACCCCCTCGTGATGATAAAAAATGAATCAAAATCAAAACGCAAGGAAATGATATTAAAGGTTCTCGAATCAGTGGGAATGCTGGATCAGAAAGATAAATTTCCCGACCAGCTTTCAG
>CAYQNS010000123.1:0-11905 GCA_964418755.1 uncultured Desulfobacteraceae bacterium
GATATTTTATAATTCTAAAACTATGACCCCCAAGGTGCGGAATGTGCGATATAAATCTTGCGTATTATAGTATATTATGATAATTTTTTAAAAATTATGAAACAATACGTGATTGATGAAATACGATCTGAAGATTATAAAAAAATTCGGGCCTATCTTGATGAAAATTCGGGCCCCTGCCCAATTGATGGGGTTTATTGGCTTCCACTCGACCCTGCCGTATTGAATCAAACTCAGGCAGAGCATTCAAAATGCCGGCCTTTTTATTTTGTCATTGAGCTTGAACCGACCCGGATCTCCTGTGAAATGCTGGTTCGTACACGCAACTCAGTGAGGTGCGACTGCATGGGGTATGCTACGGACGAACAGTTTCTCTGGCTGGTTCGCCGGACCGACGACATGCTGGACGAGCTTGAAATAAAAATATAATTGGTGATCGCTCGTTTGTCGGTTTCAGACGAGATAGATGATCGAAATAATTCGAATGAGAATTGGCTACATACTATGTTAAAAATAATCCCCTTGGGCGGGCTGGGTGAAATCGGTCTGAATATGATGGTATTCGAGTATGAAGACTCCATGTTTATTGTGGATGCGGGGCTCATGTTTCCCGAAGATTACATGCTCGGTATTGATTACGTTATCCCCGATATGACTTACATAGTGCAGAATCAGTTAAAAATTGGTGGAATTATACTAACTCATGGCCATGAAGATCATATCGGTGCATTGCCCTATCTGTTGCGCGAAATAAACATACCTGTATTTGGGACACCGTTTACTCTGGGGCTTGTCCGACATAAGCTCGAAGAACATAATCTGCTGGAAAAGACCAGACTCTACGAGATTTCTCCTCAGGAAAAACTGAGGTTAGGGGTTTTCGAACTCGAATTCATCCGGGTGGGCCATAGTATCGTAGACGGTGTCGGCATCGCTGTTAAGACGCCCGTAGGTGTTGTTGTACATACCGGAGATTTCAAGATATCCCACAGCGCAGCCAGCGAGATGATAACGGATGTCAACAGTTTTGCCCTGTATGGAAAAAATGGCGTTCTGGCCCTTTTGTCGGATTCCACCAACGTGGAAAAAGAGGGATATACCATCAACGCCCAGGAAATTTGTGAAACACTTGATAAGATTATCGCCAAAAGTGCCGGCCGCGTTATCGTGGCGCTGTTTGCCTCCAATATCGTCAGAATTCAACAAATCATCAATATCGCCAAGGCCCGAAGAAAAAGAATAGTGATCAACGGCCGCAGCATCGAGACCAGTGTCGATATTGCCAAGGAGCTGAAATATATAAATATTCCAGAAGGAATGGAAGTTGATATTGATCAGGTGGGTAATTATCCGGACAGCGAAATTATGATGATAACCACGGGCAGTCAGGGTGAGCCCATGTCGGCATTGGCACGGATGGCAGCTGGAACTCACCGGTATATCAAAATCAAGGAAGAAGATACCGTAATCCTGTCTTCCAAGTTCATTCCGGGCAATGAAAAGGCCATTGCCAATATTATCAACAGGCTGTACAAGCGCGGGGCCGATGTTATTTATGAAAAAATATCTGCGATCCATGTGTCCGGTCATGCCTTCAGGGAAGAACTTAAACTGATGATGAATTTGACTCGGCCCAAGTATTTTGTTCCGATTCACGGCGAATATCGACACTTGATTCTGCATGCACGTCTTGCCGAACAGGTAGGTATCAAACATGATAACATCCTGGTGGCCGAAGACGGTCAGATTATTGAATTTACAGAAGGTGAGGCAAAGATTAGCGACCGGGTTCCAGTCGGCCGGGTACTTGTGGACGGCAAAGGTATCGGAGATGTGGGCCGAAGCGTTCTGAAAGAGAGGCGGACTCTGTCGGAGCACGGGCTGGTTGCCGTTATAATGGCTTTTGATGAGGAGACCGGAATTGTTGTCTACGGACCTGATGTGATTTCTCGCGGGTTTGTATTCGAACATGAAACCGGCCATATAGTTGAAGACGCGCAGTGCGTGGTGCTGGAGATTGTTGATGAGATCGATCCGGATGTTCCGGATCGGGTTGCCCTTATCCGTTCAAAGGTGCGCACTGCCCTGAAACAGTATTTTTTCTTTACCATTGGCCGGCGTCCTGTAATTATTCCTTTTATTATTGAAGTTTGACGATCTTGTAAATACGAACCGTCTACATCGGACGTTTTACGAGTTCGTCAAATTTGACCGGAAACAGTTAAAATATAAAAAATCATGCGTAAAGAAATCATCGGAATTCTGCTTTTTTTTCTTGTTGTTTTTACCCTGGTCAGCCTCCTTTCATACAATCCCGCCGATCCGTCAATCAACAATGCCAAAACAGCAGGTGATATTCACAACATGTTCGGAGCGCTCGGTGCCCAGATTTCCGGTATCCTTATCGGTCTGTTCGGACTGGGGGCATTCTGGTTTCCGATACTGCTGCTGCTTATCAGTATCCATTTTTTCGGAGACTCTTCCAAGATTGTGATCGTACTGACCGCCGTCGGTGGATTACTGCTTCTGATTACATCGGGCGCAATCCTGGCGCTCAAACAAAATCATTACATTATTTTTGATCATAAATTTTCAGCCGGTGGTATTATCGGAATTCCGCTTAAAGCATTCCTGGTGCGTTATTCCAATATAACAGGCGGTGCGCTTATCCTGATTATTCTATGGATGATCGGCCTGATTCTGGCTACGGGTTTTTCTTTCATTGTATTTTTTAAAAACTGCAGGCGGTGGGCGGGTATTGCCGGCGGCTCAATCGGGTCGCTCTGGTCCCGATACAGAGAGCGGAAAGAAAAAGCGAAAAAACGATTTGCGGCACTGAAAAAGAAAAAAACACAAAAAGAAAAAAAAATAGAAATCAAAGCAACAAAATCGGGACCCATCGCACCGGCGCCGGTCCCGAAACAGGCGGTATTCGATTTTATGCGGGATAAGCAGGGGCTTCAGTTGCCATCGTTTAACCTGCTGGATAACCCTGAAATCAGGGCTGTTGCAGCGGATCATGACAATCTGCGTATGCAATCCAAACTGCTTGAAAAAAAACTCGAAGATTTTGGTGTTCAAGGCAAGGTCGTAACTGTTTCCCCGGGACCCGTCATTACAACCTTTGAATATGCGCCGGCACCGGGCGTCAAGATAAACAAAGTCGTGAATCTTACAGATGATCTGGCCCTGGCCTTAAGGGCCATAAGTATCCGTATTGTCGCACCGATTCCGGGGAAGGCCGTTATTGGAATCGAAATTCCCAATACAAGTCGGGAAGTGGTCAGATTTAAGGACATCGTAGCGTCTCCGGCCTTTGAAAAATCAAAATCCAAGCTCACCATCTGTCTGGGAAAGGACATTGTCGGCGTTCCGGTGACCGCTGAACTCGAAAAAATGCCGCATCTCCTGATCGCCGGCGCCACCGGTGCCGGAAAAAGTGTGGCATTAAATACCATGATTTGCAGTTTTTTATACAAAGCTTCTCCAGCCGATGTAAAATTTATCATGGTGGATCCCAAGCGAATTGAGCTTTCCAACTATGACGGCATTCCTCATTTAATCACCCCTGTTGTGACGAACGTTAAAAAGGCCACCAACGCGTTGTTCTGGGCCATCAAGGAGATGGAAAACAGGTATGAACTGCTGGCTCAAAAGAAGGTCAAAAACATATCCGGTTACAATCAAAAAATTGAAAAGTTGAAAAAAACCGACGAAAAAATCACAGAGGAAAAACTGCCGTTTATTGTCATCATCATCGATGAGCTCGCCGATCTGATGATGGTGGCTTCGCGGGATGTTGAGGTTGCCTTGACGCGCCTGGCCCAGATGGCCCGAGCCTGCGGTATCCATCTTATTCTTGCAACCCAGCGTCCTTCCGTGGACGTACTGACCGGAATTATCAAGGCCAATTTCCCCACCAGGTTGACGTTTCAGGTGTCTTCCAAAACAGATTCAAGAACGATTATTGATGCCAATGGCGCCGAAAATCTGCTGGGAAACGGCGATATGCTCTTTTTGCCGCCGGGTACGGCAAAATTGCAACGTATTCACGGAGCTTATATATCCGAGCCCGAAATTGCCCGAATTACCGAATTTTTAAAGGCCCAGCAAAAACCCGAGTATGACAAAAAAATCATCAGTACACCGGTAAAGGAATCATCGGATGACGGTGAACAGGAGTATGATGAGAAATACGATGAAGCCGTAGCTCTGGTCTCAAAAACCCGCCAGGCATCCATCTCCATGGTACAGCGGTATCTGCGCATAGGATACAACCGGGCGGCCCGGATTATTGAAGTGATGGAAAAAGAAGGCGTGGTCGGTCCCGCAGACGGCGCCAAACCCAGGGAAGTTCTGGTAAGGGGATACGAGGAAAGCTAAATGGATATCGATTATGGTCTGGTCAATCAAACCAAAGGATTCATGGATCCTGCAGAAGGCCGGCGCCTGCAGGATCTGGCTGCTACGGCATCTTCACTGGGAGCGTGTCTTGAAATAGGCAGTTATTGCGGTAAATCCACAATCTACCTGGGTACAGGATGTAAAAAAAACAAAAATATTCTTTTTTCCATTGATCATCACCGGGGATCTGAGGAACAGCAGCCAGGTGAAGAATATTTTGACCCTGAACTTTTTGATCCCGATACCGGCTGTGTCGATACGTTCAGGCAATTCAGAAAAACCCTGAAATGTGCCGACCTGGAAGATACGGTCGTGCCGCTTGTGTGCCGGTCTGAAATAGCGGCCCGCAAATGGGCCACGCCGCTGGGGCTTGTATTTATCGATGGAGGCCATAGTTTTGAAACCGCATTTACCGATTACAATGCCTGGACCCGTCACATCGTGCCCGGAGGGTACCTTTTGATTCACGATATTTTTCCAAATCCAGCCGATGGGGGGCAGGCCCCCTATGACGTATATAAACTGGCTATGGCTTCCGGTTTTTTTAAAAAGCTGCCCATGACCCAAACCCTGGGAGTTCTGCAGCGTTACAAATGCGGTGAAACGGTTAAAAAGTGAGGCCGCAGATACAGCCTCAAAAACGTTTTCGTGAACGTGCTCGTACACATTTACGAGCACGTTTAAATTGACGGACACGTAATTAAGTTATTTTTTTTGGAGGTTCGGATTTTTAACAAAGTAAAGAACAATACTTTTCCCCATGATCGGATTGAGGGCCGCATCAAGCATACGGGTGAGCAGCGGTTTTTTCATCATATCCCAGACCAGGAAACGATGATACAGGTTTACCCACGGGCAATCTTCGCGTGTCGGCCCCACAAGGCACTTGAGCCACCAATAGGGGGAATGCAGGCTGTGGGCAAAGTGATGCCCGCGTATAAAAACGCCTGAAGATTGCAGAAGGTCTATCAGCTGCTTTTTTTTGTAAATTCGAACATGCCCCTGATTGGCGTTGAAATATTCGTCCGAAAGGGCCCAGCATATTTTTTCCGGAAGAAAGCGGGGTACACTGACGACAAGGGGACAATTCGGTTTCAGTACCCGGACCAGTTCCTGTGCAGCCCGGCGGTGTTCTATGATATGCTCCATGACTTCCGAGCAGATAACAAGATCAAAGTGTTCACTTTTAAACGGAAGATCAAGAATATCGGCGCATGACAGGGCCCAGCTTCCTCCGCCGTGCTCTCCAAGTTCATCGTGGTATTGAAGCCTTTTTCGAGCTTTAATAAGATCGTTGAAATTACGGTCTGCTGCGATTGCCGTGATTTTTTTCAGGCCATAGGCAGCACATGTATGCCGTCCCGGCCCGCATCCGATATCCAGTATGCGGGCACCTGGTTTTATGTTCAGCCGTTTAAAATTTACGGTAATCACGTATCGCCTCCTGATAGGCTGCAACGGTTTTTTCTGCAGCCTTTTCCCATGTAAAATGATTCTGTACCCGCCTGTATCCGGCCATACCGAGCTTTGCGGCATAATCGGGGTGATCCAGTAAATCGACAATGGCTTTTTTAAGGGCTGCGGAATCGGCAGGTGGAACCAGAATGCCGGCATTGCCCACAACTTCGGGCAGGGCTCCGCCGGTAGTGCTGATTACCGGAACACCGCAGGCCATGGCCTCACCAACCGGCAGGCCAAACCCTTCATATACGGAAGGTACCACGGCAAGGGTTGCCTTGGCGTATTCACGAACAAATTTTTTATCGCTGATATGTCCGGTGAAGGTAATGTATCTTGCTATGCCCAGTTTTCGTATCAGCCTGACGATTCCGCCCTCTTTTTTGGGTGTACCGATTACAATCAATTTAATTTTTCGGGTTCTGGTGATATCGGCAACAGCATGCAATAGATAATAAAGTCCCTTCAGAGGCGTGTCGGCACTGGTGGTTACAATGATCCGACCGGGTTGCCGTCTGATTTCAGGAACAGGATAAAAAAGACGGGTATTGATTCCGTTAGGAACAATGCTGAAACGATGAGGGGGTATCGTAAAATCACGGCTAATATCCTGCCGGGCACATTCTGAAACGGTTATTATTTTTAAAAGGGATCGGGCCACTGTTTTCTGCATTCCGATAAATGAATACCAGCGCAGGTATTTCAATTTTTTCCAAAAGGGTCTGACCGCTTTTATATCGATATCGCGATCCACCGTGATCGGATGGTGAATCGTGGCAATCGTGGGGATGAATTTGCCCATTAGTTGAACTCCGTAACCAAGGCTCTGGTTGTCATGCAGGATATCATAATCGCAGAATCTGTTTCGCAGAAATTGATATGCCCGCAATCCGAAGGTAAACGGTTCAGGGAATCCCATGGTTGATATGCCCAGCCATTCGATGAGGTTGATGGGGTTTTTCAGTTCGGTAAGCGTTGGAATCCGGAAAGGATCTTCAGGGTTATAAAGGTCCAGGCAGGGAATATGATACGTTCGAATATCTTCGTCAAGAAGCGGATCAGGCGGGCCGCAAACGACTTCTACCGTGTGACCCAGATCCTTGATGGCCCGGCTCAGATTTTTCAAATATACTCCCTGGCCCCCGCAATGAGGGTTGCTGCGGTAGCTTAAAAGGCAGATCCGCAAAGGGCGGGAAAGGTGTAACGGCATAGGTTGCTCCATATTTCATCGGTATGTAAACCGCGGCTTATTTTGTTTGTGAATCAAATACAGCCCGATTGTGCTGCTCGTCAAGTTATTTCTATGTATTGAACTTTGGGGCGGCACCGGAAGTGCAGGGCAGTTTTTATATATGCGACATAAAATTGATCCTTGTTAATTTTGTTGGATTCGATATAATATTTCGGATTATAATTCTTTACATTTTATTTTATGCAAACCCTAAGGGAATTTACTTTCAGATAAAACAATTGGCAATGGATCATAACTTTCCGAATGACATACTTTTGAGTGAGGTCGGCCCCCGGGATGGATTCCAGTTTGAAAAAAAAATTATTCCCACCGATCTCAAGCTTGATATCATCGCAGGGCTCGTCAATGCGGGCCTGAAAAAGATACAGGTGACCTCGTTTGTACTGCCGGAGCGTGTACCGCAACTGGCGGATGCCAAAATGCTGGTTGCACGACTGCCGCAAAAGAAAGGGGTTGATTATTACGGGCTTGTTTTGAATATGACCGGATTGGAACGGGCACACATGTCAGGCTTGAAATCCGTTGAAATTTCCATTTCATGCAGTGATACCCACAGCCGCAGCAATACCGGCATGTCTCTTGACCAGGCCCTTAAGCAGGGCATTCAGATGATTGCCCGCGCTCAAACCCATAAAATGCTGGTCGGAGCAAGTATCCAGTGTGCTTTCGGCTGCGTTTTTGAGGGTGAAATTATGGAAAGCCGTGTCGTTGAAATAGCGCGTGAACTGGCTGCTGCCGGTATTGACATGCTTGGCCTTGCCGATACTACAGGCATGGCCGATCCACTGAAAATCAAAAGTCTGGTCAATAAGGTAAAGGCCGCCATCGGCAATATTCCCATCGGCCTTCACCTTCACGATACCCGAGGACTGGGCCTGGTCAATGTCATGTCCGGTATAGAAAGCGGTATCAAAATTTTTGATACCGCTTTAGGCGGCATGGGGGGATGTCCTTTTGTTCCCGGCGCAACCGGTAATATAGCTACCGAGGATACGGCGTATCTTTTAAAATCACTGAACATTAATACCGGCATTGATATTTTAGGTGTGGCACGATGCTCACTGGAGCTGGGAAAATACCT
Source organism: uncultured Desulfobacteraceae bacterium (assembly GCA_964418755.1). GTDB lineage: Bacteria > Desulfobacterota > Desulfobacteria > Desulfobacterales > 4572-123 > 4572-123. The sequence continues at coordinate 8,196 of CAYQNS010000123.1, forward strand.
TGATAAGCAGTTTCCCGGGAAGATACATAGGTTGAAAATTTAATGTTTTAACTGAAAACGGACAAACAAAAAAAATATAATTCAATTCAAATTTCAAAATCATGAGCACTGAAATAAAAGAAAAAATTCTTTTTGTGGATGACCAAAAAAGTATTTTAGACGTTGCGTCTGAGTTTTTTGAATTCAAGGGATATCAGATTTTTACGGCATGTAACGGGCGGCAGGCTGTTTCGATACTGGAAAAAGAAAAAATCGACTGTTGTTTTACGGATATTAACATGCCGGAAATGGATGGTATTGAACTTGCCGGCCATATATATAAAAATGACAACACTATACCTGTCGTGATCATGACAGGCTATCCCTCGTTGGAAAATACAATTCGGACCATGAAAAACGGGGTGGTGGATTTTTTAATCAAACCGGTCAACCTGAGCCAGATGGAAATCTGTTTGAGAAGGGTTTTGCGTGAACGAAAACTCTTTATTGAAAACATAATTCTCAAAAAAGAGGTGGAGGGAAAAGAGCGACTTGAAAAGTTGAATAGCGAACTTTTCTCCAGAATCCATGACCTGGGCATTATGAATACGATTATGAGCGATTTTGCAACAATGAATTCGAGTTCACTTATATTCAAACGCATTGTTGATATCACTCGGGAAATGACTCCGGCAGATGAGTCGCGATTTTTTATCATGAACAGCAAGGCAAACCGCCCATTTGAAGTTGCAGCATCTGCGGCAGTTACTTGCGACATATCGGAATATCAGGGCATAAGAGACGATCCCGGCTTTTGTGCCGACCCGATCTCTCCTTTAGGCTTATATGAAAAAGATGCCGTTGAAAAGCTGATAATGGAAACCGCGCAGGAAGATCTTCCGCTTTTGATCCCGGTTGGCAGGAATGCTCACGGATTACCGGAAACCATTGGCTCCATGGTAGTAGTGCCAATGAATATACGGGACGATATTTTTGGCGTTTTGGCTGCTGTTATCAGGCAAGGGGACTATGAATTTTCAGAAAAAGATCTGTACTATCTTTCCTTTATGCTTCAAAAAGCAGCTTCGGCCATTGAAAACCTGGCGCTGTATGAAAATATTTATGAAAACCTTTTTTCCACTCTTTACGGATTTGTAAAAGCCACCGAAGTCAAGGACCCTTATACCCAGCAGCATTCAGACCGGGTAACGGATGTTGCCATTGCCATTGCCGAAGAAATGAGATGCAACAGCGAAGAAATTGATATTCTCAATGTTGCCGGCCGCCTGCACGACATCGGTAAGATTGGAATCAAGGATGAGATTTTGCTCAAGCCGGGCAGGCTGACCGACGAAGAGTACGAGATCATCAAAGAGCATCCGGTCATGGGTGCCGATATTGTTAGTCAGATGGGACTTTGGGAAAGAGAGCAGGAGATCATCCGTTGTCATCATGAGCGGTTTGACGGCAACGGCTATCCCGATGGACTGAAAGGTGACAAGATCCCTTTGCTGGCCCGGATATTGTCACTTGCCGATGTCTATGACGCCCTTAGTTCCGATCGGGCATACCGGAAAAAAATGGACGAAAAAAAAGTTTTGCAAATCATATCCGATGGTGCCGGCAGCCAGTTTGATCCGGTGGTAGTGGATGCTTTTATGAAATATTATAAAAGGTAGCAGCTTGAAGACCTGTGCTGCGCAATCGTTGCACATCATTTCCCAAATGTATCCGCCCTGTTTTGAAAATGTTTAAATATAATGGAGAGAATCGTGAAAAATATATCTGCGAGGCGGCAGGCATCTATTGACCGAGAGACAAACGAAACAAACATCGGAGTTGAACTGAACCTGGACGGCAGCGGAAAGGCCGATGTGAATACGGGAATTCCTTTTTTTGATCACATGCTTACACTCTTCTCGGTCCACGGTTTTTTCGATCTTGTTATCAGAGCCCGGGGAGACCTGGATGTTGATTTTCATCACACGGTCGAGGATATCGGGCTTGTTTTGGGTACCGTTTTTGATAAGGCGTTAGGGGATCGCAAGCGAATCAACCGATTCGGGCATGCGGTTACACCCATGGATGATGCGCTGGCAGAGGTAACCGTTGATTTGTCAAATCGCCCTTTTCTTGTTTATCATGTTCCTGATGCCATGAACGCCGGAACTGTTTTTGATACGGCTCTGGCCAAGGAATTTTTCCGGTCCTTCTCCGTAAAAGGAGGTCTGAATCTTCATATTAACGTTAAATATGGTGAAAACGACCACCATGTCATGGAAGCGGTCTTCAAAGCCCTCGGGCGATCCCTTGATCACGCCGTATCCTTTGACAAACGCCTTGCCGGTGTCCGTTCTTCAAAAGGAATATTATAAGTGTTTTTTCTCAGGCGTTTATATTCGATATTTTGCGTTTTTATGTCAAAACAACCAAAATGAAAATGATAAACAAATCACAATAGCCAAAAGCCAAATGACAAACAACTTCAGACTATTTGTAATTTGCGGCGTATGCCTTATTCAACTGCACCGGATTATCCGGCTTTGGCTATTGATCGTGTTTGAGATTTGAACATTGTGTTTTGGAATTTATTTGGAATTTAATGCTTGTAATTTGTAATTTGCGGCGTACGCCTTTTTCAACAGTTTATCCGGATATAGGGACGCATATTACAAAATAATCAACTTGTGCCTGGTGTATCCATATGCCGAAAACAGTAATATCGTATAAAATAATCAGTTGCATAATACTCGGAATCATAATCTGTGTTTTTGGAAACGCATGCAAAAACATTGTCGGAAAAAAGGCGGCTGTTCCTGAATCCCTGCCGGTAGAATCGCTTCTGGTAATGCCGTTTAAAAATATGGCGGCCGTTTACGGCGAAAATGTAAGTATTCGCTGCCCTCTCGACGGGAATGTTTACATAACGGGCAAAATTGCCGAGGGTGCCGAAAATACCCTTACCCGCCATTTGATAATACTGATAAACAATATGTGGGACTGCCGGATGATACCGCCATCCAATGCGTTGGGAGTGGTCTCGGAATTGACCCATCCAAACCATAAGACATTGTCGGAAAAAGAACTATTTGTCGAAACCGGGCGTATCCTTGGTGCTGATGTGGTGGTGACCGGACATATATATCGATTCCAGGAACGCCTCGGCCGAAAATATTCCGTTGAGTATCCGGCCGCGGTTATCTTTGATATTCATATTATCAAGGTGGACAGCGGCCGGATCCTGTGGAGTGGAAAATTTGATGAAACCCAAAAATCTTTGGATAAAAATTTTTTGAATTTAAGGACGTTTGTAAAAAGGAAAGGGCGGTGGGTTACGGCCCTGCAGATGGCTGCTGAAGGCCTTGAGGAACTGTGTGAAGAATTTCCTCTGACCTGCAGGTAGTCAACGCAATATTTTTTTGTTTGAAATTAGCGCTGTCGAAAAACCCTGTTGACAAGAATAATTTCAGTACTTATTTTATCCAGATAACATAAATGTTTTTCAGATGATATTGGTTGATGCTTTTATACTGTATGATCCTTCCGGTATTTTTATCATTCCATTTGTCTTTTAAAGAAGGTGGGTGCCTTGGCCAATTTTATTCCCGAAGAAACCATTCGAGCCATTGAAAACGCCGCAGATATAATCGAAGTTGTTTCGGAATCGGTAGTACTCAAAAAAACCGGTAAAAATTTTGTTGGACTTTGCCCGTTTCATTCAGAAAAAACCC
>CAYQNS010000124.1:0-11887 GCA_964418755.1 uncultured Desulfobacteraceae bacterium
GTTTTTTCCATGGTATTTACGGTCACCAGACCAAACAGCGGGGTCAGTGCCGATTTCAGTTTTGCAGCCTCGGCCGGTTTTCCTTTGTTGAGCAGCCGGATCATGTCGGCAACTGCTTTGGGAACGATGTTCGTGATTACCGAGATGGCACCGCCGGCAGATATGTCGGGATCGGTCATCATTTGAGATGTCAGGGGGTCGTCACCTGACAGGATCAGAAAATCGTCTCCGCAGCATTTCCTGACTTTTTTCATATTTTCCAGATTTCCGGTGGCTTCCTTGACCGTATTTACATTCTTGAACTCCCGGAAAAGAAGTGCCAGATCTTCCGGCAGCAGTTGAGCACCGGTACGGCCCGGAATAACATAGGGGATAATTGTAAGTTCGGGGAACTCGTCTGCCACCGGCGCCACATACTCCCTGCGTATTTCAAGGGAGCTGGGGCCGTTGTAGTAGGGATCGACCAGAAGTACTGCTTTTGCCCCCACGCCTGCGGCGTGCTCGGTCCCGGCCAGGGTTTCTGTTGTATTGTTGCTGCCGGTACCTGCAATACAGATACATTGATCGGTTGAATTTTTTGCAATGGCGGCAATCACATCATTGTGCTCGTTCCATGAAAGCGTAGGACTTTCTCCGGTGGTTCCGACGGCCAGAATTCCGCTGATGCCATTTTCTATCTGAAAAGCGGTAAGACGGTCAAGACCATCGTAATCTACCTGGCCTTTTTTAAAAGGGGTTATCAGTGCGGTATAACAACCTGGTTGCATAATTTCTCCCTGCTTATGGCTAAAGGGTCTTTGGCAATCTTAGTAATAACAACCTGAATCTAGGAAAACTGTAGTGTTATGTCAAGAAAAAAGGTACGGTTGATCGAAAAAATTGCAAAATCAAGTTTGAGGGTCTCGTAAAAAGTGTTTTTGGCTGAGTCTGATGGATAAATGAGGAAAGTTTGTTTTTGTACGGTAATTTGTTAACACCTTTTTACTTGACAAGGTCGGGTTGTCATAATAACCCAGAACAGCTTTACGGATAAGGCTTGCCAAAACTAAAAAGCACCATCTTTATTAAAGGATATAAAATATGGAAAAAGCAAAAAACGCCGAAGAGTATATCGCCCAGCAGCGCATGGCAATCGCGTCAAACCCTGATTGCGGCACATCGCATTATAACCTGGCCGTGGCCTTGCTGGGACTGCAAAAATATGACCAGGCCGAACAGGAACTGCAGGAAGCCATTGAATGTAGTCCGAATCTGGCGGAAGCCTATGTTCATTTGGGTGCCATCTGCCTGCGCCGTGATGACCTGGAAGGATGTCTTACCTATAACCGGCAGGCAGTCAAGGTGAGACCGGGGTTTTCCGAAGGGTGGGGGAATATCGGTTTTGTTGAGATGCAAAACGGCAATATTGATGAGGCCATTACGGCCCTTAAAAAAGCCACGGCGTTTAATTTCAGATTTGTCCAGGCCTTTACGACTCTGGCCAATGCCTATCTGATGAAAGGGATGATCAAAGAAAGCATTGCAACAAGCCTGTCGGCACTGGAGGTTGAACCTGATTTTTCCATTGCACATAATAACCTGGCCATTGCATATCTTGAAAACAAAGAGCCGGCAAAGGCGATCAGGCATTTTGACAGGGCTCTGGAACTGGGGTATGAAGTCGCTCCGGAAATAGTAAGAGAGATCCAGGCGCATCGAAAATAAAAACGTATGGCAGTAAAAAAATTATTATAACCCGGATAAACCGGTGCTGTTGAAAAAGGCATACGCCGCAAATAACAAATAAATCTCAAACTACAATATCCAATAGTCTGAAGTTGTTTGTGATTTAATCGTTGTGATTTATTTGGCAACCATGACCCGTAAACCTGAATTCAGTTGTTTTCTTGCCAACGAGAAATATTCGATACGGCCGGGTGGCCCAAAATGGAGATCTGCGCTGCCGATCAACAGAACACCGCTGGAGCCGGAATCTGCCGTCAGGCCGCTTACGTACGGAGACTATTTTGAAGCTGTCCGAGTTTTTTTAGAGCGTGATCAATACAAGGCAGTTGTTACGGCCTTATATTGTGTTGGCCGTGGCAATGGCGATATTGAACAGATTCAGGCGATTCGCGTTTTTCTGGTCAAACACGGCCAGTACTACCATCCGGCCCGTATTGAAATTAATTGCGGAAAGCTCAGCTCTTTTGTATTAAATGTGGCAGTCTCCGCCACTGCCCGGGAGATGATTAAAAAAGAAGCCACTGCATTGGATCTCCTATGTACCCGTTTTCCTTATTTTTTTCTCCCGAAAGTATATGCCCGTGGCGAGGTGTGTATTGATGGCGGCCGGGATTTCGGTATGTTTCTGGGGCAATGGTTTGAGGGTTATCATGAATTTCATCTGTCCCGGGGTAATGGGGACGGTAACAGTCGGATCATCGTCTGGGACGGTAGGCCGGCAAAACACTTTTTGTCACCGGAACAGACGGGCGAAGTATATACCCGGGCCGCCTTGATCCTGACAGCGTATTATAACCCGGCAACTTTTGAACGGATCACCGCCTGGCATCATGCCGCCGGTGATTTCGTGATAAGGCCGGACAGGGGCCGGATCATCATGAAGCTTATCACCGTCCGGCAATACGCTCCCTTATTTGAAAATGCCCAACCGGATGTTCATCTCATGCTTGAGGCCCTGCAGTTTTTTTTGCTGGATCTTTCTCTGCACATGGGGCTTGACCGGCTTGATGGTGTCGGAGATCCGACATGGGCGGGTGATAGAGCCGTTGCCGGGTCTGTGGATGGTTTTTTTAAGGGGTTGATGCTGCAGGTAAAAGTCGGACTGATCCCCAGGGAAATCGTTGAAGGATGCCGGGAATATCTGGCCGCTGTATCAAGAGCCGAATGGATCGATATGATTGTATCCGTGGTAAACCGATATGATGCGAGCCTTCCGGATCTGCCCTTGATTCGGTTCAATTTGGATCAATATGCCGCCTGTCTTTATAGAAGCGTGACCGATATGGATCGACACACAATATAGAGGATATGCGGCGGTATTAAAAACAAAGTATTGTGTATTAGGGACTACGGGTTTTTCAATTTTTCTTAACTGTTTGAATCCATGCTTTTTTATTGACAACCTGAAATAATAATTTTATATCTTTCCTTTGCATGATTAATCAATCCACATTCATTATAATTGTTACATGGTAAGTAAAATAAAAAAGGTAAACAATAGAGTATTCGAGAGGAGGTGACCTGCTAAATCCCCATTGATTACATTTGCTAAAGTTCATGTGCTTAATTATTAACAGAAATGGAGGTAATACAAGATGAAGCATGAAACACCTTTGCTGGACCAGCTGGAATCTGGACAGTGGCCAAGTTTCGTGTCCGACCTCAAACAGGAGGCGGAAACCAGGGCCAAGAATGAAAAGAATATTGAATACCAGATTCCCCAGGACGCTGTGGACGATCTTCTGGGCGTTCTTGAACTTTCCTACAAGCATGGCCGAACCCACTGGAAGCATGGCGGAATCGTCGGTGTATTCGGATACGGCGGCGGCGTTATCGGCAGGTACTGCGATCAGCCGGAGAAGTTTCCGGGCGTGGCACATTTTCATACCATGCGCGTCAATCATCCCGCCGGAAAATTTTATACCACCGAGTATTTGAAACAACTGTGTGACCTGTGGGATTTTCGCGGCAGCGGACTGACCAACATGCACGGATCCACCGGGGATATTATTTTTCTCGGCACTACCACCCCCCAGCTGGAAGAAATTTTTTATGAAATGACCCATAATCTGGACCAGGATCTGGGCGGCTCCGGCTCCAACCTCAGAACCCCGGCCGACTGTGTGGGCCAGGCCCGCTGTGAATATGCCTGCTACGATACCCAGGATCTTTGCTACAACCTGACCCAGGAATATCAGGACGAACTCCATCGTCCTGCCTTCCCGTACAAATTCAAGTTTAAATTCGACGGATGCCCCAACTGCTGCGTTGCATCCATTGCCCGCTCCGACCTTTCTTTTATCGGAACCTGGCGCGATGATATCCGCATTGATCAGGAAGCGGTTCAGGGGTATATCGGCGGGGAACTACCCTCCAATGCCGGTGCTCATTCCGGCCGTGACTGGGGCCCGTTTGATATCGAAAAAGAAGTCATCGGTCTCTGCCCCACCAACTGTATGAAGATGGAAGACGGTAAACTTTTGATCAATACCCGTGAATGTACCCGCTGCATGCACTGCATCAACGTCATGCCGCGTGCTTTGCGGATCGGAAATGACCGGGGGGTATCGATTCTGGCCGGCGCAAAGGCTCCAATCCTTGACGGCGCTCAGATGGGCTCTTTGATCGTTCCCTTCATTAAAGTGGAAGAGCCGTATACCGAAATCAAGGAAACCGTGATCGAACCGATCTGGGACTGGTGGATGGAAGAGGGCAAGAACCGTGAGCGGCTGGGTGAACTCATGAAACGACAGGGTTTCCAGAAACTGCTCGAGGTAACCGGCTTCAAACCGGTGCCGCAGATGGTTCAGGAACCGCGGACCAACCCCTACATTTTCTGGAAGGAAGATGAGGTTGAGGGTGGATGGAAGCGCGATATCAATGAATATAGAAAACACCATCTAAGATAAGGGGGGTGAGACCATGGCATTTGTATCTTCAGGTTATAATCCTGACAAACCGATGGCAGATAGAATTACCGACATCGGCCCGAAAAAATATGATTTGTTTTATCCGGAAGTTATTGCAAAAAATAAAGGCAAGTGGCTGTATCATGAAATCCTGGAACCCGGCATACTGGTACATGTTTCCGAAACCGGTGACGAGGTTTACACGATAAGATGTGGTGGCGCCCGGCTCATGAGTACCACGCATATTCGTGAAATTTGCGAAATCGCAGACAAACACTGCGACGGGCATGTCCGCTTTACCACTCGTAACAATATCGAGTTTATGGTGGACAATAAGGAAAAAGTCGCCCCCTTGAAAAAGGATCTGGAAAGCCGCAAGTTTGCCGCGGGCAGCAATAAATTTCCCATCGGCGGCACCGGCGCCGGAATTACCAACATCATCCATACCCAGGGCTGGATTCACTGCCATACTCCGGCAACGGATGCATCCGGTACGGTCAAGGCTACCATGGACGTGCTTTATGATGATTTCAAAACCATGCGGATGCCGGCCCATCTCAGGGTCTCCATGGCCTGCTGCCTGAACATGTGCGGCGCGGTTCACTGCTCTGATATCGCTATCTTGGGATATCACCGTAAGCCCCCTCTGCTGGATCATGAATACCTGGACAAGATGTGCGAAATTCCCCTGGCCATCGCTGCCTGCCCCACCGCCGCCATTAAGCCGGCCAAGGTGGAACTGGCTGACGGAACCACCGTAAAAAGTGTCGCGGTAAAGGAAGAACGGTGCATGTTCTGTGGTAATTGCTACACCATGTGTCCCTCCATGCCGCTTGCAGATACGGAAGGTGACGGAATCGTTCTCATGGTTGGCGGCAAGGTCTCCAATCGGATCAGCGCACCCAAGTTCTCCAAGGTTGTTGTGGCTTTTATTCCCAATGAGATGCCGCGCTGGCCCACCATGACGGATACCATAAAGCGGATTGTCGAAGCTTATGCGGCCGACGCCAACAAGTATGAGCGTCTGGGTGAATGGGCAGAGAGAATCGGCTGGGAAAGATTTTTTGAGAAATGTGAGCTTGAATTCACGCATCATCTTATCGATGATTTCCGTGATCCCGCCTATTACACATGGCGGCAGACATCACAGTTCAAGTTTTAAAAAAAGCAATTGGTTTCGGGGCACACTGAGTGTGTGTCCCGAAACATGAAGAAGAGAGGTTCAGTATGGAATATGAAGAGGCAAAAGAACTCATTGTTCAGTCGCTGACCAAAAAGCTGAAAATCAAATCCAAATTTTATTTTAACGATCTGGCCAAAATTCTCGGGGAAAAACCCAGAATTGCCAAAAAAACAGTCAACAGGCTTATAATAGACGGCGTGTTGGAATACTGGTCCAGCGGAAGCACCTCCATGTATGGGCTGCCCGGAACCGGAAAACAGGCTTCAGCCGAACACGAAGACGAATGATTTCTTTATAAGTAAAGGTTTTCAGATCCGTTGCAGGGGTCTAACATGAGATGTAAGGGAATCATCATATCGGCCCTGCGCGGCGGGTCTGGCAAAACCATTTTGTCCATCGGCATTATTGCCGCATTAAAAAAGCGCGGTCATTTAGTTTCGCCTTTTAAAAAAGGCCCGGATTATATTGATGCGGGCTGGCTTGCACTGGCGGCAGGCCGGCCCTGCTATAATCTGGATTCCTACCTGATTGACCGGGACGCCCTGCTTTCCTCCTTTTATACACACACCAGCCCGTCTGGAATTGCTGTTATAGAGGGCAACCGCGGACTGTATGACTGCATCGATACCCGGGGCCTTACCACCACGGCCGAACTTGCCAAACTTCTTGGAACCCCACTGATATTATGCCTTGACTGCACCAAAACTACGCGAACACTGGCGGCGGTTTTGGCGGGCTGTATGGCTTTTGACCGCAAGGTTCCTTTAAAAGGGGTTATTTTAAACCGTGTTGCCGGGGCCCGGCATGAGGCCATTATTCGTGCCAGTATAGCGCAATACTGCGGTATACCGGTTCTCGGTGCCTTGCCCAAACTGGGCCGGCAGAATTTTCCGGAACGGCATATGGGGCTGGTACCGACGCCGGAACATAATTGGGCCATTGATTCCATTGAAGCGGCGGCCCTGACGGCTCAAAAATATCTGGACCTGGAGGCCATTGTCGATATGGCCGACTGTACGCCCTGCCCGGATTTCGATGATCAAAACAGGCCATTGGAAAATATCGGTTCAAAACTTCAACCAACCCACGATGATTCAACTCCCGTCATCGGTGTTATCCGGGATTCCGCCTTTCAGTTTTATTATCCTGAAAATATCGAAGCGCTGATTGCAGCAGGTGCAAAAGTTGTTTTTATCAGTCCGCTTTCAGACGGTGGACTGCCGGTTGTGGATGCCCTGTATATCGGAGGCGGTTTTCCTGAAACCCATGCCGAAAAATTGTCCGGCAATATCACCTTTCGGAATCAGTTGAAAGAACAGGCGGATAAGGGACTGCCCATATATGCCGAATGCGGCGGGTTGATGTATCTGGGCTTAGAACTCGTTTTTGGGGGGAAAGAATATCCCATGGCGGGTGTTCTGCCGGCGGTATTCGGTTTTTCCAAAAAACCGCAGGGGCACGGATATACCGTTATTGCCGTTGAAGGCGAGAATCCCTATTTTGATATCGGTACCAACTTTAAAGGCCATGAATTTCATTATTCGCGGGTGCTCGAATGGCACGGAGAGGATGAAAATCTTGTTTTTTCCATGCAGCGGGGCACTGGATTCATCCATGGACGGGACGGTGTGTGTTATAAAAATGTTCTGGGCACCTATACCCACCTTCATGCACTGGGAACCCCCTCTTGGGCCGGTGCCCTGGTAGGCAATGCTCGAAAGTACAGGGCTAAAATTGCGCCGGACAAATGACCGGCGGCCTGTGAAAGATCTAATAGATAAAAAAAAGGCGACCGTCCGGAATTGGAACGGTCGCCTTTTTTGGATTCGGATTATTATTTTTTCTTTTTTGGATGGCACTTGGTGCAGGTTGTGGGTGCTTTTTTGGTTTTAGTCTTTCTCTTGAACTTTTTATGGCAGTCTTTGCAGTTATAATGCAGGGCTTCGGCATGATACTCAAGCCGTTCCTTTTTTTTCAGCTTGGGCACATCCTTGCCTTTTGGCCGTTCACCCGGTATCTTATGACATTCGATGCATCCTTGGACAGGGTCACCTATTTTCAACTCCAGAGGTTTGCCGTTTTCATCGTGGTGGCACTCACCGCAACCGGATTTAAAAAATTCAGGGTAGGCCTCGACATACTCTTCCGAATGCTGTTTGTGGGTAAACATGATAATGGATTTTGTGTGCTTTTCATAGGCCGGGTTGTCCATCTTGATGACATCAGGCACCGTGGTGCCGGCATAAATACCGGCTGAAATAAAAAGTACGGCAATTCCGGCAAATATTGCTGTTATAAAAGACCATTTCCGCATAGTTTTTTTTACCTCCTCCGTTGAATTAAAATTTAACAATGCAAAGTGCTTTAGCAGGTAGATTTTAGCATGTCAAACCAAACTATCCCTTGATGATTCTGGGCAGGATCATCTGGTGCTGGGGACAGATGGATTTGGGATTCTGGTATGCGGCTCCGGCAAAAGCGATAACATATTTGCGCAGATCCGCCATGTTGACGATTTCATCCACCAGACCGGTTTCGGCACAGAACAACGGTCTGGAATTGTCATGATATTCGCCGGCCAGTTGGTTCATTTTATCGATTACCGGGTCCAGTGGCCGTCCGGCATCTTTTTCTTTGACCAGGCGGCGGGCATAGGTAGCCACGGCTGCTGTTTCACCGTGCATGACATAGATTTCCGTGGCCACGGTGCCCAGAGTAAAGGCGTTGTGGCGGTTGGCTGTAGGGCCGCCTAATACATAATGGGCTGCGGCGGTTCCCTTGCGCAGGACAATCAGCATCATGGGAATATCGGTCTGCTGAATCGAATAGATCTGGGACTGGCCCAGGCCCAGAAGTTCGGCTTTTTCCGCCAGGTCGCCGACATCGATTCCGCTGGTGTCCTGAATCCACACAATGGGTATCCGGTCACGGCCGCACAGGGTAATGAATTCATTCATTTTGATCAGGCCTTGGCGATATAACTTTCCGCCCATGGCCGGATAATCGGCATACTCAGGGTACCCTTTGCCGAGATAGCCCTGGCGGTTGCCGATGCAGGCCATGAGAAAGCCGTTGATCTTGCAAAGCCCGGTGTAAACTTCGGGTCCGTAGTCAGGGCGAAACTCCATATGTTCGCTGCCGTCGGCAAACCGGGCAAGAATCTGATCAAAATCATAGACCTGCTTGGGTTCCAGGGGCAGCAGGCGGTAGAGATCTTCTGCAGGGAATTTGGGTTCGGCAGGTTTGGCAACTTGATAAAACTCAGGGTCATAGGCCGGTATTTTTGTCATATAGTCTTTGAGACCGTCCAACACCCCTTTTTCTTCTTCATAAACAAACCGGAAAAAACCGGTTTCGTCATAATGGGTCTTGACCGATCCCGGGGGTTTTGCCTTGAATTTTTTGGCCTTTTCAATCAGGCCCTCGGCCATCTCCAGGTCAAAAGAGCCCTTGGGAGCCATGCCGCTGACAATACCGGCTCCGCCCACGGCAATATTGCAGTTCTTGTGGGCAAACAAAACCGTGGGGCTGATGCTCTGATAGCCGCCGCCGGCCGGGTTGGTGCCGTATATGCCGGCCAGCACCGGGATACCAAGCTGCTCCAGTTCGGCATGCCTGAAAAAAGGCGTGCCTGCGCCCCGGCGGTTGGCATAGAATTTTTCCTGTTCAGGCAGTTTTGCACCGCTGCAGTTCACCAGCCACACCAGCGGAATATTCAATCGTTTGGCAAGATCGGTCACGCGCAGGATGTTCTCCGACTGTCCGGGGAGCCAGGCTCCGGCCATGACCTTGTTGTCAAAACCGATAATCACGGCCCATCGCCCGGATATTTTGCCCAGGCCATCGATGACATTGGTGGTGCCTTCGGTGTTGTCCGCCGGGTTATAAAGCGTATGCAGCGGGCACCAGGTGCCCGTATCCACCAGGTATTCGAGCCGTTGCCACACGGTCATCTGGCCCCGGGCATTGATTTTTTCGGTGGGAAAACCCGCGTTTTTGACTTTTTCGACTTCGGTGTTAATCTCTTCTTCAGCCTGCTTAAGCTGGTTGAGGTTTTCTTCGGTTCTTTTGATCTGGCCCTTTTTCAGCGACTTGCCGATGTCGGGCATTTTTTCAAAATAGGGTCTCATGATTCTGCTCCTTGCACCAGGGTTCAGTTGTCGATAACAGCCAGTACATCGTCCTCTTCCACTTCATCGCCCACACTGACCGAGATCTCTTTGATGGTGCCGTCGCATGGGATGTATACCGGTGTTTCCATTTTCATAGCCTCGATGACCAATGCATCGTCATCCTCTTCCACAGCCTCGCCGGGTTTGATCTGAATCTGGATTATCTTGCCCGCCAGGGGGGCTAAAATTTCTTCCGCCATAATTTTTCCTCCGTTTTAATATAAGAGTTTGGTAAGTGATAAAAATCGAAAATTGAAATCAGTAACCTATCAACGCAGCAGGGTGAGAAAAATGCCGGCTGCGATGACCGTGCCGATGACGCCGGCCACATTGGGCCCCATGGCGTACATCAGAAGATAGTTTTTTTTGTCGGCCTTAGCCCCTTCCTTATGAACCACCCGAGCCGCCATGGGCACGGCCGAGACGCCGGCAGCACCCAAAAGGGGGTTGATCTTGTTTTTGGAAAACAGGTTCATGAGCTTGGCCAGCAGTATCCCGGTGGCGGTACTGATCATGAAGGCGAAAAGCCCCAGGAAAAAAATGAAAACAACCTGCGGTTTAAGAAAGTTTTCCGCATTCATGGTGGCCCCCACCGGTAGTCCTAAAAATATGGTAACAATATTCAGCAGTTCATTTCCGGCCGTATGGGTCAGCCTTTCCACGACTTTGGCCTCCCGGAAAAGGTTGCCGATCATGAACATGGCGATGAGCGGCGCTGAGGCCGGAATCAACAGGATGATAACGATAGTGGCTACGATGGGAAAGAGCCGCTTTTCCAGGGCCGTCACCTTGCGGGATTTTTTCATTTTGATGACGCGTTCCTGTTTGGAAGTCAAAAGCCTCATGATGGGCGGCTGAATAATCGGCACCAGGGCCATGTAGGAATATGCCGCCACCGCACAGGTTCCAAGCATGTGCGGGGCCAGTTTGGCGGCCAGAAAGATGGTGGTGGGGCCGTCGGCACCCCCGATGATACCGATGGTGGCCGCCTCTTTGATGCTGAACCCCATGGCGTGAGCTGCAAAAAAAGTCAGATAAACTCCGGCCTGGGCTCCGGCTCCCAGAAAGATAAGCCTGGGGTTTGCCAGCAGGGGCCCAAAATCAGTCAACGCACCCAGCCCTAAAAAAATTAGCGGCGGGATGATTTCCCACTGAATTCCGTAGTGATAAAATCGCCACAGCAGGCCTTCATCAGGTTCCATGAGTCCGGCCAGGGGGAGATTGGCCAGCAGGATGCCGAAGCCGATGGGCAGCAGAAGCAGCGGCTCGTAATCTTTGGCAATGGCCAGATAGATGAGCACAAAAGCGATGACCCACATGATGATCATGCCGGGCGTCAGATAGATAAAGCCGGAGGTTTTAAACAGCGACAACAGGGCGGCCACTATTTTTTCTCCTTTTTTTCTTTTGTTCGAGACTGTCCGGTATCGATTTTATCGGAAAGCGCGGCCGTCAGCCGGATGGAGATATAGAGCATGGTCATTCCTATAAAAACGCCTCCGATGCCGGCGAAAAAGACAGTATAGGCTTGATTCACTTGTTTTGACTCCTGTTTCTATTGAATTTTAAGACCAGAATAAGCGCCACTGTTCTAATGTGCAAAACAGTGTTTTAAAAAAATTAATATTCGAAAATAATCCGCATGTCAAGTAAAAATAAAATGCACACCATTAGGAATGTTTATAAGGTATCCAGAGGGCTTGTAACGGAATCGATATCACTTTTCATGACATGGGTATAAATTTCAGTGGTTTTCACATCGGCATGGCCCATCAGTTTTTGAACCACACGGATATTCGTGCCCTGTTCAAGCAAATGCGTGGCAGGTAAGCGGTAGACTCCGAAGCTGTGGCGAAACGTATGGCACCCGGCCTGTTTATGAATTTTCGCTTTGATCA
>CAYQNS010000125.1:0-11848 GCA_964418755.1 uncultured Desulfobacteraceae bacterium
TGAACACCTCTATTTGCAGTAGTTTTAACTTGTTTTATAAGAGCCGCACCCATTTGAAATAGCTTGAATTACTCAGGTTTGCGCAAAAATAAGTTGGCAAGTTTTCAGTGTTGAGCCAGCCGGCATGACGTAAAAACGCAGGAATATCAGGTATATTCCGATTTTTAAAACGCAGCCGTGCAGGATGTGTAGACACTTAAAATGTGACGTTTTTTTGCGCGAGTTCTTTACATCCGCAGTTATGGAGGCATCGCGGCAAGAAACACAGTTGCTGAGATATCTGTCGATGGATGGAATGAAAAATACACAAAAACGAACATTTTTTGCTGTACAGTCAATGACTCAAAGAAGAGTAATCCCTGACCCGAAATGTGCTGTTTGGGCAGATATTTCAATCAGCTTAAATACTGATATATTTTTTTCGAATAGCATATTTTACAATATCAGAAGTGTTTTTAAACTGCAGTTTCCGCATAATATTGGCTCTATGATTTTCCACCGTGCGGATACTGATAAAAAGCAGGTCCGCGATTTTTTTATTGGTCTGACCTTCCGCAATCAGCTTAAGGACTTCCCGTTCGCGGGAAGTCAGTTTTTCAGATGGTCCTTTGTGATCGCCCCGGCACATCCGGATAAAATTATCGGCCAGTTCAGCATTGAGGATTGGCGAAATATAGGCCTTTCCCCGGCGGATATTTTCAATTGCTGAAAACAGTTCCGAATCAGCATCTTCCTTGAGCAGATAGCCTTCGGCACCGGCGGAAATCGCATGAAACAGGTATTCTCTGCTTTTATGCATAGTCAAAATCAGTACTTTAATTTTAGCATCAATTTTTTTAATTTCCCGGGTTGCCTCAATCCCCCTTATCTTAGGCATCGAAATATCGAGAATGACGATATCCGGCAGTGATTTTTTCACCAGAGACAACAATTCAAGACCGTCACGGGCTTCTCCAATAACTTCAATATCACCAATCTCCTCAAGAATTTTTTTGATCCCCTGGCGAAACATTAAATGATCATCTGCAAGAATAACCTTATAGTGCTTCATACAAAATCCCCTTGTACCTATTGGCGGCGGCTGTTCATTTTATTTAAAATTTATAGTCATTTATTTGCAACGGTCTACAATGACACTGAAACTGAAAAAGATATCTGAGTTCCTTTCCTGTCCTGCGATTCGATTTCAAGGGAAGAGCCGAGCATCAGAGCCCTTTCATACATGGCCGGCAATCCGAGTCCTTTTTCAATCGACTCACGGGCCAAAACCGCTTTATAGTCAAAACCACGGCCATTATCCCGAATCGAAAAAAGAATTTTACGGCCATCTCCTTTGATCAGCACTTCAACCTTGTCGGCGTCCGCATGCTTGGTGATATTGGTCAATGCCTCCTGAAATATTCTATAAATAATAATCTGTTTTTCAAGAGAAAAACAGTCGCTGATATCCTTGGCATCAACATTTGTTTCTATATCATAATATTTGGTAAAATCGTTGAGCAGCCAGTCAATGGCGGCGGACAAGCCAAGATCCTCAAGAATCGAAGGACTCAAATCACGGGAGAGCCTTCTGACGTTCTCAATGGTAAAATCAATGTACTGGTGTGCTTCGTTAAGTGGTTCAGCCAAGTCGGGCCGTTTGCCGCCCAGTTTTCTTTGAATGCTTCCAAGTTTCATTTTGAGCAGGGACAGCGATTGACCGAGTTCATCATGCAGTTCCAGAGAAATACGACGCCGTTCCTCTTCCTGGGCTTTCAAGATATGGGATGAAAGAAACCGCAGCCTGTTTTTTGACTCACGCAAGGCTTCTGCGGCGCGTTGATGCTTTTTAATCTCCTGTTGCAACTATTTATTTGTCTGTAAAAGCTCTGCTGTCCGTTCTTTAACCCTCAGCTCCATTTCGTCGTAAGCGCGCTGGAGCGCAACTTCGGCCTCCTTACGTTCAACAATATCCCGGGCCGCACAAACGATCCCCTGTATCTCCCCGTTACCTTCATACATGACTGCCCCGGAAAACAGTACCGGTATTTTGCGGCCGTCCCTGGTTAAATATGTTTTTTCGACGTTACTGATAGCGCCATTTTGTATAAGTGTGCCAATACTCGAGCGCCGGGGTGATTGTTCCTCAACGAGAATTTTGCTGATGGGACTTCCCACAAGTTCATTTCTATCGTACCCCAGAAGATTCAGGGTCGACTGATTCACCTTGGTAATGGTCAGGTCTATATCAACGACAATCAGCGTATCGAGCATGGACTTGATAATATTGTCCACATACGATTTGGATACGGTCGTTTGCCCCAGATCATGTGCCATACCCTTAAAGGCTTGAGCCAGAATGCTATTTCATCACTGGAATTGATGCTGATCTTTGTGTTGAGCTGCCCCTTCCCGATATCAAGGGCCGCCCGGGTTAATTGCCGAATTGGGCGGGATATGGAGCGGGAGGTCCATATCCCCAGAAAAATTACGGTAAACAACGTTCCGATTGTGGATAGGATAATGATAATGCCGGCGTTGGGGATATATTCATTCAGAATTTGTCGTATTCTGATTTCCATCTGCTCATGAGCGTTTTTCCGGTATTGAGAAATGATGGGATAGATGTTTTCCTGATAGTGCGGTTCCAGGGTTTTTTTAAAAAAAGCATACGCTGCATTCGGCTCCTGGTCAGACAGACTGATAAAATGAGATAAATATTTCCAATGATAATAAAAATGATTTTTTCGCAAATTCAGCCATTCTTGTAACTTTTCCCCGTATATCCTGTCGGCATCGTGTTGTGAATCCGGCAGGGTATATGATGCGTCCTGCCGATTATTGGATAAAAATTGCCCCAGTTTAACTATATTGGTCTTGATGTCCATTTCATTGAGAACGGAAGCTGCCTTCGGGATTTGTTTGTTTTCAGGAGGTTTATAAATAATTCTGTATCTGTCTTTAATAATATCCTGTGCAGAAGTCTGACATTTTTCGATTGCCAGAAGTAACTCATTGGACGATCTGAAATCAGTTGCGGAGCTCTTGTCCAACTGCACAAATTGATATTTAATATCGTTATAAGTCTTAAATGAAAGATAACCGGCAACTCCTGTAAGCAATGCGATTATCAGGTAACCACAAATTAATTTATGACTGATTTTCATAAGGCACACATTCCGGATAATGGTCGGCTCGAGCCCGACGGTTCATGCGATTTCAGTAATGCCGGCTGATTGTCGATGGAGACAGGTCGCTGCTGGTGGATACCCTGTTGGGTCTCTCTTTTACACGAAAAATGATCGATGCCATGAAGGCGGAAGAGCCAGCGCCATTGCCGGGATCGAAAAGGGTGGAGCTGATTCCGGTTGGGCCGGCGCATACACACGGCGATACAATTCAGATATGAGCCCATCAAAACCGCCGGGGACATCGATTTGAAGGAGCTCCTGGGATGGGGTTGTCCCGAACGCCTAATTCTGAATGTTATCGCAGCATACCAGGAACTGACCGGCACCGAGAAAAACTCCATCGAACGGTTTTTTCCAATGGTCGAATTGACGGCATCTTCGGCGCCGGCAGCACGATTCCCGAATCATACGGTATCCGAGTCTAAACTATTGTTTATTACATTCCTGCTGTTTTCTTTTGATACCCTTTGGGGATTTTAAACAATCCGGCAGGGGCATTGCCCTTTTTAAACTCCAAAAGCTCGGTGGTATGCCGAATTTTTTGACCCATCATCTCCTGAGTCATGGTTGTATACACCCGGACCCCTTTTATTTTTTTCATTTCCCGGGTCATGTCCTCCATGGAATTCTGCATTCCGGGCATGCCGGTCATCATCGAAGAGCCCATGCGTGCATAAATTTCTTTATCAACCTTTAAATCCTCTGTGGCCCATATTTCATTGGTCATGACGCCCATAAAGGTCTTCATGGTCACAATGAATTTTTCGCATTTCCAGCCCTTAATTTTCTTTTTTTCACCTGTAACTGCGACGGTTACATCCATTTTCATCATATTTTTCATCATACCCTGAAAGGCAGCCTGTTTCTCGGTATTTTGCTGACCACCTTCGGGCATCATTTTATTCATATCAAGAGGCATTTCCACATAGGTTTTGTCCGCGTGATCGATCATGACCATTTTCTTCTGGTCCAGGAGCAGAATGACTGAATTTTCCGGATTATCGCTACGAAAGCCTTTTGGGGTGAACCAGGTGGTTTCAAAAACATCTTTGGCAGGCTGGTTCTGTCCCATAATCTGCATTGCATCCGAATGCTGTTTGTTTTTCATAAACACATCAGCGTCGGCGTAACCGGAAGTGAGGATAATCAAAAAGAGCGTTGCAAAGCCAACAAAACCAACAATTTTTTTCATGGATGCCTCCTTATTCAGTAGGGTTGAACCTGAGTTCAATAACATCAGGAACTTAAAACGATATATATCATAAAGGGGAATAAATCAATACTGAAGACCTATTCCACCCGATGCCAGTCTTTAATACGGCATTCGAGCGGTAAATTTATGGCGTCGACAAAAATAAAACGGCCAGCCGGATATCCGGCTGGCCGTTAAGGAGAAGAACAGATGAAAAAATTATTAGGTTAAAAAGTAGTATACGCAAATTTTCTGCCAACAATGAGATTTTTTGGTTTTAAAATTGGGGAAAATTATTAACGTTTATAATTCAGACGGTTACATCTTTATTTATTTGAAATCGGTTTTTTAAGATTTTGTTTTTGAATCTTCCGGCGGTGGCGATATCCGAGAAAAGTTCAAAAATTTAAACTTTTCGGGGGTATCGTTGTTTAAAATTTTGAACTTTTCAAAATTCGACCTTGACGTTCCCAAATGGGGGCTGTTTCATTGCGCCGGTCCCGGGGTTCCCCTTTTTTGTCAAAGCCATCAATCTTTTGGTTTTACCTGTTTTTTCATGTAATCATCCAGGGCCGCCTGCAGGGCCGCAGCAGACAAAAAGGCGCAGTGGCGGTCATCCCTGGGTAAGCCGCCCGCCAATTCCAGGATGGTGTCACCGGTTATATCGGTGAGATCTTCCTGGCTTTTGCCCATGGCGGTTTCCACTGCAAAAGAGCCACAGATACCACTTGGGCCGCAACCATCCGTGATAAAAGACGCTTCATTAACCCGGCCCCTGTTGTTAAATTTGAGGAAGACCTGTATGGTATCGCCACAATCGCCTAAGACCCGGCCGTGGCCATCGGGGTTTTGCATCTTGTACATGCAGCATGGCGATTTCCAGCGGTCAAACGCAGCCTTGCCATAGGTTTTCAGCGTATCTGTATCGATTTGGGTTTGCATTTCATTAACAAAACGATCGAGTTGGTCGGACATAATGGTGCTCCTTATCAAAGGTGTAAGATGGTATGGGCTACAATTCATTTAACCCAGAGACCTGTATCGGTAAATTAAAGATAATAATAAGGTTACAGGCTCGTTTTTTCAAGCTGTTGAGAAAATAAAAGTCGGAAAAATGATTTTGGACAGATTTTTAAAATATTACAGCCGAGAGGAACCGTGCAGGGAGAATGCAGGATTAGAATCGAAAAAAATGACAAGAAAAGTCAACAAACGACAAAAATTGTCAGTTGCGGCAGTTAAAAGGAGGGCAGGGAATAAATGTTAAGATTTTCATTAACAAGATAATAAAATTCTCTTTTTTTGCTACTGGTGGCGGGGTCGTCGGTTCCGTTGATGTGATACAGATATGCTTCAAACCATCCGTTTCCTTCGCTGCCGTCGCTTTCGCTGCCGGCCGTAATTTTTGCCATAACACCCCGGTTCAGGGTGAATACGGTCGGTGCACCGACCCCACGGCCATCCGCGGGTGCATGTTCGTAATCCACCACCTCCCGGTTGGCAAAGCTGGTCTGGACGGCGGTGAGCAGGTTGCGGCCGTCATGGATGGCGATGGAATCCTTAACCTTGGCCTGAAAGTTAACCATATAGGAGAGGCCGATCTGGGCAAGGATACCGATTATAAGGATAACCAGTACCAGCTCCAGCAGGGTAAATCCGCAGTTATTGTTGTTTCTGACCACAGGTGTGGTTTTATTGTCGGGCATTTGATCCTCCGTTCATCTTCTGCCAGTCACCATCGGCATAAACAAAAAAAGCCTGGTCATGATTCGGATAGTCGACATTTCCGAAGCCGAGGACGCCCTGTTTGTTTTTCCATACCAGGAGGCCCCGGTTGTGCGCCATGTTGGAAGTTTGATTTTGCTCCGGGGTTGATATTGTTTCGCTGCCTTGTTTCCGGCTGGCTGTCGGACGTCTGGTTTTAGCGAGCGTCATCCATTTGTCTGAAGTGCATATGGCGATGTTTTTTTTGTCCGGATAGTTGATGTTGCCAAAGCCCAGGGTGCCGTTTTTATCTTTCCATACCAGATATTTATTACTCAATGCGGATGCGATTGGCGATGCGGGCCCGGCTTCAATATATGTTTCCACTTCTATTTCAGGCAAAACTTCAGGTGTTTGTTGTTGCTTAAAAGAGATCGTTTCGACAACCAGCGGTTTATTGTCAGGTTCCAGTGGTGCCGGCAAAGGAGCGATAACAGGGGCTTTTTTTACGGAAACTGCAGTGGCAAGCATGATTTTTGAACCCGTGGACGGCCGCAGGCTTTTGTCAATGGAGGCGCTGATTTTCCGGTTATTTATGGTTACTGTCTTGGAAAGGGAAAAATTATCAACAGCAGGCTTATATTGCCAGTTGATTCTGGTGAGAAAAGATTTACTGATGACATATTCAGGGTGCAGATCCATCAAGCTATCCGGGTAATGTTTATTCTCCTGATGGTACTTGTTCAGGACCATGGCCAATTGCGTCAGGCCGCCGCGTGGGGTCTTAAGCGCAACTATTTCCATCCGGTTATACGTTTCTTCATAATGTTTTCGGGCATCTTTTGTATTTTGAAAATGCCTGTATCCCATGAGGCCGATCCATGCCGTGAGTACGATAAAGACGATGATAATGTATTTTTTTCCCATGTTGGCCCTCTGTCTGCCGATGAATCATGAATAGCCGGTCCTTCACATGCCATCTGACAGTCGGTGATTGCAAATAATGTGCCGGCTTTTTACTATAACTCAGTTTTCAGGAAAAGATCATTCATGTCAAGCCGATTGATAACATCTGTAAAAATTTCTCCGATGACGGTCTCTCCCTGGGCACTGCCTGCGATTTTAGCTCTTTCCGCCTGTCCGCGGACAGACTGTTTGGCGAGGATTTGATTATTCCTGATCAAAAAAGCGTCATAGGTGATATCCGAGATCCATTTTCTGCCGATGAGTTCCAGATGAAATGACGTGATATCGATTTTCAGATAAGGTTTGTTTTTCTCCCGTGTTGCCGGAGCCTGGGCCCCCATGTTCTGCAAATACCTTGAAACTGTTTCCTGAAAGAGCGGAAGCAAGTCAAAGGCACCGATCAAAAATCCTTTGCTGTTTTTCCGGGCCAGGGTCAGTGTAAATTTACCGGTAAAATGTTTAAAAGCCTTTTGGGCCGCCGGTCCGAAAAGAGGCTGTCCGATCCGGGAATCATTCACTTCCAGATAAATATTTCTGCCTGCCAGAATCGTTGATTGAGGGGGCAGGTGATAATTGATGTCTATGTAGGATGTAGTGGCACAGGCGCTTATGGAAAGGAAGGCAAACAGAACGATAATTTTTTTAGTTGAGTGATGAATGGATTTCATAAAAATATTTCCTCCGGCGTAGCGGTTAATTTAAAAAATATCTATATCCGGCAGGTAACGAGGTAATTTAATTGTCGGATATTTACCCCTTTGTTGGTGGAATGTCAATAAATTCTATGGCATTATGATGTCAGGCATCAATTTGTACGATAAAAACCGGCAACCCGGCAAAAAAGTAAAAACAAAAAATCGACAACCCGTGATGATTAATGTATGTTCCCTATAAGAATCCGATTTTAACGCCACTTTATCGAAAAAACTGAATATCCGCTAATTGATTCAAAAGCGGCCCAACATTTTATTTGAGTGTTACCTATGAAACCAATTGTAGCCATTGTTGGTCGACCCAACGTTGGGAAATCGACCTTTTTTAACCGAATCACCCATTCGAAAGGTGCCCTGGTGGATAATCTGCCTGGAGTCACCCGTGATCGAAATTTCGGAGATGCACTCTGGGATGAGGTTGAGTTTACCCTGGTGGATACCGGCGGGTTTGCCCGCCAGGGTGAAGATCTGTTTGCCGACCAGATCCGCCGGCAGGTTCACCAGGCCATTGAAGATGCCGATGTGATTATTTTGATGTTGGACGGCAAGCGCGGGATATCACCGTTTGATACGGATCTGGCAGCAATCCTGCGCAACACGGACCGGCCTGTATTTTACGTGGTTAATAAAATTGACGGCATCGAACAGGAGGTACACCTGTATGATTTTTTCAGCCTGGGTATTGAAAAAGTCTATCCGGTATCATCCGAACACGGGTACGGGGTATCTGACTTTCTCGATGATCTTGTGGGCAAGTTGCCGGATTTCACCGAAGAGGCTTCCGAGGAGATGGTCCATCTTGCAGTGGTGGGGCGGCCCAATGTGGGTAAATCATCATTGATCAACCGCATCCTGGGTGAAAAACGCCTGCTGGTAAGCGATATGCCCGGAACCACCAGGGATGCCATTGACAGTGTCTGTACAATCAACGGACAAGAGTATGTATTGATCGATACCGCCGGTATCCGGCGCAAGAGCAAGGTGTCGCAAAAATTGGAAAAATTTTCCATCATCAAGGCATTGAAAAGCCTTGACCGGTGTGATGTGGCCCTCATCGTCATTGATGCTCATGCCGGAATTACAGAGCAGGACATCAAGATTTCCGGCTATGCCTATGAAAAAGGCTGCGGCTGCATTTTTTTGCTGAACAAGTGGGATATTGTCGAAAAAGACAGCAAAACCGCTAAAGAATATTTGGAAAAGCTGAAAATGGAGGCCAAATTTTTACATTTTGCACCTGTTTTGACGCTGTCGGCCCTGACCGGTTCACGGGTTTTTAAAATTTTTAAAAACGCGGATGATGTTTACCGTCAGTACAGTATGCGCGTTGGCACCGGACGGATGAACAAAATCCTCGAACGAGCCATTAAGCGCAATGAACCATCCCTGCATAAGGGAAAGCGGCTTAAATTTTATTATACGTCCCAGGTATCTTCCAAACCACCGACATTTGTCTGTTTTGTAAATTATCCCGAGGCGGTTCATTTTTCCTACCGGCGGTATCTGATCAATCAAATCCGGGCTGAGGCGGGGCTGGATAAAACCCCGTTGCGGGTGATCTTCCGCCAGCGGACCGGCCGTATCGAGTTTGGCAGGCGAAAGAGCGCTCGCAAAAATAAAAAAAAACAGAGCCGCAACCGGTAAGGGGGGGCGATGGGTGCCTGCTCCCGCAGAATATACAGTTATGGACATTTTTGAATATCAGGCAAAAAGAACCGCTCACCGGTCCATGCCGCTGGCCGAGCGCATGCGCCCTAAGCACCTGGATAATTTTACCGGCCAGATGCATGTTGTCGGTAAGGGAGCAATGGTGCGCAGTGCCATTGACAATGACCGGATTTTTTCCATGATCCTCTGGGGGCCGCCGGGCAGCGGGAAGACGACTCTTGCAAGGATAATGGCAAATGAAACCAGTTCGTACTTTGTTCAGTTTTCAGCGGTACTCGCAGGGGTCCGTCAGATCCGGTCGGTGATCGAGGAGGCCCGCGATCAGCAGAAGATGTATCGCAAAAAAACCATTTTATTTGTGGACGAAATCCACCGATTCAACAAAGCCCAGCAGGATGCATTTTTACAGCATGTGGAAAGCGGG
The DNA here is from genome assembly GCA_964418755.1 of uncultured Desulfobacteraceae bacterium. Classification (GTDB taxonomy): domain Bacteria; phylum Desulfobacterota; class Desulfobacteria; order Desulfobacterales; family 4572-123; genus 4572-123. The sequence continues at coordinate 9,838 of CAYQNS010000125.1, forward strand.
CTGATAACGCTGGTAGGGGCCACAACTGAAAACCCTTCCTTTGAAGTAATTCCTGCCCTTATGTCGCGCTGTCAGGTAATCGTGCTGAAGCCGTTTTCCCTGGAAGAGATGAAAACGATTCTTGCAAGAGCCCTGACCGATAAGGTCAATGGGCTTGGTTCAGACAACCTGATCATAACACCCGACGCTCTGGAACACCTTGCAGGGATTGCCGGCGGGGATGTGCGGTCGGCGCTCAACGGCCTTGAAATGGCAGCGGCCCTGCTTTGTTCAGATCCAAAGGACCCGGACAAAAACCCGCACACCCATATTACGCTGAAGAATGTGGAAACCGCCCTGCAGCAAAAGGCCCTGATGTATGACAAGGCCGGTGATGAGCATTTTAATCTCATCTCCGCCTTTCATAAAAGCCTGCGCGGCAGTGATCCGGATGCAGCCATCTATTGGCTGGGCCGCATGCTGGCGGCGGGAGAAGACCCGTTGTATATAGCCCGGCGAATGGTCCGGTTTGCCTCCGAAGATGTCGGTAATGCCGATCCGTCAGCCCTTCAAACGGCTTTGAATGCCCTCGAAGCGTTTCGCTTTTTAGGCTCTCCCGAGGGAGATCTGGCCCTGGCCCAGGCCGCGGTGTATCTTGCCACGGCTCCAAAGAGCAACAGCATTTATGCCGCTTACGGCAAGGTACGGGAGGTGGTAAAAAAAACAGGAACTCTGCCGGTCCCCCTGCATATCCGTAATGCACCCACCCGTCTGATGAAAGACCTGGGGTATTCCGAGGGGTATAAATATGCCCATGCCTACAAACATGCCTATGCGGCTCAGACCTATCTGCCCGAAGCACTCGAAGGACGGGTGTATTATGAGCCCAGCACCCGTGGCTATGAAAAGACCATCGCGCAACGGCTTGAAGGGTGGAAGTGTTTGAAAAAAAAGTTATCCGGGAAATAATCGAGTTGTAAAGCAAACGGTGCGTGTGGCCGGGGCGGTTTCGGGCGGCTGGCTATTTTTGAAGGTGGTTTCCGTAAAGCGGGCCCTGCCTGAGTTTTCCAGCAGAAGCACCGCCGAGGACCGGGTGCCATATTCCCGTCCGGTAATAAAAATAGACGAAAGACGCCGTTCCCACTCAAGACCGATGCCGGTTTCCGGCAGCGTTTCATCGGCAAACCGTTGACCATCGGCCAGCAGGGCCATGACTGTTTCGGCACGGATCTGCCGATGTTGCCGGACAATTGAAGCCAGTTTTTTTTTTCCCTTTGTCACTTTGGGCCAGGGCGTATCGAGCAGATGATTGGACAGCCCGTAGAGGCCAGGGGATAAAGTTTGTATTGTTTCGGCCCGATTGGAGTAGTGATAGAGCCCTGATTCGTCACCGATGATGAGATTGAATCCGTTATATACCTGACTGGATTTCCGGATATGTTGGAGATAGTCGGGTGCCGGCATTGAACCGCATAGAAAATCGCTGACAAGCAGACCCCGGGAGGGGGCATTGTCCTTTACGGCGCCGGGGTCTCGGAAATTGGTAATGGCGGCAAGACGACCGGAACGGGTGATGCCCAGCCAGGTGCCCCTGTTTTTTAAATCGCGCCCGGCAAGGATATCCGGCCGGTCAGACCAGAATGAAAGCGGGGCAGTGGGGCGGCTGAAAAATTCATCGCGGTTGGCCCCCAGGACCAGTTGGTAGTGTGGATGAATATTGTAGGCAAACAGGATCAGACACATATGCTTGACATTGACCTGAAGGTATCAGGCGTGGTATTTGCTTTTGATTGATATGATGATTGACGGTCTCGTAAAAAGTATTTGAGATGGCTAAGTAAAAATCTTTATATACCGATAGTAGGCTGAAGGTAGAAGGTAAAAGGCTGAAGGTAGCATTGCCTGCCAAATAGGCAGAATGCCTTTAACCTTCAGACTAAACAACCTTTAACCTTCAACCTGAGATAAAGGCAACCATATGGTATGTCGAGTCTCTGGACAACCGCTATAACGCAGTAGATGGAGACTTTTT
>CAYQNS010000126.1:0-11765 GCA_964418755.1 uncultured Desulfobacteraceae bacterium
TATCGCCGGTTTTCTCAAAGTCGTCAACGCCATGCTGGATCAGGGTTTGGTGTAACAAGATGGTCACCTCGGCATAGCGCCGATTATTACGGTATGAATGGCCCGAAAGCGACTCCAGGCGCCCCGCAGTCCCCGACCGCCGCACCAGGCATGGGCGGCGGTCGGGGTATGGGCACGAGTTTATGCGACGCTCGTATCCAACGTTTCCCGGCAATGATTTGATCTGATACAACGCCACCCTGGTTTTGTTGCCTCTCGATGGAGCCGCTTTTTTTATTGACAGAGCAATTCGTATTAAGTATAGATAATTAACAAATATGTTAATTATCTATATCTCATGAAACTATCGGAGCTACAGAACATAAAGAAGTTATACTTCGGATATGAAGAACTGTCCCGTGCTTTTGGTATCAGCATGGCTTCCGCACGGGTGACGGCAAGCCGTTATGCCAGAAAAGGCTTGATAGTGCGCATAAGGAGAAATCTTTACGTGCTGCGGGAGGTGTGGAATACAGCCACTAAGGAGGATAAATTCGTGATGGCGAACCTTGGGCAAATACCCTCGTACCTGTCATTGATGACGGCATTGGATTACTATGGCATAACCACACAAATGCAAAGGGACTATTTCGAATCGGTGGCCATTCAAAGAACAAAGTCCTTCCAAGTGAGAGAAACCGTTTTTAGATATTCAAAGATTTCGAAAGAATTATATTTTGGTTTCAGTAAAAAAAATACATTTTTCATAGCGAGCCCGGAGAAAGCGTTGCTGGATGCCTTTTATCTGATGTCTTTTAGTCGGTATGCAATGGACATATCTTCTGTTGACCCGGCAAAACTGAATAAGGCGGAAATCCGAAAACTAAGTCGACAATACCCCCAAAGAACCCGAAACCTGTTAACGGCTAATGGATATCTTTAAGCAACATGAGTTGTTCGAAATAGAGGTTTTGGACAAAATGCGCCGGTTTAAATTACTCGACCCGCTTATTTTTGGCGGCGGCACCATGCTGCGGTTATGCCACGACCTGAACCGGTACTCTGCGGACCTTGATTTCTGGTTTGCCAAGGAAATACCAGAGGACCTTTATTTTGCTAAATTTCAACAGCAGATTGAAAATGAATATGAAATCACCGATTCTAAAATGAAGCGATTTACGCTTCTATTCGAATTGCGGTCCGGCTTTTATCCCAAACGACTTAAAATTGAAATTCGAAGAAAAATGCACGATTTTGATTTTCAGGAAAAAATCGCTTTTTCAATCTTCAGCACGAATCAGATTGTTCTAAAAGCGCTGACATTAGAACAGTCAATGAAAAATAAAGTGGCCGCTTTTATGGATCGCGGAGAAATTCGAGATGGCTATGATGTCGAATTTTTACTTCGTAAAGGAGTTGGGCTTCCAACGATGGATTCCGTGGAATTGGGCAAATTTATTGGAAAACTTGATCAATTGACAGATATCGATTTTAAGGTTAAGCTCGGTTCAATTTTAGAGAGTGATGTTCGATATTATTATGCTACACAAAAGTTTGGCTACATAAAGGAAAAAATAGCTGAAAGGAAACCTATTCCAATCGCTGAAAGGGACGTTATGTAGCGAGAATTTACTTCCCCTCATTTTATTCCTCCCATTTACTTCCTTTTATTTTATTCCACAATTACTTCAAATTAACCCTGCAAGTGTTTCGTTTCGAGAAATTTTTATGGAAGACGTCCCCCCTGTCCACATTGATGTTCAGGACAGTTTTTTGAAAAAATATTCCGAAGGCAAACGAAATCTCCTGAGAACCCGGATCGGCTGGGTTGTTGATGTGGCGGTTCGACTGGGTGTCCCTGTAGTTGCCATTGCTGAAGATATTCCGGAAATGGATAGGTAGGCCCTTGCATTTTACAAAAATTTCCTGCCGATACACCCATATTTAACAAGATTACGTCCGGGTTTCGGTTGATGAAAAAATTATGGCGGCAATAAACACCACAGGCCGAAAAACCGCCATACTGGTGGGCCTGGAGACGGATGTGTGCGTTGCTCATTCGGCCCGGGGACTGCTGCAGGAAGGATATCAGGTCGCAGTAGTTGCTGATGCCACGGGTGCACCCGGTAAGGCACATGAATATGGCCTTGATCGGATGAAGCAGGCAGGTGTTGTGGTTTAAAATAAAATATCCTCAGCTAAAAAAGGGATATTTTATTTTTGTGGTATCTGATAACTAAAATTGGTTCGATGTCCCGAAGCAATGGTCGCAGAAACGAATGCTATAAGCTATATTGGCAAATTGGTTTCTTTTTCGATTTTTTTTATTGACAAAGAGTGTTTTATATTCTATGTAGTTCGAAAATAGGTTAAACGGCAAATTTAGCAAAAGAATACGAGTACATAAAAGCTCAACCCCAAAATGGCCGGATTCATGATATGCCAGATGCCTTTTGAGCAACTTAGGACGTGTATCAGTTTTATTCATCAGACCGGGATTTCCAGCCAGTTGATGAATGACGCCTGTACCACTATTGGCAATCCCCTTGTTGCGGCCGTCCAAATCGCAGTAGACGCAGGAAACCGATAACATCGGACAAGGTTGGTTTCCTCAATTTCTTTTTACCTCTTTCTTTGAGCGATTTTTTCAGGCATTTTGCCGGCTTTAGAGATCGTTTTTTCCACTCGAAATACGCCATTTTTCGTGTTATATGTTGTTATTGCAATAGTTAATACGCTGTTCCATCTTTTGTAAAAACCAAGAACCTTAAAAAGGGCGAATTTACAAGATGTCTGAATTAGCGGTTGAAATTAAGGGAGTCACAAAAATATTCGGTGAAAACACCGATAGTGTAGTAACCGCACTTGATAATGTATCGGTTAATATAAGCGACAATGAGTTCTTTACACTGCTCGGCCCGTCTGGCTGCGGGAAAACAACCCTCCTTCGCCTTGTTGCCGGTTTTGAATACCAAAGTCGGGGGGAAATACTGCTATTCGGGGAAAGCCTGCACGGCCTCTCCCCGCAAAAGCGCCCTGTAAACACCGTCTTTCAGCACTACGCGCTTTTTCCTCATATGACCATAGAGCAGAACGTGGGCTTTCCCCTGAAGATGTTAGGCCGTGATAAAAAACAGATCTCCAATACCGTTCAAGAGATGCTTGTGCTGGTGAAAATGGGTGAATTTGCTACCCGGTACCCGTCGCAACTCTCCGGCGGTCAGCAGCAGCGTATAGCTCTTGCCCGGGCGCTTGCCCCCCACCCCAAAGTGCTGTTGCTTGACGAACCGCTATCGGCGCTGGATTTGAAACTGCGTGAACAGATGCGTACCGAGCTGAAAATGTTGCAAAGAGAGACGGGTATTACTTTTATCTTTGTCACTCACGATCAGGTGGAGGCGCTGACCATGAGCGACCGCATCGCAGTAATGTCATTTGGGAAACTCCAGCAGATAGGGACTCCTATCGAAATTTATGAACAACCGATCAATCGTTTTGTTGCGGATTTTATTGGTGAGACAAACTTTATCGAGGCGACCATATCAAAAATCAGCGAAGAAGGGGTATCCTGCCAAATCGGAGGCAATATTGAATTATGGATCGCTGAGTCATATGGGAAGAGCGCGGGCGACCGCGTTACCCTCGCCTTGCGTCCTGAAAAAATACTATTGGAGGCCATAGATGAGGGCTCCGGAAAGGGATTCACAGGGAAGATCGAAAACAGTGTCTATATAGGAACGGACACGATATATCATGTTTCCCTGAATGGGGCTGCACAAATAGTCGCACGTGGTCAGAATACAATTCTCGGCAAAGCCCGATTCAAAGTGGGCGACATGGTTACCGTAGAAGTGGCACGAGGCGCAGCAAGGATATTGGTGGAGGGATGAATCTATTAAAAAATCGAACAACACGGCGGTGGTTTGGTCTGGGACCGGCAGTTGCGGCAATCTTTTTTTTTATGGTAATTCCCATCGGAATTATTGTCGTTTACTCCTTTCTGGAAGCAAATTCTTACGGCGGTGTAAAGCCGCATCTGTCATTTGAAGCTTATATCCAATTCCTGTATGAGCGCGACTTTGATGGCAGTGTGATCTTTAACAACGCTTACCTCATGATCTGCTGGCGGTCGTTTTATCTTGCCGCATTGACTACAATATTTTGCCTGTTGATTGGGTTTCCCACAGCTTATTATATGGCTATGCAGCCCCCGTCCCGCAGGAATATACTTGTATTTCTGGTGACGATTCCTTTCTGGACCAATCTTTTGATCCGAACATTCTGCTGGATACTTATCCTGCGTGACAATGGACTGATCAACAATTTCCTGGTGGGAGTGGGCCTGATCGAAAATCCAATAACACTACTTTATACAAACGGTGCGATTCTGCTGGGACTGGCGTATACATATATCCCCTTCATGGTGCTGCCGATCTACTCGACTGTGGAAAAATTAGACATGAGCCTGCTTGAGGCGGCTCACGATCTTTATTCCAACCGGAGACAGCTTTTCAGGTGGGTCATCCTGCCTTTGGCAGCCCCGGGCATCATTGCCGGCAGTCTCCTTGTCTTCGTTCCGAGCTTGGGAGCGTTTATCGCTCCCGACCTCCTGGGTGGCGGTAAAAAATTGATGCTCGGGAAACTGATTCAACTCCAGTTCGCTTCTTCTCGAAACTGGCCTTTTGGTTCAGCGATTGCTTTAATCCTGATGTCGGTCGTACTGATAGCAATGATGATTTACGCGCTTGGACCTGCGCGTAAAACCAGCATGCATTAATTAACGAATTGCGCGAGTCCATGCCCATGAAAAATCAATCCATTTCCAAAAAATCATCCAGGCCTTTTATTATAGGTAAATTCCCCGGATTCGGTATAACCGCACTGCTGTTTTTTTTATACGTGTATGTTCCGCTCATAATCCTGGTGGTGTTTTCTTTTAACGCCGGGAATTCAGCTACCATATGGCATGAATTCGGTCTGAAATGGTACTTCAAAGCCTTTGCCAACGACGACATCCAGCGTGCGGCGATCAATAGTCTGATTGTAGGAGTGACAGCCACTACAATCGCTACTCTACTTGCCACTTTAGGCGCGCTGGTCATGGCACGAGGGGGCAAATTTCGCGGCCAGACAATTTCTTACGCAATTATTATGCTGCCGTTGATGGTTCCTGAGATCGTCACTGCCGTCGCCACGCTCTCCTTTTTTAGCGCTATCGGACTGACGTTGGGACTGGGCAATGTAATTGTCGCACATACGGTATTTTGTATTCCTTTTGCCTTTTTACCAATCCGTGCCAGGTTGCAGGGCATGGACGACACTATGGAGCAGGCGGCTCATGACCTCTATGCCAATGATCAACAGGCCTTTCGTTATGTGACGCTGCCGTTGCTCATGCCCGGAATAATCTCCGGCGCAATGTTAGCTTTTATCATCTCCATTGACGACTTCATCATAACGTTGATGGTGGCACCGGCCGGCTCCACGACATTACCCCTATACATTTATGGAATGGTGCGAATGGGAATCACGCCGGAAATCAATGCCGTATCAACGGTAATGCTTGCTGTTTCGACTCTTTTTGTTACATTGTCATACTTTGTTGGACGAGGAAAATAGAGGCTGTATGAGCCGGATTCAAAATTTAAATTTTTTGAATCCGGCTTGTTTTGATGGATAATTATTAATTTTATTAACCTTAATTGCAAGGAGGCGAAAATGAGAATATTACGTTTTTTGATGCTGACACTTCTGGTAATCGCGATTAGTGCGGGCAGCGCCACAGCCGCGGGTCAGTTATTTGTTTACAACTGGACTGATTATACTTCTCCCAAACTGCTTGAAAAATTTGAAAAAGAAACCGGTATTAAAGTCACATTGGACACATATGATTCAAATGAAACACTGCTTGCAAAACTTAAAGCGGGAGGCGGAGGATATGACATCGCAATCGCCTCTCACAATTTTGTTCCAATTATGATCAAGGAAGGGATGCTCCATAAGGTCAACGCTCCGAAACTGAAAGGATATGGTAACATTGCCGACCAATGGAAAAATCCAACCTGGGACCCTGGGAACGTCTATTCGATTCCATGGCAGACGGGCACCACATCATTCGCCGTGGATACGGCGATATATAAAGGCGACATCAACACTTATAAGATCCTGTTTGATCCGCCGCCGGAGCTTCAGGGAAGTATCGCTATGTTCAATGCGCCCGACGAGGTGATTAGCTTTGCCAACGCATACCTAGGTTTCGAACCGTGCAATGAAGATGCTTCGCAGATGAAGCAAGTATTGGAATTATTATTGAAACAGAAACCTTTTGTTAAAGTTTATAACTCCGATGGTATTAAGGAACGTCTGGTCTCCGGAGACACGGCGATCCACCAGACCTGGAATGGCTATGCTATGCGTGCAAGAGCAGAGAAGCCGAGTATTCAATACGCCTATCCGAAAGAGGGCGTCATTTCCTGGATGGATAGTCTGGTAGTGCCAAAGGGCGCAAAAAATACAGATAGTGCCCTCAAGTTCCTGGAGTTCATGATGCAGCCCGAAAATGCAGCCTTGCAGTCGAATTTTGCACGCTATGCAAACGGAATATCGGGTAGTGAAGCATTTCTTGATGAAGAGCTTAAAACAGCTCCGGAAATCATTGTTCCCGATGGCGTAAATGCGATTTTTGTTCCCGCCTGCTCGGAAAAAGCGATCAAGCTCCAGGACAAGGTTTGGACAAAATTAAAACAATAAAATCGTGCCGCGGTTTTATAAAATGTCACAAATTTGAATGCATCCCCGCTGGTTCGTATGGTGTGACCTTCATCTCGCGTTGACCCGGATAACAGGATTTCTTCATCATGCCAACTATCAGCGGGGAATTCAAATATAAAGGAAGCCGGGATGATTACGGTTTTTTCAGAGAAACATCGACTTCACTTCGGCAAATACGAACTGATTGACGGCAAGTTTGTCACGCCTTTCGAGTGCCCCGAACGGATGGACCGAATCATGCAGCGGATCGACGAGGCAAAGCTGGGCGAGGTGGTTGCGCCACAGGATTTCGGTCTCGATCCTGTCGCCAGGGTGCACGCGCAGGAATTCATCGACTTTATGCAAACCGCTTATGCCGACTGGAAACAAAGTCATGGTGACTCCGACGCGATGCCGATCTGCTGGCCCAGTCGTACATTTCGGCAAAAGCTGCCCCAAGAGATCGACGGCAGGTTGAGTTATTATTCATTTGATGCGGGAACGCCCATCACAGCGGGTACGTGGCAGGCCATTACCGCTTCGGTCAATGTGGCCCTGACCGGTGTCGAATTGATCCGCAGCGGTAAAAAAACCGTATTTTCCGCCTGCCGGCCTCCGGGTCATCATGCCGGGTTCGATACCTACGGCGGATACTGTTATTTCAACAATGCCGCCATTGCCGCTCAGGCCCTGCTGGATCAGGGAGCAGAACGTGTGGCCCTGCTGGATGTGGACTATCATCATGGAAACGGAAGCCAGGCTATTTTCTATGACCGGGCCGATGTTCTGTATGTTTCACTCCACGGCGACCCGAGACAGGAATTTCCCTATTTTTTAGGATATACAGATGAAACAGGTAGTAAGGCGGGCAAAGGATTCAACTGCAACTTGCCCATGCCGTGGGGAACACAATGGGAGGATTATCGAAAAAGTCTCGATCAGGGACTCAAACAGATCCGTAGTTTTTCTCCCGACGCTATGGTGATTTCCCTGGGTGTTGACACCTATGAAAAAGATCCCATTTCGAAATTCAAGTTGAAAAGTGAGCACTTCCTCAAACTTGGGGATATAATTGCAGATGCCATCCACTGCCCGAGCCTTTTTATCATGGAAGGCGGTTACGCAGTGGAGGATATCGGCATCAATGTACTCAATGTGCTCACCGGGTTCATAAACGCTTGAAGATGATTTTTAAAAAATTGAGCGTTCAGGAATGGCTATTTGCTTTTTCATGGCTTACGATAGTAAAAAACACCATGTGCTTTATGGCGTAAGATTAAAAGGGCGGATATCATAATGTCTGAAGTAACAGTTGCTGCGACCCAGATGGCTTGCAGCGAAAATATTGATGAAAATCTCGATAAGGCTGAAAGTTTAATCCGACAGGCAGCTAAACAGGGTGCACAGATTATCCTGCTCCAAGAGTTGTTTTTAACGCCCTACTTCTGCAAGGATGTAAAGGAAGAATATTTTGAACTGGCTCGGGAAGTTAAAAATAATCCGGTTTTAAACAAAATGTCTGAACTTGCCGAGGAGTTGTCGGTGGTTCTGCCCATCAGTTTTTATGAGCGGGCCGGCAATGCCTTTTTTAATTCTATAATGATGATTGATGCAGATGGCACACAAATGGGTGTATATCGAAAAACACATATTCCCCATGCGCCCGGCTATGAAGAAAAATATTACTTCTCTCCCGGCGATACCGGTTTCAAGGTCTGGCCGACACAATCCGGTAATGTCGGTGCAGGTATCTGCTGGGACCAGTGGTTTCCGGAATGTGCCCGGGCCATGGCATTAACGGGCGCGGACATTTTGCTGTATCCGACCGCTCTCGGTTCAGATCCTCAACACGAGGATGATTATTATTCGCCACACTGGCAGCATGTGATGCAGGGTCATGCGGCCGCCAACGTTATCCCGATTTGTGCATCCAATAGAGTCGGCGTGGAAGAGGGAGAATCCTGCGACATCAATTTTTTCGGGCGATCCTTTATTGCGGATGAATCGGGTACAAAGGTTGCAGAGGCTGATCGCAAGGAAGAAACTGTATTGACGGTCTCATTTGATTTTGAGGAAATTCGAAAAAGAAGAAACGGGTTTTCACTCTTCAGAGACAGACGGCCTGAAATGTATGATGTATTGTTAACATTAGATGGCCGCGTGTCATAAAAATAATGCATTAATTCAATTTATGGATATAATTACGAATAGTAAAATATCCACCCCTCTCCCAACGGGGGGATTTAAACCGACCCAAAAAAATGACCGCCTTCCGTTCTCCGGCAAAATCTCCCCCTTTATGAATCCTGTTACACCAGTTGAGATAACAACGTCTTTACAGGAACAATGGTGGGCTGTTCTGTTGAAAAACAATCCACGTCAACATATTCTAATGCAAAGGATACCTGAAAAGCATGAGGCGCACGGATTTGTTTTTGAAAATGAAACAAATTCCTGCTCACTGACTTTCCCCCATCTGTTTTTACCTCAACCATGAACCAGGGTTCCTGATTTCGAGTGATAAGAAAATTCACCTCACGCTTTTCCTTATCCCGGAGGAAATAGAGTCCGTATTCGCCAAACCCATTATCTACCCACCAATGGACGGCCTTCAATAAATGGGCTGCGATAAAATTTTCCGCCTTTGCACCGGGATCCGTAAGGAGAGACCAATCCCAGAGATAAGTTTTGGGTTGTTTAAGCAAAGACCTTGACACGTTCCTGAACCAGGGTTGTATGGTAAAGCAATAATATAGCGATTCCAGAATCCCTATCCAGTGACGTATAGTATCCACTGAAACCCTTGTTTTTTTAGCAAGATTTGTATAATTGGTTAATTGACCTGTTTGATACTTCAGCGTTTCGGCTAACAGTTCAATCTGTTGTACTTCCTGTACCCGCGTAAGATCCCTGATGTCTTCAGTAAATAGTTGTTGTTGCCGGAGGCGTTTCCATCGGTTTGAAAATCGTACATTCGCTATCAAAATCCCCCTCAACTAAAACCGGCTATTGAGAAGATCAAGAGCATCTCCCCACGTCTCGATGGTTCTCTTTTGTTTCCCTCTATGCAAGGGGTTTATATATCCTCTGATCCGGTTCTTGATGTCTCTTATCTCACATCTTATCCAGCTGGAGTTTCCTTTCCAGACTCTTTCAATTACACATTTCTCCCCTGAAAGCGCTTTCTTTTCTTCAACTATATTGCCGTTTTCAATTACCCGCAAAGAAACAGGGTCGGACTCTCCGTCAAGAGAGAGTGAAAATTCAAGCGGAACATCTTCAGAACTTCCAATATCCGTTCCCGGAAGCAGCACTTTCCCTTTTGACATGTAGTTAAAAGCACAATTAAGATCGAGAAAAATCTCAGCCCTGTGTTTTTTTACCCCTTCAAGCATTGAGAAGAGAGATCCCGGTTTTGCATAAATCTTTGTTACAGGCTGACCAAGCTTTGAAGCTGAAAACTTTGTATGGGTATCGCTTCCCCCGATCCCTGTTATCCTGAAACCGTTATTCCACAATATATCAATCAGGGTAATTGCTTTTTCATTTGAATCTCCCGCATTTTTATCATAAGGATCGGATATTACCTCAATAGAATCGATCCATGAAAGGGGGAGGTCATTATACTGCCATTGCCATGGCACCATAAAAGGGTGATTTATGGAGACAAGAACCCCTTTTCCCCTGAAATCTTTTATAAGTTTTTCAAGGACATTCCACGACGGTGCCGGCCCTTTGGACAGGAACCATTCAGGCACATAACGAAGTCCGCACGCGTTAAAATGCCCAATTGCAGTTGTTACCTCATATGAAGGAAATACAGTTATCCCTTTTTTTTGAGGAAACCCCGTTGCAAGAATATTGTGCTCTGTGATAAAAAAGAAATCGAGATTTTTGGATATCCCCTCATCAAGCAGCTCTAAAGGGGTTGCGGAACCGTCTGAAAGCATGGAATGAACATGAAAGTCGCCTGAAAGCCACTTCTCATCCAGCAAGTCAATATTTTCAGGCTCAAAATAGTTCAGTAAAAGCTTCCCCTTTTCCACCCCATCGCTTTTAATCCAGCTAACATAGTTTTCACTCCGGTTGTCTGAATCCTCTTTTCCTTCCAACACCTTTACCTCAAACGGGACTTCCCCCCACATCCTGTTAAACCGGGGGGCATAAGTAAAAACGGTTATCTTCCATTCCCCTTTCCGTATTCTTCCCGGGCAGGTCCCGATTGCTGATTTTGGCTCATCCTCATGAAGCAGAACATTGGAAGGCTCGGTCGAGCTCTGATGCTGCACCCTCAACAGCCCTGAAGGATCTTTCACATGAAAAAACAGCTGCTTGCCCCCTCCGAAGAATTCAAACTTCAGGGAGGAAAGCTCTTTATCAAGATTAAACGATATCTCAGAAACATAGTGTGCGGATTTGTCGGTATGCACAAAACCTTTTGTTTTAAATATCATATCGATCACTCCCGTGCAGGATCAAGTTTGTCCCTTGTCCAGCCTCCGAATATATTCATTGAAAATGTTATTAAAATCATACGCGCCTTCGGGAACAAGTATTTTCTTATGGCACGTTAAATAAATTTGAGCAACATTGCAGTTTACATTTTTATGCAAATGCCCTGCAAGGCCTTAAGCGTATCTTTTCAAACAAAAATTGATCTTTCCGCCGTAAGGATTTGGCGGACCGTCCCGCATTGCGTCCGGGGCAAAAGAGCCTTATATTCTCGCTTTAAAAGGAATCAATAAACCCATTCATGATTTTTCTCAAAGAGATAGCGGGCGAGAAACCAAAACGCCAACATTTAACTTTCCACACCATAGGAAACCGGAATGAACGAATTCCCCCTGCCGCATATCCTGGATTTTCTGCAAAAAATAGTGCTGTTCAACACACTGGATCGGACGGTGATCAAGCAGATCATCGCCGATACACAAATCGCCTTTTATCCCAAGGATGAAATCATCATTAAGCACGGTGAAGGATCAAGCGGTTTTCTGTACGTTGTTCAGACGGGATGTGCCCGCGTTACCATAACC
>CAYQNS010000127.1:0-11764 GCA_964418755.1 uncultured Desulfobacteraceae bacterium
CTCTGGCGGTCAGGTACGCTTCGTGCTGGAAAAAGTTCAGATGCCGCCACGTTTTCTCCACTGTGTCGAATGCCTTCAAACCAGCCTGCTCACATTTAGGGCAGCTAAAGGTGCTTCCTCTGGGAAAATCAATACGGATGTCCAAGCGTTTTTCATCAAGATTAAATTCGGATGCGGACACCTGCCAAGGAGGCGTCAAACCAAGGGCCTTTTGGAATAGATCAATATCTTTCATAATAGGAATTTAATTATCACTTTCTTGACTAGCTAATCAAGGGTTTACCCACACGAAACAGCGAGGAGCCTCATTTTTTTACCTCCGGTAAGATAAGGTTGGTTTTCTGTGCAGGTTAAGGGGGGGCACATCCCAGTACAGGCTTACCTGTGAGAGCCCTAAGCCGAATAAACCGCAAGTTACAAATTCCAAGCACCAAAAGACAAACAAATTCCAATATCTAAATCTCAAATAAGAGCCAAAGCAAATTATTTGCTCACACATAGCCTGAAATTGTTTTGTTATTTTAATTTTTCCCTGTTTTGAAATTGGAAATTCGTTGTAATATCAACTGTCCCTAAGGGACCACTTTATCAAAACGAAATTTTGGGGAAAGCATAGTATCGTAATTCTAAATTCATTTTTTTATGTACGCCGATGTTGTGCTTTTCCAAATCCTTCCACCACGGCTTTAATTGCCGTTTCTTTTTCCCTAGCGATGGCTTTGGGTTCATGATGGTCAAGAATGTCGTTGAGTTTTTCCCGCGCACGATCCAGAAGGCTGGTCCGGCCCTCCTGTATCCACTGCTCGTGCCCCTTTCGGTAAAACAGGCCCGGCCGCCACTGAACATTTCTCAAATGTTTCAGGGTATGGGGCTGGGTTAGAAACTGACCCTCTTTTACACCTTCCGGGATCACGTCCAGGGCAATGGTATCGTCATTGACGGGAATGCCTTTTTGCATGCGCCGGATCTGGCCGATCATCTCATCCACAATGACGATCATATCCAGGCTTCCGGTGAGGCCGAAATCCAGGTACCCCACATCATGGTTCAGGTTTGATCCGGCAAAAATCGACATAAACGTTTCAAGACCCGCTTCATAGGAGGCTTGCATATCCGGAATCTGAGCATCGCTGGTACCCCCGTAGCCCCAATTCGGAATATTAAAATAATTACTCATCTCCACCATGCCCATGTAGCACATCAGGTATTCCGGCGCATTATAGGAGCACTGACTGGAGACCATATCCAGAACGGCGGCACCGACGCCCATCAGAAATGGCGCACCCTCTGCGGCCAGTTGATGAATCACCATACCGAAAAAGGACTCTGCAATCCCCTGCACCAGATGACCGGCAATGGTCATGGGCGCCGTGGACCCGGCAATGGGTGCGGGGGAATAGATTACCGGAGAACCGGTTTCAGCACAAAAAATGAGTTTGTCCAGACTGCTGAAGGGATGCTTCAGCGGGCTGATCGGCTCTGCATACTGTATCCAGTAGGGCTTTTCACGGTAGGCTTTCTCTCCGCCGCGCAGAATTTTTGAAATTTCCCACATGGCTTTAAGGTCGGGCATTCCATCCGCCGTGGTCACGATGGGCTTGGTGCAATTTTCAGCCATGGCCTGAAAGCTTTTGAGATAGGAGATGGAAGGGGCCTGATCATGGGGATGGGCAAATGACATGATAAAATCAATGTTGGGCAAGGCATCACAAACCCGTGCCGCTGTTTTGATGTCCTCAAGGGTGGTGTGGTGCCGCTCCATATGTTCAGATTCCACCGACCACATCAGATCGGACCCCGTACCAAAATAAGCACGGCGGCCGCCGAGATCCATGGCATGGTCGCCTTCACGATCATACACGGCCACATTTTCGGGAACCGTTTTCATAGCCTTTTCAACCATTGCGGCAGGAATTTTAACCAGGTTATCATCCGCTGTTTTGCAGCCCGCGTCTTTTAAAAGTTTTAAGGCGCCCTCATGCAGGACGCGCATACCGGTTTCCTCTATAATTTGGAGCGAGGCCCGGTAAATTTTCAGCTTATCTTCATCACTTAAAAATGTTAATTTGGGTTCAAAACCAAGTTCAAAATCCGGCATATGTCTTCCTTTTCTGTTTTTCATTATATTAATCCATCCGCATCTTGCTCACGGATCTACTGTTCAGGCAGCATGTCTGTTGCATCTTCGATCTGCTTTGATCCGGGCAGGCCGTTTTCATCCCATCCCATTGCCGTATAAAATTCATGAATCATCCATTGGAACTTTCCCCTATCCAAATGGTGTTTTCCGCCATTGAAAAACATTTCGGGCAAATTGTCATCTTCCGGTTTCATTCCCTGATTAATGTTGATCATCCGCTCGAGGTGGGCCACTCTTGCCCCGATATCGAAAAGATCTCCTGCACTCAATTTCCAACCGGTAAGGGCTGATGTCAACAGGGCTTCCGGCTCAAGGTCAAAGGTACCGATCATGGAGAGCGCCGGGACCTTGCATATCCCCAGGCTGTCAACTATGATGTTCACCAGCACCGCCCGGTGAACCAGCCGGCCCTTGCCTTCATAAGATGTTGCATCAAGGGCTTTTTCAGTGCCGAACTCCGCTTTGGCCTCTGCCGGTGTCCACCGGTGCTCAAGGGAGGCATAAACATTATTGTAATCCCCTCCCCTGCTGGATACGGCATAGCCGAGGGCTGATCCCAGAAGCGCTGCCGGGTGGTAGGCGGTGAGTTCCAGACCTTTGACATGGGCGGCAAAAGGGATGGTTTTTTCACCAAAGGTTTCCGCTGCATGTCGGACCCCCATTGCCAACAGACCCCCGAGGCCTTCCATTGCCGCCATCTGGCGAATCAACTGCTCCATGGCCTCGCTGTTGCCCCATTTAAGGTCCAGATCTTTTGTCCAGGTATCGGGCAACAAACTACGTTCAAACAGATCCATGGCAAAGGCAATGGCTGTGCCGGCCGAGGTTGAATCCAGCCCAAGGCTCGTACACAGGTTGTCCAGATAAACAACGGCCTGGGCATCATCCAATCCGCATTTGGCCCCCAGATTGATCATGGGCTCAAATTCAGGACGGTACGCTTTCCGGTCTTTCAGACGCCCACTGGCAAATTTCAGAACCGCCTTGCACTTGATGGGACAGTTGGTACATCCCCTTGAACTTGCGTAAGAGGCGTTGAGTTGTCGGCCGTCAAGAGATTCACTGCCTTCAAAGCGGGTATCCTGGTAATTTCGCGTGCTCATCAGCCCCTTATCGTTGGCCCACTGAACATATCCACTCCCGCCCAGTTTTGAAAATATCTCAAAATCAGGTGATTTTAATATCTGCTGAAAATATGCCTTTGCCGCCTTCCTTCCGGTTTTCAAAAAAGATGCGGGCTGTTTTTGGGCAGGTTTTTTCACAACCAGTGCTTTCAGGCGTTTGCTTCCCATCACGGCACCCAGTCCGGTTCTTCCGGCAGCATGATCCTGATCGGTCACTATACAGGCATAACGGGCGAGGTTTTCTCCTGCAGGGCCGATTGTAAGGGACTCGATTTGATCCGAGCTGGCCAGCTCACAAAGATGCGCATGGGTCTCATGGGTATTCAATCCCCGGAGGGAACCCGCATTTTTAATTATTGCACCCTTTTCATCGATCTCAACATAAACCAAGCCATCGGCACGGCCCTTGACGACAATGCCGTCATATCCGCAGCTTTGGAGCCGAGCGGCGAAATGCCCACCGATATTTGAGCTCCCCAGCATACCGGTCAGCGGGCTGACGGCATTAATGTGCAGGCGTGACGTAGATGGAGCGGAAGACCCCACCAGAAGACCGGCAGAAAAGACAAGGGGATTTTCAGATGAAAAGGGATCTATCCTGCCATGAAGATGCCGATAGAGCAGCGCCACATTCATGGCCCTGCCGAAAAGCCAGTTGCGGACATCGCGTCCACCGATGTTTCTGATTTCAACTGTTTTTAAAGTCAGGTCAACATAAATGACATTTCTAAATTGCCCTTTCATAACGCTTTCATTTCCTTGGTTCTGATAATTTTAGCCTGTAGACAGGCCGGTATTGCGCAAAAAAATAGCTGATCATACATACGATCTTCCGTACATTCAATCAGCCGGTATACAGTTTGACGGTCATCATCATCCATTTCCAGAAATTTCCGGGTTGCACCATTCGGGGGCACGGCTTCGATAATATTTTATCGCCGGGACGTTACACCGTTTTGTACACCCCATATTCCCCGCTTTTGATGCGACCCTGCTTTTTCAGCCTGAAGGTGGTGTTGTGAATTTTTCGTTGATTGAATCCCGTTGCTTTCATCAGTGCTGCGGTATCCACCCCTCGCGCTGAATTCTTGATCAGGTTGTAGACAATATGGGTGGCGGGAATGCTTTTGATCTTTTCAACCACACCATTTTTCATAATCACTTTTTTCCTGGCCGGCGGTCTTTTTTCTCTGGTGCCCTTCGATGAATCCACTTTGGCAAATTTTTCAACTGCGGTTAGGATGTTTCCAACGCTGTTGGAAAGCTGTTGAATGCTTTTGATGACCACTTGAAGTTCCTTTTGAATCTCATGCCCAATCTGTGGTTTTTCCATTTTCGAATCTCCCTTTCTGTTTTCGAGTTCAAATAGTTTCTTGTTAGCCGGTGTTTTTTTAATGCGATGCTCCAGCTTCAGGGCATCGCTTCTGGTCATTGCAGAACTGGTTCCCATAAGTTCGACAGGTGTTCGGAATCTTGTGTATTTGGCGCCTTTTCCAAGATTATGAGCCTCCAGCCTTTTTTCCAAATTGTTGGTGATCCCACAATACAGGGATTTATCAGAGCATCGAACCAGATATACGACCCAACTCTTATCAGGATTCAACAATTCACTCTTTCCTTCAATTCTTTGCCTGCTTTGAAAAAAGGAAGCTTTTTCGGAGCGATCTTTACCTTTTCACCGGTTTTGGGGTTGCGGCCGGTATAGGACCTGTATTTTTTTACAAAAAAAGAGCAAAACCCACGGATTTCAACTCTTTCCCCTTTTGCCATTGCGTTTGCTATTTCGTTAAAAAAAAGGCCTACAATCTTTTCTCCCTCTGATTTGGAAAGGCCGCCGGAGTTTGTCAACGCCTGGATAAGTTCAAGCTTGTTCATACGTTCAACTCTCCTATAACATGTTCTGATTGAAAATAACAAAGCAACAATTCGATAAAAAGATAATCCGTCCGGATCCATACTTGAGCTGACCGATGCTGCTTTCTGATATTCAAAAACACAACTTCAATTGTATTTTTGAGTTTTAAAATAGATAGCGGATATGATTGACAATTCAGGATCGGCAATGCGCCGGTGCGCCCGCTGCTTGGACATCGCATGCAGCAGACGTGGGTACCATGCCAAGGGGACTGTATGTGATTATATCGACCCGGATATCATCATCTTTGTAATGTTATCCGTCAAATTTACAGTCCGCGTAATTGGGCTTTTATCCTTTAAATTCAAGGATTTCTTTTACTTCGGCCTGTTTATAACCACAAGATTTTAAGGCTTTTCTTAATATGTCGATTCCAATTGCAACTGATTTTGGAACTACCCATGAAGAATAATATTCATCGGTGTATGTATATCCCCCTTCTGATGTCTTAACCTTGACCTTAATTGAACCTGGGGAATTATTGTAATCTCGCTTATAAACCCAAGGTCCTTTATCCGTTGGTGTTACCTCATCAGGCAGTTCTTTCAATACGGCATCTATTAAATCAAAACGCAGGTATGGGCAGAACCTGCATTTAAACAGATTTGTTTCTAATTCATGCCTGATGCGTTTCTTATCAAATACAAAACCAACACGTTTATTCATTACACCTGTATTTTTAAAAGAACCATACCCAAACCATTCCGACCATTCCGTCCACTCCATCCTGGCCTGCTTGCAACCCCATATATTCAGGCGTTTTTCATCAGGACCAAAACAGTATTCCAGTGGCCTCTGTGCTGAGTTACGCTCGCCCGCACACCAGGAAAATCCAAACACGTCCTCCCATCGGGATTCCACTCCATCTACATATGCTTTGCGGTTATGCATCACGCTAAGATTTTCTACAAGCTTAATGACTTGAAGGATTTCCTCTTTCGGCCATGTAGCCAGATACCATGTTTTTTGCCCCTTGAGACAAGTTGCATTGAAAGGCGCTTTCTGCTGCTCTTGTACTGCATGAGCAAAACCTGCAGCGGTTGACTCTGCAAATTCAATTGATATACCGGATTTAGGAATATCATAGGATACATTTATAATTTTTTTTTCTAATTCTTCTTGTATTGAAGCTCCGCATTCAGGGCAGAATTTTGCTATATTTTTTATCACTGATTTACAATTGGGGCATATCGTTTTACTTGTTAGAGATGAAATTTCGTTTTTTACATCAGCTACAATATACTTAATTTGTTCTTGTTTAATATTAATTTGCTTTGCGAATTTTAATATCGATGGCTTTTCTTTATCATCAATCAATCCATCTACCATGGATACATAAATCACATCTTCCAAATTATGGATTTTATCAGACCAGTGTCCAACTGGATTTATTTCATAATCTTGAGACTCTGCAACCTTATAAGCTTTGTTCAGCTCGGTTTTTCGTGCCCCAATAGTTTTTTGTATCTTTTCAATTGCATCAATCTCTTTTGGAGAAATATTTCCATCTGCTCTGGCTACTGAAACGATATTGGCTAAATATATGATCTTTTCCACGTATGTTAATGCCACTGCATCCTCCATCATTTTCGAGCTGAAAGCCAATAGCCAACAGCTTAAAGCTTAAATCTTCGTTTGTTTAAATCTATAATAAAGCCGCATCATTTAAGCTTTTAGATAGTGTCCGTTCAGGCACTGCTATGAAACGGGCCTTGATGTAATAGCCCGTTTGATATTATCTAAATATGAGCAGCCTGTTCTAAAGTATCTACGATCCATTGATTTAAGCTTTTCCCTTCAGCCATAGCTGCACTGGCAATATTTGCATGAAGATTGGAAGGTACGCGTACATTAAATCTCCCTGAATATTTCTTTTTAGGCTCAATATTGCGTTTTTTGCAAGCATCAAGGAAAACTTTGAGAGAAATAACACCTTCTTTTTTTAAACTTTCAATATCCTTAGCATAAAAATCCGCACCTCCGTTTAGCTCAACGAATTCACCTCTAAACATTTCAATCTCAGGGTCATACTTGATAACAGCATTAACATTATTAATTTTCATTAAATTCATCATGGTAACACCTCATTTTCTTTTAACCATTTTCTAATACTTGCTGCTGCACCCTTATCAGTATCAGGGCGTGGGTGAGGTCGGTGATAGACTCGAACCTCATTGAAAAGAAACACCTCAATGCGAGAGCCTTCACGTTCAACCAACTCAGCTCCAAGAGAATTAAGCAAAGCTTCCATATCCTGCCATTTGATATTTGCGCTTACAGGATGTGAGAAGATTCGTTCAAGTGTTTTCTGGTGTTTACGTTGCACAAATTAACAGTACTATGATATGGTACTGTTGTCAAGAAATAATTTGAGTCCTCTTTCGTTGTGATTCGAGGACAGAACCGGTTATCAGTATTCAACGGCTGCTGCAGGAAATAGCTATGTGTTTGGGGGGGCCGGTTTATTCATTCAATTTTCGGGGCAAAATTTCGTAAATTTTATCTCGACGGCCGACGCAAATTACATATACTCAGCTGTATTGACAAGAAGTGGCTTTTATGAGCAGACTGTGACGTAGGGTCGGCATTATCCATCGATTAACCGATTATCAAAGGAACAGTTACACGGTGTATGCCTGTGGCCACAACCCCCGATGGGTTGTCGACCGATTTTTGAACGCCTTTTTTGTAAAAAACCGACTGCAATGTTGATGGCGCATGATGCCGCCTTTCTTTGTGATCATGTTCCATCATTAAACACCCATTCATAAAAGGCAAATTGCGCTAAATCGGGGAGGGGAGATCCCGGTTTTTAGTGACGGAGCAGTATAAAAAGGAGCTTGGCGAAGCTCACCTTGAAGTGCTCCAAAAAATCAAATCGCCCATGGTATTCCAACAGGAGCACTTCGGTGCCTGTATGGAGCCCGGCTTCCTTTCTACTGTTCATTCTTTCCAGCGCAAAAAGATCGGGGTGGTCGGGATGGAAACCCATGTATGCGTCCTGCAGACGTGCCTGGATTTTATCAATGCAGGCAGGCTTTCCTGTACACTTGGTGGCCGATGCCGTGGCATCCTGTGTGAGCGAAAACCGCGACATCGCCATAGGTTTGTTGCGGCAGGCCGGTGCTGTAGCCAGTTCAACAGAGATTGTCATCTTTCAATGGGCGTACCGTGCAAACACCAGAATTTTCGGAAGATTCTTCCCATTGTCAAATAGCCGGGGCGTTTATGAGAGGGGGTTGTGAAAGGGGGAAAATGAACAAGCCTACATCATTTCTTATATTATTGCCGGTCATGATGATCCTTTTTTTCGGGGCCGTCTGCACCGCCGTCGGAGCAGGGGATGCCTATACTGCGGCCCGGAAAGATATGGTGTTGCATCAGATCAAATCCAGGGGCATCGTTGACCCGAATGTAGTGGGGGCCATGGAAAGCGTGTTGCGCCATGAATTTGTACCATCGCCCCGGAAAAAAGATGCCTATACCGACAGACCGCTTCCCATCGGGTATGGTCAAACGATTTCCCAGCCCTATATTGTCGCCCTCATGACACAGTTGCTTGAAGTGGACCATGATTCAACCGTCCTGGAGGTGGGTACGGGGTCAGGTTACCAGGCGGCTGTTCTGGCCGAAATCGTAAAAACGGTCTACACGGTTGAGATCGTACAACCGCTCCACGCCCGTTCTAAAAGGGATTTGAACAGACTGGGGTATAAGAATATCAAAACCCTGAACAAAGACGGATATTTCGGGTGGGACGTCCATGCACCCTATGATGCCGTTATTGTTACCTGTGCCTCTGATTTTATTCCGCCCCCTTTGATAAAACAATTGAAACCGGGTGGACGAATGTGCATCCCGGTGGGTCCTCCTTTCAAGGTCCAACACCTCGTTCTTGTCACAAAGGAGGAAACAGGGGAGATTTCAACAAAAGTCATTGCATCTGTGCGGTTTGTGCCCCTCACACGAAAAGAGGAATGAATTGAAACAATTAAGCCATACCAGTGTTAATAGGGTTGTCTTTTTTATATCGTTTTCAATTCTAAGCTACGAAATCGTTTTTACCCAGGTGTTTGCCTATATGCAATGGCATAACCTTTCCTCCCTTGTCATTACCATGGCGCTTTTGGGATTTGGTGTCGGCGGTTCTGTTGTCAGTATCCTTCACAAAAGAATAGAAAAAAAGTATGCCCTCTGTTTCTTTGGAACCACACTATTGTTTCCGGTTTTTTTGGGGGCCGGGTTTATCATCTCGTCCCGGTTGATGTTCAATCCCTATGAAATAGGCTTTGCCCCCAAACAGGTGATCTATTTTTTTCTCTATTTTTTCCTCATGGGGCTGCCGTTTTTCCTGGGCGGTGTCATCGTCTGTATTGCTTTTTTAAGATATTCCATTTCAAAAACCTATTTTGCCAATCTTGTGGGGTCGGGCGCAGGAGCGTTGGCAGTGGTAGCAGGGGCATATATCCTGCACCCTTATAATATGATGGCCGGTATTATCATGATTGCCACGATCCCGGCAATGGTCATCTCTTTTCACGGCAAAATAAAGTTGGCCTGTTTAACAGGGGCTGTGGTTGTTTTTAATCTTGCCGTTTTGTTGACGGTATTTTCGTTTCCTCAGTTCAAAAAGGTGTCCCAGTATAAATCAATTTCAGGAGCGTTAAATCTGCCAAAAGCCGACATCGTGCATGAAGCCTATTCTCCCCTGGCAGTGGTGCAGGTTGTTCAGGCGAAGGGGCTTCGTTCCACGGCAGGGCTGAGTCTGACATCACCTTTTCAGGTACCTGTTCAGAAAGGAATATTTTTAAACGCGGATTCAATGAGCCCCATCACGCCCTTTAGGGGTAATCCCGATGATATTCGATATTTAGAATACCTGACCTCATATCTGCCGTTTTACATCAAAGATGAAAACAGCAGAAATCGTGTGCTGATCCTGGGATCAGGGGGGGGGGAATCCATATTAAAATCCATACTAAGCAAATATAAAAAAATAGATGCGGTGGAGGTCAATCCCCGGGTGATTTCTCTGATGAAAAACCAATTTGCCGATTTTTCGGGGAATATCTATAATCAGGCAAATGTCCAGGTTTTTCACCACGATGCCAGAAGTTTTATCAAGGAGACAAACGAGCGCTATGACCTGATAGACCTTTCAATGATCGACGGGTACAATGCGGCCGCATCCGGTGTGTATGCACTTAATGAAAGCTATCTGTACACAATTGAATCTATCCGGGAATATTTTCGTCACTTGGGTGACACAGGGCTTCTGGCCATCAGCAGATGGGTGGTCACACCTGCCAGGGATAACCTTAAAATATTCAATATGGTCATCACGGCGTTGAGACAGGAAGGTATAAAAGATGTGGAAAAGCATTTGATTGCCATTCGCTCCCTTCAAACCGTGACCCTGCTGGTTTCGAAAACGCCTGTTCCCTCCCGGGTGATTGATCGCACCAGAACCTTTGCAAGGGATCGGCTCTTTGATCTGGTGCATATCCCTGGTATTCGAAAAACAGAAGTCAATCAATTTATCAAACTCGAAACACCTGTTTACTACCATGCCCTGCAACATCTGTTTTCATCAGACCCTCAATCTTTTATTGACGGGTATGACTTTGATATCAGCGCGGCCACAGACAACCGGCCCTATTTTTACAATTTTTTCAAACCCGGTGTCATCCGGTATATTTTAACTTATGGTCCCACCCAGATTCCGATCACAGAGTGGGGCTACCTGATATTGCTGATCATCCTTGTGCCGGTATTGGCTGTCAGTTTTATTTTTATCCTGTTGCCTTTACTGATAAGCCGTAAAAGAGCAAAAGGGATAAAAAAAATTGTTTTTTTCTATTTTTCTCTTATCGCAGTTGGATATTTTTTTATTGAAATGCCCCTGATACAGAAGATGATACTTTTCCTGGGGCATCCTTCCTATTCCATTGCCGTCATTATTACCGGGCTCCTTGTTTTTTCCGGGATCGGAAGCCTGTTCTCGGACCGGCTCTTTTCTACGGATAAAAGAATCCTTATCTCAACTGTTTTTATCTGCCTGATAACTCTTTTTTACCTCTGGTTTATGGAGGATCTGTTTTCATTTTTCATGATCTTTCCTGTTGGCGTTAAAGTGTTTATCGTATTGTTAATGATGGCCCCCCTGGGGTTTTTCATGGGGGTTCCGTTTCCCCAGGGGCTTACCGCAATAAAGAAAATAGAGAAAGAGGCAATATCCTGGGCCTGGGCAGTTAACGGTTTTTTTTCCGTTATCAGCATTCTGCTGGCTACAGTTTTTGCAGTCACTATGGGGTTCAGGGCTGTCTTTGTCATTGCCTGTCTTTGCTATCTTGCAGCAGGCATTCTCTCTCTGGGGTTTCATAAGATACGATGACGGTCTATCTTGTTTTTCAGGAAAAAAACCGGGGTCGTTATGTTGATAATAAAAGACAAATTGGCGCTAACTGCCGGATTTGTGGGTTGGGCTGTTTGCCCCCTTTTTCTGTCCAATGAATATTGTATTGACATTATAAATGGCTCCTCGCTGTTTCATGTGGGTAAGTCAAAGTTTAACTTACCAGCGAT
>CAYQNS010000128.1:0-11590 GCA_964418755.1 uncultured Desulfobacteraceae bacterium
TCAAGGCCGCATAGGGGCTGCCAAAGCGCCCCATGCGGGCATAGGTGGTGGGGGTCGGATGGATCGGGAGCAACTGGATGATTCGGCATCCGAGTTTTTCAAAGATAAAATCCAGATGCCTGATAAGGCTTCGAAACGTTCCCGACGGCGGAATGACCGAATACCCGGCATCATCCAGATCCTGAAGCAGGGAAAGATGGGCCTTTGTTTCAAAAGAACCGTTTTTATTGGGGCCGAACTGGCGAACAAAGGCATTATAGATGATGTTTGCACAGCAGGTATCTGCGGGTTCTACGTTGATGCCGGTGTTGGGGCCCGACGGCCAGATCGGTTTTTCCGTGTCTTTTTCCTGGAAAAAGGCCTTGGCTTCAAAATGACCGACCTCAAGCAGCGGCAGCGTAATTTGAAAACGGTGGTCATCCATCCGGATCATGGGGATGTCGAACCAGTCGCGCCCCATAGCGGGTTTAGCGTGGCGGACCTGGTCTATCACCTCTTTTCTTGCAATAGCTGCTGCCCCGATATTGGTGCGCAGCCATGCCATGCCGGATTTAAAATTTGATACATCAAGGGTAAAGCACCGGGTATCCCCCTTGAACATGAGAAGCCTTTTGCCGGGGCTTGGGTGCTGAATTACTGTATTATCATGGTTCATGTAAAATGGGCCTCTTGTGTTTTAACAAATTAAGGTGGAGTTTGTCGGGAGCGTTTGAAGACCAGAGGTAATGACGGGAAAAGGCATGGCTTGAATTAAAACGTAAGGTCTCTGTCAATTACCGTGTCGGCAGAAACCACGACTTGTTTTGTGCTGCTGTTTTGAATGGTGACGCTGCCCTGTATGGTAATATTTTTTTCAAAAAGCACATCTCCTTTAATGGTTAGGTTCTTACAATCGAGCAGGGAGGGAACGCCGTGGGGAAAATGATTTTCCAGTAGATCAAACTTACCGTAATATACAGGGTCCAGATTTATAGAGATGGCATCATATTTTCGCTTAGGATTTTGAATCAGCCGGTTGTCTTTTGAAAAAACAAAACAATCCGAGCGAATGGCCAGCAGTTCATTGCAGGTTTTGACCGGCATGAATCGACTGCGGGGAACCCTTACGGCAACGGCATTGTCGATCAGATGAATGGCCGCTCCCATGGCACTTTCGATCTGGTAAACGGCCGGACTGTTTTCATCCCTGGGATCAAGGGTCTTGGCGTTCAGAATCATAGGAAGTGGAGAGATTTTATGGCGTTCGAGCAACTTGTTAACGGTTGTCAGGCGGACCCAGATGTTGTTGGTATTGAAAAAACGAAATTGTGATATATCCTGAAAGGCGCTTTTTTCATCTTCAGGGCACTGGGCTCCCTCCCGCAGAATCAGACGGTCGTTGACATGGCGGGCGAGATGGCCGCCCTTGGCATCGGAAGGGGTCCTTTGGGCCACCTCCATCATAAAATTTATTTGGTTTTCCGCAAAATAGCCCAGCAGTGCTTCATTTATTCCTGCCCCCAGGTTGTCCGAGTTGCAGATAAACGCATAACGAATTCCCCGGGTTATAAGATCCTGAAGTATTCCCGAGGTGTATAGGGCGGTATAGATATTGCCATGGCCGGGAGGGTTCCATTCCAGTCCGGGATTTGAAGGCCAGATAGCGGGAGCGAGTGTGCTTTTAAGGATTTTGGGGAATTTATGCTGTATAAATGTAAATGGTTTGTGCGCCGGTCTGATGTCGGCCAGGGCCGCCAGGGTATCGTCATGGGTACTGAAGCTGTTCATTAGGGCAAGTTTAACCTCGGAGGACCGGGTCTGCTCCAGGATAATTTCAAGGAATGATTGCCCGTTTTTTA
The DNA here is from genome assembly GCA_964418755.1 of uncultured Desulfobacteraceae bacterium. GTDB lineage: Bacteria > Desulfobacterota > Desulfobacteria > Desulfobacterales > 4572-123 > 4572-123. The sequence goes on from CAYQNS010000128.1 coordinate 1,839, forward strand.
CCTGTAGCAGTGATTTAGCGCCGGTCAGGCCCATACTGGTGCCAAGGCCGCCGTTGAGCACGATCATGACGGTTCTGGAAAGGGCTTTTTTCCCGGCCGGAGCATATTCACCTAAAAGGTTGAAGTCCACGACCTCATCCTGTGAAACCGGCTGGATATCCTTATTGTAGAGCAAACCGGTTTCACCGTTGACGACCTTGCCGTAGTAATCTGCAAAGGTGTCGATTGCCAGTTGAGGAATGACTTGTGCTTTCATTTTGGCGATAAAAGATGAAAGATGCTTCATATTACCTCGGAGGCATTAGAAAAATAGTAGCCGTTCACGGCTCACGGTAAAAAAATTGTGAACCGTGAGTAGTTACAAAATATTATGCCGGTTCAATCCAGTCTAAAGGATCGGCGGTTTTTCCGTACTGGATGTCCATGATGGCTGTATAAAATTTATCGGCAATGGGACCAACCCGGCCGTCACCGATGGTGATGGTTTTGTCACCATATTTGAGTTGCCCCACAGGAGAAATCACCGCCGCGGTTCCGGACCCGAATACCTCCTGCAGTGTGCCGGAAGTATGGGCCTGCATGACATCGTCGATGCTGATTTTTCGTTCGGCCACCTTCATGTCCCAGTGTTTGGCCAGGGACACCACGCTTTCCCGGGTGATGCCGGGCAAAATGCTGCCGTTCAGTACAGGGGTCACCAGTTCATCGTCGATCCGGAAAAAGATATTCATGGCACCCACTTCTTCGATATATTTCTGCTCAACGCCATCGAGCCACAACACCTGGGTAAAGCCGTGTTTGTGGGCTTCTTCACCGGCATACAGGCTGGCCGCATAGTTGCCCGCTGTTTTTGCATCACCTACACCGCCGCGCACGGCTCGTACATGATCCCGGGTAACCCAGATCTTTACAGGATTGAAGCCTTCGGGATAGTAGGCCCCCACTGGTGACAGGATGATGAAAAACCGGTAAGTGAAGGAGGCGCGAACCCCTAAAAAAGGATCCATTGCAATAATTGTAGGCCGGATGTAAAGGGAGGTTCCCGCAGCACCGGGAACCCATTTTTTTTCAATTGCCAGAAGCTGTTTTAATGCTGCGAGGGCAAGGTCTTCATCAAATTGCGGTATGCAGAGTTTTTTGCAGGACCGGTTGAGCCGCTTGAAATTATCCCTGGGCCGGAAGAGCTGAATGTCGCCGGAAGCTGTTCTATATGCCTTGAGACCCTCGAAAACCGCCTGGCCGTAGTGGAGAACCATGGTAGATGGATCCATGTTGATGGGGGCATAGGGTTCGATGCGTGGGGAATGCCAACCTCTTTCGGTATCGTAGTCCATGTTGAACATATGGTCGGTGAACAGCGTGCCGAAACCGAGTTTGGACTGGTCGGGTTTGTCTTTTAATTGGTCTGCCTTATTGATTGTCAGCTGCATCTTATTCTCCGAAAAGTAAATGGTTTTTTTGAGGCAGGTAGAAGGGGCACCGGTTGTTCAAGGCCCTTGAGGCCGCAAAATGTCAATAAATTGATAGGGTTGTCCTGGCATCGAAGATATGCAAACGATCCAGGTTCATGGCCAGATTCAGTTTTTCACCGGGTCGCACGTTTTTTCTGCCGTCACATTTGGCCATGAATTTTATCCCCTGAAAATCCATGTGCATCAGTGTTTCGCCGCCAAGGGGTTCTATGACTTCAACAATGCCTTCCAGTTTCCATTCATCCGGAAACCGGCCGTCACCATTATCAAAGGTCAGGTCTTCCGTGCGAAGTCCCATGGTGACGTCGGTTGAACCCGTTATTTTCATCTCCGGTCTGGGGGGGACGGGAATGCTGAATTTTTGATCAAAATCAAGCGACAACCCGGATCGGGTGGATATGATTTTCGCCGGAACCAGGTTCATGGGGGGGCTGCCGATGAATCCGGCTACAAAGGAATTGGCCGGGTGATCAAAAAGTTCCAGGGGCCGGCCGACCTGTTCGATATACCCGTCCCGCATCACCACGATCCGGTCCGCCATGGTCATGGCTTCCACCTGGTCATGGGTGACATAGACGATGGTGGCCTGCACTTTTTTGTGAAGTTTTTTGATTTTCGTACGCATCTGGGTGCGCAGTTTGGCATCGAGATTGGAAAGCGGTTCATCAAAGAGAAAAATAGAAGGATTGCGAACAATGGCACGGCCCATGGCCACCCGCTGGCGCTGGCCCCCGGAAAGCTCGAAAGGTTTCCTCTGCAGAAGGTCTTCAAGTCCTAAAATCAGGGCCGCTTCCTGAACCCGTTTTTTGATTTCCGCCTTGGGCGTTTTGCTGAGTGTCAGGCCGAAAGACATGTTTTTGTAGACATTCATATGCGGATACAAGGCATAGTTCTGAAACACCATGGCGCACCCCCGGTCCTTGGGGGCCACATCGTTGACGATTTGATCATCGATATATATTTTCCCCTTGGTAATTTTTCCAGACCTGCTATCATACGCAGTACGGTTGATTTGCCGCATCCGGAAGGACCGACGAGTACGGCAAACTCAAGATCTCCGATATCCAGATCAATGCCGTGTACAACTTCTGTCTTGCCGAATTGCTTTACGATATTTTCAAGTATAACTGTTGCCATTTTTGATCCTGTACCCTTTAAAAAATATTTTATAATAACAAACCAACGGCCCTTTGTGCAACTGATTTGATTTTTTCTTTTAATTCAGTATTACATAGTTCATACAGAGAGTGCGCTTATTTTTCAAGTCCGAAAGGTAGGGAAGAAGAATATTTTCGAATTTTTGTTAATTTGTAAACAAAAGATCACCGTTTTGATTTTATTGAAAATTATCCCTTGACTCTCAAGGTGACTTGTATCATTGAATAATAAAGAGTGAATAGTGCATAATGAAGGTGCTCGATCGCCTTTATTTATAAAAAGACAGAGCGTAGCGATACCACAAGTTCTCAATTTTCGAACCGTGGCCTTTGTAACGGTTTTCTGCACCCTCATGCTGCCGGTTGAAGTTCGGATACTGCCGACCTATGAAATGGCCGCCAACCTGTTCGGCCCGCTGCAGGGGCTCTGGGACCTGCTTCACTAAACGGCCTGGTGGGCTGGATTGCAGGCCATGACATCGAGGTAAACCTTGACTGGAGTCTGTTGGACAGCTATACGGGGCTGATCATGCCGCTGGTGGCTTCAGCGACCTGTACGTTTCTGTTTCGCCAGTTTTTCCTGACCATTCCCGAAGAACTTTGCGAGGCCGCTAAAATGGACGGGGCTTCGGCCATGACTTTTTTTCGGAAGATTCTTCTGCCGCTTTCCAAGACCAACATTGTAGCCCTTGTGGTGATCGAATTTGTTTACGGCTGGAACCAGTATCTGTGGCCCCTGCTGATTACAACCAACCCCAAAATGATGACCGCGGTTATCGGGCTTCAAAATCTGATTCCCCAGGCGGATGACCTGCCTTTCTGGAATGTCGCCATGGCCGGGAGCCTGATCGTGATTCTGCCGCCGATCCTGGTGGTGCTTTTTATGCAGCGCTGGTTTGTGAAGGGGCTGGTGGAACGGGAAAAATAATAAAGGTTACTCCACCCAGTCAAGTGTTCTTTTTACCGCCTTTTTCCATTCCCGGTATCCTTTTGCTCTCTTGTCCTGGGACATGTTCGGCCGCCAGATTTTTCCCACAGCCCAGTTTTTTCTCAAATCATCAAATCCTGACCAGAAGCCTACGGCAAGTCCTGCGGCATAAGCGGCTCCCAGGGCCGTGGTTTCCGTTATTTTGGGCCGGATCATCGGCACATTGAGAATATCCGACTGGAACTGCATGAGCATCTCGTTTGCCACCATGCCGCCATCCACCTTGAGTTTTGTCAATTCCACTCCCGAATCCCTGTTCATGGCCCGGACGATATCGGCGGCCTGATATGCAGTGGCTTCGAGAACGGCCCGGGCCAGATGGCCCTTGTTGACAAACCGGGTCAGACCGACGATGGCCCCCCGGGCATCAGAGCGCCAATAGGGGGCGAAAAGGCCTGAAAAGGCGGGTACAAAATAGGCGCCGCCGTTATCTTCGACGGTATTTGCCAGCTCTTCAATCTCGGGTGCGCTTGAAATAATTCCCAGGTTGTCTCTCAGCCACTGAACCAGGGCGCCGGCAATGGCGATGGAACCTTCCAGGCAGTATACCGGACGCTCTCCTCGGACCTGATACCCGATAGTGGTGATCAAGCCCTGGGTGGACGGCACCGGAATTGTCCCGGTATTGAGCAGCAGAAAACAACCGGTTCCATAGGTGTTTTTTGCCTCGCCCCTGTCAAAACAGGTCTGGCCCACCAAGGCCGCCTGCTGGTCGCCTAGGGCACCGCAGACCGGAATTCGGGCGCTCAAGGGACCGCCGGGCTCCGTGTAGCCCCATGGCCTGGAATCAATGGAGGGAACGATTCGGGGCAGGATCTGCCGGGGGATTTCCAGGATTTCCAGAATCTCTTTGTCCCAGTCAAGGGAGTGAAGGTCCATGAGCAGGGTTCGACTGGCGTTGGTTACATCCGTCACGTGGGCACCGCGGCCGGGGCCGCCGGTGAGCCACCAGATGATCCATGTCTCCATGGTACCAAACAGGGCCTCGCCCCTGTCTGCCCCGCGCCTGGCCTCCGGGACATTTTCCAGTATCCATTTCATTTTAGGTCCTGAAAAATAAGTGGCGATCGGAAGACCGGTTTTGTCCCTGAAGCGGTCCTGGCCCTTTTCTTTTGTCAGTTTTCTGCAGATCTCATCACTGCGGGTACATTGCCAGACAATGGCATTATAATAGGGTTTGCCCGTATTTTTGTCCCAGACCACGGTGGTCTCACGCTGGTTGGTAATGCCGATGGCAGCCAGATCTGAACCGGATATTCCTGATTTGTCCAAAGCCCTGCTGATGACCGCCCGGGTATTGTTCCAGATTTCCATGGGATCATGTTCCACCCACCCGGGTTCCGGAAAGATCTGTCGGTGTTCTTTTTGCTCCACACCCACAATCCGGCCCTTGCGGTCAAAAATGATGAAACGACTACTCGTGGTACCCTGGTCTATTGCCCCGATGTATTGGGTCATTTTGTTTCATTCTCCTTTCAGCATCTTTTATGACAAATCAACAGCGGTTTACATTTTATTGAAGTTGTATTTTGGGAGTTTGCACCCTGTAACATTAGAAACAGCTTTTTTTCGAGTTTTTTAAAAAAGCATTCACCGCCGCATAAGCCGATGCAATGGACAGGCCGGAGCCGCATTTCATCCTCATCCAGTCCTGGTGGGCCAGGATGGTGCCGACGGCGAAAAGATTTGGAAAAGCAATCTGGCCGGAACTGTCCAGGGGCCGGAAATCAGCGTCAATTTCAACCCCTGCCGTGTTTATCCTGTGCCCACGTGGATCGAGAAAATCTTTTTGATGCCACTGGTCTCTGGCGTCGGGCTGAACCACCGACAAATCAAAAAGGGCTTCCCGGATATTGTGGCGGTCGGCATAAAGTCCCTTGCCAAGAAAGCGCCCGGTGGCCAGGATGATCGCTTTGGTTTTGATCTTTTGTGCACCTGTAGCGGCAGTGAAAGTCAGTAAAAATTTTCCGTCGGCAGTCTGTTCTGCGGCTGTAACCCTGTTTTGAAAAAAGGTTGTGATGCCCCTGGCCGGCAGATCCGATTTTACGGTTTCCATGAGGCGCAGGCCGGGTACCGATGGCGGCATCGTCGGAATTTCAAAAAGGGGCACACCTATCGCCATCTCCAGTTCCTTGAAAATGTGACGGGTTTTATAGAGGCCGAAAATGGCCGGCATGCCCACTGATTTCGCGTTGCCCAGCAACGGTTTGATCGTCATGGCAAGCGCCTTTCCGGTTTCCGGCACTTCAAGGGCCCGGGCCATGCTTTCGGTAAACACTTCGCTGACGTTTTCATATCCCGGGAAGGTCACACTGGCCGCCTTCAGGGCCGGCCATTTTTTTTGCAGCACCGATACGATCTGGAGTGCACTGTATTCTTTCATGCCGTGGAAATCAACCAGCAGGCAGGCTTTTTTGTCTTTCAGGGCTTTGGCGCCGTTTATCATGCTCGCAGGTATGGCGTAGCTGAGCCGGGTGGTGCCCGCCGGGGTGATCACAGTCGAATTCAGTTTTCCGTCGATGCAATAATCAAGGCCGGCGTTTTTTAAATAGGCGAGAAGTTCGTCTATGGCGGCCATTAAGGATCGGGCTTTTATGCGGGCATAGGGATGTTTTGGATTCTCGCTGATCAGGGCGTCGATGCCGGCCCATGGATCGATCCGCATCTGCCTGGTTTCCAGTGGATAAACCCCCAGCAGGTCAAACATGCCGCTGGCAAAGTTGCCGGCACCGGTGTTTCCAATGAGCAGAGTTTTAATCTTCCGGTTGGCGGCAAAAATCGCGCCGGCCATGCCGGCCATACCGGTACCAATGATGGTCAGGTCGCTGGTCAGGCCGTTGTTATCAAGGGATGTCACTTTGATTCTCCTGTTCTATTTCCAGCCCCAGAAATCCGCAATGCAGGGCCTCGGTCAGTTCCGTCTGTATCAGTTGGCCGTCCCAGAGAACGGGCCGCAGTCCTTTCCAGCGTTCGCGGAAAAATTTTTTGAGGTCATGGATGCCTTTATCCGTCTGCAGTTGACCGGTATTGTACATATGGGCACTTACTCTGAAGCCGCAAAACGCTCCCTGGCATGCGCCTTTGCCCACCCGGGTACGCAGGGCCACGGACGTAAGATCCGCATTGCCGCCTTGATCCTTCAAGGAAGCAATTACGTTATCGACAGCGCTGGTGGAAACCATTTCACACTCACACAGCAGCAGATCTCCGGGGGCGTGCTTTTTCATCCATCGGCGGGGAGCGATCCCCGGTTCGGTCCAACTGCAGGGAGCAGCCGGCGGCAGAGGGTTGGTTCGCGTTAGGCAGGGGCGGGTAACTCCCAGTCGGTTGCAAACCAGATCGGCCGTTTTTTCGGCCATGTAACGATAGGTCGTCAGCTTGCCACCGGAAATAGTGGTAAAATTTTTCAAGCCGTCGGACAGGTGGTCCAGCAATATGAAGCCGCGGCTGGCATCGCGGTCGCCATTGCCCGTACCGGAACGGATCAGGGGTCTCACACCCGCATAGGCACGAATATAGCGCATGCTCTCAAGCTCGGGGATCATGGCTGCACCCTCCGTGACAACCCGGTCGGCCTCCCTTACCGTGGGAAAGATCTGGTCCAGTGAATCAATGCGTACGGATGTAGTGCCAAGGATGGATACCGTGCCGCCGGGTACCAGGATATCTCCGTCATCGGGTTTGCGCAGGCGGTTAATGACCCGGCTCGTGATTCTGCTGTGGGTGACCAGCAATGTTCCCTTGGAATAGGCGATTTTTATATGAGCGCCGGCCAGAGCGGCAATTTCTCCCGACCATGCACCGGCTGCGTTTACCACCTGATCGGCCTCGACGATGGTATTTTCTCCGGATACCATATTTACAAGGCCCGCGGATATAATTTGCCGGTTGCGCTTATGAAATTCGGTTACCTTATGATGACGCAAAAGGGTGGTCCCATGCTGACCGGCCTGAAAGATGTTTTGCAGGGAAAGCATGAAGGGATCTATGGTGGCGTCTTGTACCATGTAGGCGGCAATAATTTTGGATGAGAGGGCCGGTTCCAGTTCACGGGCTTCACGAGGCTCTATTGCTTTTACCGGAATGTCGCAGGCCGAACAGTACTTTGGAAAGTCCGCGGCATATTTTTCATCATCTCCCTCCACCGCGACAAAAAGACCGTCGGTACTTTCGATACACTGGGGCGCCATCTGCTTGAGCAGTTCAGCCTCGACCCGGCATTCCGCCGCCACGTCGGAATCTGTGAATACATACCGCCCGCCGCTGTGCAGAAGGCCGTGATTGGCCCCGGAAGCCCCGGAATTAATATCTCCCTGCTCGACAACGATACATTGGACTCCGCGCAGTGCCAGATCTCTGGCCAGCCCTGTCCCGGTGGCGCCGCCGCCGATTATCAGTACCTGGGTTTTTAACATAAAATATAACCGTTTTTATAGAACGTTGAAATTAAAAATTGAAGATTTGGTCTTCATGTTTTTGGATTGTTAATGACCGCATTCAGTTTTTATGTATTGCACCCTTACCGCCTCTTTTTTAAAAAATGGGTTTTGAAGGGTATCTTTCTTACAAGAGTGCCAATGCCTTGCAATTTACAGCGGATTATTGACATATGTATTAAATATGTGCAAGTGAAATATTCGCAAACCAACATTGTTGATTATTTTTTTTCAAAACTGAAAACATATTGATTTATATCATACAAGAAATGAAGGTTATCTGAATACAAAGCTCGCTGCGGGTTGCTGTTATGGTTCGCCTGCATCTATTTTCACTTGTGAATAAATATGAACGATGTTATTTTTATAAAAAAATTATTGTTACTATTGTCCATTTGGAAAAGCAGGGGGCTGCAATTGCAAAAAAAAATTAAAAGTACAAAAAAATTGGAGGATAGCGCTGATTTTCAAAGCAGTGCGGATAATTTTTTTTCCATATCACTTCGGCAGAAACAAATTGTTGAACTGGTCCGGGGAGAGGGCTTTGTTGCCATAGAAACAATGGCCCGGCGATTTACCGTCACGCCCCAGACGATTCGCCGGGATATAAGAAATCTGGCCGATGCCGGCCTGCTGCTGCGGCATCACGGCGGCGCCGGTCTGCCTTCCAGTGTTGAAAATTATGCCTATCAGGCCCGTAAGGTGCTGTGTCTGCAGGAGAAAAAACGCATTGCCCGCCTGGTGGCCCGGCATATCCCGGACAAGGCATCGATGTTTATCAATATCGGCACCACAAATGAAGAGGTAGCCAAAGCACTGGTGCATAAAAACGGTCTGCGGGTGATTACGAACAACCTGAATGTTGCCGCAATACTAAGCGGTAATAAAAGTTTCGAGGTGATTGTGGCCGGAGGGGTAGTACGCAGCCGGGACCACGGTATTACCGGGCATGCGACCATAGATTTTATCAAGCAGTTCAAGGTTGATTTCGGCATCATCGGCATCAGCGGGATTGATACAGACGGAATGCTGCTGGATTTTGACTACCGTGAAGTTCGAGTGGCTCAGGCCATCATTGACAATTCACGCAGGGTTTTTCTGGCGGCCGATTATACTAAATTTGGAAGAAATGCCATGGTTCGGCTGGTTCATATCAGCCGGGTGGACACACTTTTTACGGATCGTATGCCGCCGGACGGAATGAATGATGTGTTGTCCCTTGAAAATGTAAAGGTTCTGGTAGCTGATGATTTACCGGGTTGAGTCCCTGATTGACATTTTTCATAGGCTTGGATATGAATGACGATTATTTTTACAGCCTTCATTAATATCAATATAAACTATTTTCGATTTATCATGAAGGATGCCGCAGGCTTTTAATAATTTTCGTAGCAGAGTTCTTTCTGAACGACAGGGTCATTCAGTCGCTGGTCAATATCCACGTTAAAAAAATCTGCAAGCGGTTTGAAAATTTCAGGGTTTTCAGCTTGGACCGTGCGTCCGATATTCAGAATTTTATCAAGTCCGGCTCGTGTCATTTTGCCCAGAGGTCTCCGGCATGGGCCGGATGGCAGGCCCATTATTTGCATGAGGGTTTTAATGGCCAGCGGATTCCTGGCTCTGCAGACCACTTCGCCCCATGGTGTTTTTTCCATGGTATTTACGGTCACCAGACCAAACAGCGGGGTCAGTGCCGATT
>CAYQNS010000129.1:0-11587 GCA_964418755.1 uncultured Desulfobacteraceae bacterium
TCGTAAAAAGTCCGCCGAAAATATTTTAGACACAATATACATGCTTTTTAAATTCATCAAGCACTACTTATTGTGGTTGAAAATTAAGTTTTCGACTTTTTACGAGACCATCAAATTTATTACATTTTGCTATGGGTGACACATTGCTTTTATGACAAAATAAGTTTCCCCTCAAGTCTCTTCGTCGTATTGGAGGCACCCGATCTCTGCCCCCATCTTTATGATTTGAGCGTAATAATCTGTTTCATAGGCATCACGGTTCTCAAGAACGCTGAAGAAAACCACCACTACGCCGCTGTCGAGATCGGCCAGCATATACTGACCGCCGTAGCCGCCGTGACCGAGCCAGCGCCCGTCGGTGGTCATTTGATTGCTATAGCGTGACCAGTCCCGGGGTGGCAGCATCTGTGTCCCGGCTGCGTGGCGCGTCTTTTCGATAAAGTCAGAACTGCCTACCTGGGTACCATTGACGCCCTGTCCTCGCCTGACGAACAGCTGCCCGTAACGGGCAAGATCCCGAGCCGTAAGGCAAACACCACCATCCATCAAAGGAACCCCCTCGACATCCGTTGAAATATGGAAGGTGCCCTCGATTCCAGCTGCTTCCACAATAGGAATCAGGAGGTCAAGCAGGCGGCGTCCAGTGACACGCTCCGCTATCCAACCCAGGACGTCGGTGTTGGTTGACTTATAAAGGGTATATCCTGTCGTGTTAACAACGGTATTACTCGTAATTTTACTTAAGAACTGATGAATGGAGTTTGTGCTATCTTCAGATATCGGTAGACGCCATCCTATTGAACTCTCCATCTGGAAGACGGTGGAGTGGGGATCGTGGTAATCTTCGGTGAAATCGTTGGAGACGTCCATATCCAGGACCTGTTGCAACGAGGCCTCGGCGTAACCTGACCCGATTTCGGGAAGATACTCTGCAACGGACCGATTAAGATCGATACGGCCCTCCTCCACCAGACGACCGATGATGAGGTTTATCGTTGTTTTGGTGATGGACTGGATACTATGGGGGTGAGTCGGGCCGAAGTCCGGTGCATAAGCCTCATAAAGTATGTTCTGACCTCGGACGACAACCATCCCTGAAAAGCAGGGCAGATTCGTAAGCCGTTGCACCTCCGGCATGTTCGTGATACGCGAATCGATGCGTTTGGTAAGTCGAAGCACTTCAGGCGACCGGATCGTCGCACCGTAGCGATAGATGCGGTGGAGATTGTGAAATCCCCATCGACGGCTATCTGGGTGGTTCCAGTATGCCTTGTTGTCTTCAATCACCATGAGTTCAGGGTTCGGTATTGTCCTCAGTTTTGTCATGTTGCGACTCCTGATGCTTGTGGAATTAATCTGTAGTGGTCAAGTAAAAAAAAACACTAAATTTCAAGCCGACCGTAGATAGTAGGATCGTTTATAGTCCATGGGGCTCCTCATATACCCCAACGTCGAATGTCGCCGGTAGGCATTTAAAACGTGATATAGTCCAGTACTTCGGCCCTGGCAGAGGATCGTGTCGTCATATCCCCACCCTTTAACCCATTCACCAGGCGTGGTGTTTTTTGCCATTTCACCCACACACCCACACACGACATGACATCTTCAATGCTTCCGTTTTAATTGTGTGTGAATGATACCATGAAAAAGCAACAATCTGAAAAACTCAAGCCGATGCAGATACCATGCACGATATCTGTAAAAGTGGTCGGGTGGCACTGTGTTGGATCTATTTCAGCAGGTGACAGGCAGCAAAATGTTCGGGACCTATTTCGATCATCGGCGGCACTTCTTTGCTACATATATTTATGCATTGGGGACACCGGGTGCGAAAAGCGCACCCTGACGGAGGGTTGGCCGGATTAGGGATATCCCCCTTCAGTATCGTCCGTTGTTCATTGGCCTTAGGATTTGGAATCGGTATGGCGGAAAGCAAGGCCTTCGTATAGGGATGCTGTGGTTCATTATAAATATTTTTGCTTGGCGCAATTTCCACAATTTTACCTATATACATTATCGCCACCCGATCGGAAATATGTTCGACAACAGCCAAATCATGAGAGATGAACAGGTAGGACAGGTGAAACTCATCCTGCAATTTTACCAGCAAATTGATAATCTGCGCTTGAATCGAAACATCCAAAGCCGAAACCGGTTCATCGGCAATGATCAATTGGGGATTTAAAGTGAGTACCCGCGCAATTCCGATGCGCTGACGCTGTCCCCCACTGAACTCATGGGGAAATCGCTTCATATAAGCGGGTTCTATGCCGACTTTGCCCAATACCTCTGCGACCCTATCCTTGCGATTGCTGGTTGAACCCATACGGTGGACCAATAAGGGCTCAGCGACAATATCAAAAACGGTCATTCTCGGATTTAGTGAAGCAAACGGATCCTGAAAGATCATCTGGGCGTTACGTCGAAATTTTTTTAGCTCCCGCTCCTTTAACCCGGCAATGTCCTTACCATCGAAGTTAATAACTCCTGAGGTCGGTTCCGTGAGTCTTAAAATTGTCCGCCCGGTTGTTGTTTTGCCACAGCCGGATTCACCTACCAATCCGATCGACTCTCCCTTTTTTAGAGAAAAACTGATACCGTCCACCGCATATATGTAGCGTTGCTCCTGGAAGAGCCTCGTCTTTTTCAGTGCAAAATACTTAACCAGGTCTTTTACATCCAATAGCAATTCATTCATTTTTCTATCTGTGAATACAGGCCACCAGATGCCCTGTTTCAATTTCCTTGAGTTGAGGTCTTTTCTCATGACATGCTGTCGTCATTTCAGAACAGCGATCGGCAAATTTACAGCCTGCTATTTCCCGGTAGGGCGCCGGAACCACACCTTTTATTTCTTCTAAATACTTTTCTTTACGCCCGAGAACAGGCAAAGACTTCATCAGGGCGATGGTGTACGGATGACTTGGTTTTTCAAAAAGTCTGTCCACACCGGTTTCTTCCACTTTTTCACCGGCATACATTACGACCACCCGCTGGGCAGATTTGGCTACAATGCCCAGGTCATGGGTAATCAAAATCATGGCCATACCAAAGTTATCTTTTAAACGCAGAATAAGATCCATTATCTGGGCCTGAATTGTCACATCCAAGGCTGTCGTAGGCTCATCGGCGATCAATACATCCGGATTGCAGCCTAAGGCCATGGAAATCATGGCTCGCTGGCGCATACCGCCGCTCAATTCATGTGGATAGGTTTTCATGATTCTTTCGGGAGAAGATATCTCACAGGCGGCCAGGATCTCGATTGATTTTTGATTGGCCTCCTTTTGGGTTAATTTTTGATGAAGGGTAAAAACCTTTGAAAGCTGATAACCTATCGTAAAGACCGGATTCAGCGAGGACATGGGTTCCTGAAAGATCATGGAAATCCGATTACCCCTTATTTCTCTCATCTTACTCATCGGAAGATCCAACAGATTCTGGTTCTCAAATTGAATTTTGCCGGATACGATTTCGCCAGGCGGAATCGCTATCAGGCGCAGGATAGACAGCGCACTCACACTTTTGCCACATCCCGACTCACCCACCACCCCGAGGGTTTCTCCTGGATAGACGTGATAGTCTACGCCGTCAACAGCTCTGGCTATTCCGTCCGCGGTGTGAAAATATGTCCTTAAGTCTTTGATAGACAGGACTGGTTGTGCTGTGCGTATTTCAGGCATATTTAATTTTACTATTACTTGGTGCAAAGATGCCGGTCCACAAGGAAAAATCTTTTAAGGCAATGTCTTTGCGCTATTGCGTGAAGCAATTAATTCTTCTGAAATCTCCATCGTATTTTAGGGTCCAGCGCTTCTCTGATTCCATCGCCGGTCAAGTTGAATGCCAAAACAGTCAAGAAAATGGCCCCGCCGGAAAACGTCGATATCCACCACTGCTTCATAAAATACTCACGCCCGTCACTTACCATGACACCCCAGTCCGCTGCCGGTGGCTGGGTCCCGAGCCCCAAAAATCCCAAAGAAGCGATTGCAAGAATAACGTATCCCATATCTATCGTGGCCTGAACAATAATCGGCGACAGGCAATTGGGCAGAATCTGACGGAACATAATCCGCCAGCGGGAAGCCCCAATTGCTCTGGCTGATTCAACAAACTGCATCTCTTTGACCGATATGACCTGGCTGCGCATCAAGCGTGTGTACCAGGGCCACCACGATATCGCAATCGCGATCAAGGCATTGAGCAGGCTAGGGCCAAGTGAGGCCACAATTGCAATGGCCAACAGCAGCGACGGAAAGGCCAATATCATATCCGCAAATCGCATTATAACTTCATCTATCTTCCCACCAAAATATCCGGCTATTAATCCTAAAGGAACACCGATGGACATCAAAATCAGCACGACAACAACAGCCGCTTTCAGTGAAATTCTGGCACCAAAAAAAATCCGGCTTAATATATCACGCCCAAGGTTATCCGTACCCATGGGATGTTTAACAGTCGGTGGTTCCAGTCTTTCATCCAGATTCGAATGCCCTTGCCCTTGATCCGGAAAGGGTGCCAGAAACGGTGCAAATATGGCGATTATGAATAAAGCCAAAATAACCAGCAATCCAAAAGTGGTCAGGGGATTATTCAATATCAGGCTCATACTTCTGAACAATTCTCTTGCCCTTCCCTCTTGATTTTGCTTCTTTGCAACTTTTTCCATATTGCGCCTTCTTTAACTTTCAAGCCGTATTCGTGGGTCAACGATTGCAATGAGGATATCGACGATTAAATTCACCACCACATAAAAAATCGCCATCAGTAAAGTAACGCCCATTATTACCGGATAGTCATTGAGCAGAATCGCATTGATGACATATTTGCCGATACCTGGCCAGAAAAAAATAAGCTCGATATAAAAAGTTCCAACCAGCATGAATGCAAAGCATAGACCCGCGGTCGTTAAGGTGGGTACTAAAGCATTTCTCAATCCCTGGACGAAAAGAATTTCAGTTTCTGAAATGCCTAACGACCGAGCTGTTGTAATGTAGTCTTCACGTAGCACCTCCAGCATAGTAGAGCGGGTCATTCGAGCAATTACACCTGTGGGGTAGACCGCCAGAGTCATAGACGGCAAAATCAAATGCCAGGCAGCATCTTTCAACGCGGGCCAGTTGCCCGTTATCAATGCATCGGGGATAATAAATCCCGTCATTTTTTCAACTGGATTTAGCAGACCGACAATCGTGTCTATCCGACCACCTATGGGAAAAATACCCAACCATCGGAAAAAAATAATCTGAAAAATCATGGCCAGCCAAAAGGAGGGTAAGGATGTACCCGCTACGGAAAAGAAGCGATTAATGTGATCGATTAAAGTATTTTCTTTTTTAGCTGATATGACGCCGATAGGAATCCCCAACGATAGTGCCATCACGATGGCGGTGAACATTAGCTCAAGCGTGGCGGGCAGGTGGTCCGATATGCCGGTCACCACCGGTCTATGGGTGCGCAATGATTCCCCTAAATTTCCCTGGCTGAGATCTCTGAGATAATAGAAAAATTGGATATATTGTGGTTTATCTAGGCCTAGCTGGGTACGAACTATCTCTACTTGTTCAGGCTTTGGCCGCGGTCCTAAATAAAGCTCAGCTGGATCGCCGGGGACAACTCTAGAAAGAATAAATGTGATGACACATAATCCTAATATAACAAAGATTAGCCAGGTAAGTCGTCTGAGAATAAATTTAAGCATCAATTTATATTTAAATTTGGTGCGAAAAAAAAATTAGTGCTGCCTTTTGTATTAAAGCACTCAATTTAGACCTGGAAAGAGGAGGTGGCGAACGGCGCCACCTCCTGTTAAATTTACTCTTTGTACATGTAGTACCAAAAAGGCACCCGTGGGTAATTGGGATTTATCACATATCCCTTGAGTTCTTTTCGTTTGAATACAGGGCGTTGAACGTCAAACAGAAAAATCGAGGGTGCGTCTTCAATCAACATTCTTTGAGCTTTGGTATAAAGCATTTGGGCTTTTGCACTATCCGGTGTTGAGTATGCTGCCAGTATTATTTTATCATACTCAGGATTTTTATAGTAGGCAAAGTTCCAGTAGGGCTTCTTCTCATCATGCCAGAGACTGTATAGGGTCTCATATGGATCACTGAAACTTGGCCACCACAATATCGCGGCCATATGCTGGGCTTTTTCAGCCCCTCCCTTCATCAGGTCCCACTGAGCGGTCCATATCATGGGTCGGATTTCGACATTGAGGCCGATTTTTGATAGCCCTTCTTTTAGAAGGGGAGCAAAAGTTTTTTCAACAGCATTCTCTGATGCATACGTATAGATGATCTTGTCTTTAACGCCATCCGGATAACCCGCCTCAGCCATTAGTAACTTTGCTTTATCGAAATCGGTTTGGTACTGATGGAGCGATTTGTCGTGACCGAACTGACCAGAGGGGACCGGGCCGACTGCCTGAGTGCCGAGACCGCCTAAGGCCACATCTATCATACTTTGGTATGGCACGGCATAAGAAACCGCCTGCCGAATCTTTTTATTATCAAACGGAAATTTATGGGTGTTTAAATGAATTGCATAATTCATGAAACTTGGGCCCACGGGGCGTTCACAACATTCCTTGTCGCCAAATGTCTTGCCGGACTCTACGGGTATGCGATTACCCCAATCGGCGTTACCGGATTCGATCATCTGTTCCTGAACCGTGCCTTCTTTTACAATTTTAACGACAATTCTTTCAAGATGGGGTCCTTTCCATCCCTTCCAATAGCCATCAAATTTTTTAAATACGATTTCTTCATCAGGCTTATAGCTTTCCAGCATATAGGGACCACTACCGGCTTCTTTGCCCTCATCGAACCATTTACGGTCTTTCTTTACAGCATCAGGACTGATGATCCAGGCTGCATTAGCGGAAGCCACTATGCGGTCTAATGGTGCTGCACTCTTCAAGGCGAACTGAACCGTGTAATCATCGATGACATTGACTTCTTTAACCGGTCCGAATATAAAGGCGGCGCCTTTGCCCATGCTTATGGTTCGATCTATGGAGTCTTTCACTACTTGAGCGGTGAGCATGCCCCCATCATGAAACTTCACACCTTTGCGAAGGTAGAAGGTCCAATTCAAGCCATCCTCAGTAGCCTCCCAACGTTCGGCCAGTCCGGGTTCGAAGAGTTTGTCACTTCCTGGTGGATTCACCCAAATCAAGGGCTCATATATATTCGGCATATAGACCGATTCTGTAGAATAGCTGGCACTGGGATCCCAGGTGGTGATGCTGTCGGTTGAAACCTGTACCAGTATCTCTTTGGGCAGTTTAGCCGCCTCAACGGGCAGGGCCGAGCTTACTATCAGCGCAGCCATTAATACAAATACAAAGATCCTTTCTGGGAAATTGCTTTTCATTTTATTCTCCTTTGCTTGGGGTTAATAGGCTTGGCCTAACCTGAAGTACCAGACATCAACAGGTCGGACGGATTTTATGCTCTTTTAAAAAGTTACTGAATCATTGTGATTCTTTTTTCTGATTACACCAATCTAATGTTGCCCGTGCAACAATCTCGGTGACCAGAGGTAAAGAGTCCAGATCAACATATTCATCAAAACCATGCTCATGGTCACCGCTCGGACCAAATGAAATAGCCGGGAACCCAAAATATGAGGAGAATCGTGTATCCAGGCCGGCAGTAGATCCAAACACCTCCATTTTTTTACCCCGTACTGCCTCCATAATACCAAGTATACCTTGGATAAAAACGTCATCCGGATTCTGGTACCAGGGTTCAGCTTGCCATCCAAACCATTTCACATCCGGGGGGTGATCACGCAACCAGGAATCGGTTTGGGCGGTTTGATGAATAACATCTTTGACGGTTTTTTTTATTTCGGCCATACTTTCACCCGGGATAAACGATATTCTGCATTCCATTTCCGCAAAACCGGCTACTGTAGACGGCCAGTCGCCTGACTTGAATGTACCGATGTTCAAATGACAGGAGCGACCCTCTACCTTATCATAGAGAGGAAATTTCACCGTGGCGGCACGCTGGATGTCAAGTTCTTCGAGGGCCTTGTAAATTTTCATCATCTTGCCGATAGCATTGACACCCAGATGAGCGCGGCCAGCATGGGCAATTTTACCCTTAACCGTGACTCGAAAATACAAAATGCCAGTATGACTGATCACAGGAAAGAGGTGGGGCTCAGTAATGATCATACCATCGGCCGTATATCCTTCCATCAAACAGGCCAATGTCCCACCACCACCGCCTGCCTCTTCTTCAACCACACTTTGAAGCATCACTGTTCCACCGGGTTTAAATCCTATGCTGGCTAATGCCTTGAGGGCGTATAGATTTGTCACCAACCCTGCCTTCATGTCCATGGCGCCCCTTCCGAAGAGCCGGTTGCCTTCGATTTCAGCAGCCCATGGATCATGGTGCCACTGATCCGTGGGCTCAGGTGAAACAACGTCAATATGTCCGTTTAAAATAATTGATTTTTTGGAGGAATCACCGTCCAACAATCCGATGACATTGGGTCGTCCCTCAAAGGACAGACCACTTTCAACGTAAGCGGGATGCTCATGGAGCTTTTCTTTATCAGCTTCAACTAAATGGACTTTCAGTCCCAGGTCCCTATAAAGTTTGTGTATATACGACTGCGCCTCACCTTCGTTGCCGACAATACTGGGCATCCGAACCAGTTCGATCAACGTTTGGATCATATCGTCCTTTAGCCGGGCAACAGCTTTCGCCAGTTCATTATTAATTTTTGAATTCATTCTGCCTCGCCGCTAATAATTAGTAGTGATTCTATATTCTAAATTTTAACTCTAACATTATATTTCCGTGTTATTTGGTACGCCGACCATAAATATAAAGGGTGATATGTTTGGGCAATTTTAAATTCATAATTTCGCTAACGATCTTATTTTTCTGCCTTGGTTGTAGTTGAACGGCTAACAAGCACCTGCATCCGTATCTATCTCCATAGAGATTATGCTCCCGGATCATCTTTTTAAAAGGCGAAAGAATGGAAACGACCTTTTCAAAATCATCCGTCTTTCCCCTACCGACATCTTTTTCGAAAATTAAATAGCTGAAAGAGGGGTCAAGATTTTGCTTGAGATAAGTCCAATCCGCAGATATCGAATGATACTCCTGATGTTTGCTATCGGTCATTATAATGCTGTCTGTTGATAACCCTGCTGTGGGTTATGAATTTTGGAAATACAGGATAGTGAAGTAATCATGATGCCTGTCATGATCTACATAATGAAAAGCAAAATGCATACCAAATCGGTAGAAAGATTAATTTGCAGTTATTTTAGCAAGTTAAGAAAATGGAGGTTGTTGAGGGTTGAACACCCTTAATTCATTATTGAATAACTATTAGGTTAACCAATTGTATTTTATCGTATATTTATTATTCATTATTGAATATATAATTAATTTTCAATAAATATAGTTAAATTAACATGTTACTATTTATATTATTCATTTTTGAATTAAATTAAACCCAAGACCATGTTTTTTTATTTTCCGAAAGGCCGTTGGCTGGCTTATACCTAAAGCCACAGCGACCTCTTTAGTTGATTTGCAATGGCTCGTGGCGCTAAGTAATATTTCCCTTTCAAGTGACAATAATTGCGTGGCCAAGTTTTCTTTTTTTAACTGATGGACGCCCTCGGCTTTGAAAGATGAATCCATTGAAGTTTTGAGACTTCTTTCAATAATATCATCCAATTCGGGAGTATCACTGATGACCACCGCTTGTTTTATAATGTTTTTCAGCTCACGTACATTGCCGGAAAATGGATAAGATTGAATTTTTCCCATAGTTTCCACAGATATGTGTCGTTGCAGTTTATACGCCTTACTATATTTATCTAAAAAATAGTTAATAAGCTCAAAAATGTCATCATGCCGTTTGCGAAGTGGTGGAATTTGGATCGTAAAAGTATTGAGGCGGTATAACAAATCTTGACGAAATTTCCTTCTTTTTACAAACTCTCTCAAATCACTGTTAGTTGCGGCAATTATTACGCAGTCAACTTTACGTGATTGTGTAGCACCCAAACGCATAATTTCTTGATCATCAAGGTATTTCAAAAGTTTTGCCTGGACAGAAAAAGGTAAATCTCCAATTTCATCTAAAAACAGCGTTCCTTCCTGTGCCAACTCAAAGAGGCCAACTTTTCCACTCTCCCTGGCGCCAGTAAACGCACCCTTTTCATAGCCAAAAAGTTCGGCCTCCAGCAGGCTTTCTGGAAGCGCGGCACAGTTGATCTGAATAAACGGTTTCTTTTTCCTCCTGCCGCTGTTGTGGATAAACTTTGCCAATAACCCCTTACCCGTTCCAGATTCCCCTAGAATCAGTATGTTGGATGCTTCCAACCTGGCAAGTTTCACGGCAATTCTAAGGACCTGACGCATCTCTTTGCTTTCAGCAATGATTTCCTGCTCTTTCAATTCCAGCAGGTTTAACTCCGTAAGCTCATCCTTAATTTTTTCAGCAACCATGCGGTTTTCATATAGCTCTTCCTTTATTATGTTCAACTGGGTCATGTCTCGTGCGTTCGCGATGATGACATCTATATTGCCGTAATCGTCGAAAACCGGCGTTCCCGTAATCAAGCCAGTGGATCTCCCCTCATCCCACTCCTGAACAATGCTGACCTGCCGTTTGGCCTTGAGCACTTCCGGAATCACAGATCGATCGAGAATACCCAATTTAACCACTTCGGTGTAGCTCTTTCCGATGACGTTTTTTGCCTTGATATTGTTGTTCAGTTCAGCGGCCTTATTGATATTGATGACGATTCCTTCACCGTCATAGACCCAGATAATATCAGATGAATATTGAAAAATGGAATCCAACTGTCGGTTCAAACGTTTGTAAGGCTGAAGCTGCCTAGCCGTGTATTCAACCTGCTGCATTTTTTGAAAATTACTTACTGTTCCCATCAATTTGTCGCCACCACGTATCGGCGTTATGTTTACCACCAAGTTGACATTCTTGCCGTGAATATGGCGGCCTAGCTGTCGTCTGCCCATCTGCAGACATTTAACCACCAATTTACCGGTCAACGGTAAAACGTCAAGGATATGCGCGCCGATGGCGTTTCTGCGCTTCAAACTCAATATCTTTAAAGCCTGCTGGTTGATAAGGACAATTTGCCCTTGCTTATCGGTGGCAATGACGCCGTTGCTAGTAGAATTGAAAATGTGTTTGTAGGTTAATTCCGGCTCCATTGTAGCCCCTTTGGATAGGTATAACTGCTGAATTATTTCCAAGCAGATAAAATTTGAATAAAATTGAGAGTAAACTCAAACAACCAGAATTTGATAACAGATTGTATTCAATTATAAGTGATCAGATGATTACTATGACCGCAAATGGCAGTTGGATTTTTATAAAACAATAAATTCAGACGGTTACACAAGGCATTTTCAACGAATTATGCGAAAAACTGGCAAAAAAGGACCATAAATGGTTTCATTTCGCGTGATTTTAGTCGATTCTACAAAAATTGATCAACAATATTTATTAATTGTTTGTGATAGTAAGAATTCGTAAAAAAATTACAAAATCAGGGTAACAC
>CAYQNS010000130.1:0-11534 GCA_964418755.1 uncultured Desulfobacteraceae bacterium
CGGTCTATGAACTGGTAAAATCGAGCCCGAGATCAAGGTAGCAGAAAATAGGAAACAGGAAACAGGAAACAGGAAATAGAACCCCGCTGAACCCCGTCATAGAATCATTTCCAGAATCTTCCACTCCAATATTCCACTCCGGATAAACCGGAACCAAATTGAATATTTGCGGTATCGCTCCGCCCCATCTTTTTATATATAAAATCGATATTATACATTGTAATCTGTGTAATCTGCGGAATCTGTGGATTTAAATGCGATAGCATATCTTCATTATTCAATTATACAAGCCAGCTCGCTCTTATTTTGACATAAAATATACACAAAAGTAAGAATTAGTGACCAAACTCAGAACTCCGGACGCTGTTATTTATATATTTTTTCATCGCGCAAATTACTTTCGCAGAAGCCTGCCAGTGGCAAATGCGGGGATGATTTTTCTGGTATTGTCAACCACAAGGATAGATTTAGCTTGACAAATTATAAAATTTGGGAAATAATTCCCAAAAAATATCAGGAGATGTTTCGTTGAAATTTTTCCAATTTGAACAATTATGATATATGTCAGACATTTAAGCCTTGATCGTTCGTAAAAAGTACAATTTTAGATTTTTTATGAAATGAAATCGGCGTTTAAACATTAATGAGAGGCGCCTTAAAACATGAAGGCAACCATCGTCAAAACACTTACTGTATCAATTATTAGAATATTACGGCCCCTTGTCCGGCTTCTGTTGAGAAACGGTATGTCTTTTGTCACTTTCAGCAACATTGCCAAGTGGGTCTATGTTGACGTCGCTGCCAGAGAGTTTGGCCTTGACGGGCGCAAACAGTCCGTTTCACGTGTCTCCGTTATCACCGGTCTCTCCAGAAAAGAGGTAAAAAAGGTCAAGGAAATGTCCCCTCCGGTGGATACTGTTTTTGCCGAACAGTACAACCGGGCTGCCCGGGTTATCGCTGCATGGCGTCGGGAAAAGGAATTTACCGACTCATCCGGAGATCCGCTGGTATTGCCCTTGCAGGGGAAAGGATACACTTTTTCCGAACTGGTTAGAAAATTCAGCGGGGATCTGCCGTTCCGGGCGGTTCTGGATGAACTGGTCAATGCCGGAGCAGTTCGAAGAACGGAAGATAATTGCTTAAGACTTCTCGTCAGATCTTACATACCGGAAAATAATGATGATGTAAAACTTCATATTCTGGGCACGGATGTGGGCAGTCTGATTACGACAATCGATCATAATCTGCAGGCTGATGATTCAAAACGTTTTTTTCAAAGAAAAGTCAGTTATGACAATCTGCCCCAAAATGCATTGGCCGGGTTTCATTCCATTGCTGCTGGATTGTCCCAGAAACTTCTGGAAGACCTTGATGCGAGACTTGCCACCTGTGACCGGGATACAAATCCGGAAATAGAGGGGACCGGCCGTTACCGCTCCGGTGTGGGAATCTATTATTTTGAAGAACCGTTCGATAAAGAGGAGTAATATTCCATGAATATTTATTCTGCGGGTCGATATATGGCGATTGTGCTGGTTGTTCTGAGTTTTATTGCCTGCAGCGGCAGCGGCGTTGATGACATGTTTGCCGATGGCGGCATTGGCGGAACAGGGGTGATCAGTACGGGCGAAGTCACGGCCATTGGCAGTGTCTGGGTCAACGGTTTGGAGTTTGATACACAGTCATCCGAGGTTTATGTCAATGATGTGTATCTGGGCAGCGGAGACCAGGCCATCAGTAACAATCTGGACCCCGGCCGGATCGTGCGGGTCAGCGGGCGGTTGAGTGAAGACGGATTCGGGCAGGCCGACCAGGTTTTTTACGCGTCAACGCTGAGCGGTCCCATCGATACCGTCGATGTTATCGATGATTACAACACGATTCTTATCGTTTTGGACCAGACCGTGATCATCGACGACCGCACCCAAATGTCGGGCGTTGTCGGCGATACCCCGGCAGTGGGAAATCTCGTCGAAGTCTCAGGCTTTTTTGATGATGCCGACAGGATTCAGGCAACGTTTCTTATCAAAACCGCCGATGTGGTTCCGGCGGATGCACGATTCAGGATCAGCGGTCCGGTCAGTAACCTGGACAAAGATGAAAGGAGTTTTTTTATCGGCACCCTTGCCATCGACTATGAGACAGCGGATGTCAGCGGGGCAGACCCGGAGGGCTTGGTAAACAGCGGGTTTGTTTCGGTCGTTGGTCAGCTTGACGGACCAGGTTTCAGAGCCGATACCGTGCGGTCTGCCGGGCGGCTGGGCCCCGATGCCGGAGATGGGGAAAAAGTTGAAATTGAGGGCATAATAGGGGCGGATTTTACCCGGGATCGGTTCGTCATTGAGGGGTATCTGATTGAAACCGGTCTAAATACCGCGTTTATCGGCGGCACACAGGAAGATATTCTGCCCGGATCCAGAATTGAAGTGGAAGGGATTTTTACCGATGGGGGTCTGGCGGCCGAAAAAATCAAATTCAGCCAGGATTTCAGGGCCGAATCCGACCTTGTCGACCTTGTCGAGCTTTCGGACAGCACCCTGACGCTGATGGGCCTGGAAGACTTGGCCATCACGGTCAACGACCTGACCCGGGTCGCCGGGCTGGCGGACAGTTTGGAAGATCTGAATGCAGGCGATCACCTCAAGGTCAGGGGGTGGATCGTAGAGGGGCAGGCCGTGGTGGCCGGTCAGATCATTGCCTTACCCTCGGTCCAGGACAAGATCAACCTGCGGGGAACAGTCTCGGCTGTAAGTGAACTCATACTTTCCATAAACGGTGTGGCCATTGATACCGATATGATCCCTCCAATGGTTTTTTATACTGATGAGGATGTACCCATATCGTCTGCAACATTTTTCAGCAGGGTCTGGAACGGTACCTGGGTTGAGGTAAAGGGCAATCTTTTGCCCGATGGCTCAGCTGCCTGGCAGAGCATCACACTGGTGCAGGTGTTTTAGTTTGGAAAAAAAGCGATTTCTATATTAATCGAAAAATTAAAGGAGGAGTCAAGATGAAAAACTTAAGAACGGCAGCCTGGGTTATAATGATCGCGGCGGCATTGTTTATGAGTGGTTGCAGTGGCGGCGGTAGTGGTTCTGACAGCACCAGCTCGATTACGAGCGATACCGGAACGCTTAGTTTGAGCCTGGTTGATGCAACCACTCAGGAGTATGATGCGGTGTATGTTACAATTAAAGAAGTCCAGGTGTGCATGGAAACCGGCAATGGCGATGGCGAAGATGATGATGCGGAATGTGAATGGGAAACAGTTGCAGAGCCTGATCTTGTTACTGGTATCATCGGAACCTTTAATTTGTTGGAACTGGTCAATGGCGTGATGGTAGATTTGGGAACTGCTGAACTCTCCGCAGGTACTTACAACCAGATGCGTTTGATTCTTGGGGATGAATTTGATGAAACTGCCCATGAATTTGCCCAGTATCTGATTGATTCGGAAGGTGAGGTGTACGAAATGAAAGTACCGAGTGGATACCAGTCAGGGATTAAACTGGTTCACCCGTTCACTATCGAGGAAGGTGATATTACAGAACTTATTCTTGATTTTGATGTCGCAAAATCTATTGTAAAAGCGGGAAATAGTGGGAAATATATTCTAAAACCAACGATAAAGGTTATTGATACCAAAAATTTGACCATAGCCTCTGGTAATGTAGAAAAGTGTGAAACTTTGGAAATCGACGGAGTAGAAACTGAAAGTTGTGAAGCTGCTGAAGGTGCCCAGGTCAGTGCTCAAGTTTCTAATGGTGATATCATTAGTGTAGTCACAACCACATATACCGATGAAAACGGCGATTATTTGTTTTATCTTGACCCAGCAGTTTATAATATTGTTGTAACCATGCCCGGCTATATGCCTGCCTGCAGCGAGGTTTCCGCAACATCGAATAGCACCTTTGAAATAGATTTTTCACTGGCCTTAGCCGTTACCGAGCCGGAAACGGTTTCAGGTACAATCACCGGCGCCCTGGTTACAGATGATGGAGAAGCGCCCGTTGTTAATTTGAGCTTCAGGCAAAACCATTTATGTGCTGCTGGTTGGGCCGAAATTGTTTCTGCAGGCATTACCGACGACCCGGATGATATAAACGATGGCTGCACCTATGATATCGTCACCGGTGAGTTCAGCTACACTTACGAAATTGTTCTTCCTGCAGGTACCTACGATGTCGTAGCCTCCACCGAAGGATTGCCTGATGTGAATTTTACTTTAAACACATCGACTCCCGCGACGTGGGATAAAGATTTCTCAATACCATAATGCCGTCATTGACGAATTAACGTTACTCTGCAATAAAAAGCCGTGCAGGGCTCCGATCCTGCACGGCTTTTCCATCCTGAATTCAAGGAAGCGATCTTCTTGATTGCACCTCAACCGATTTTCCCGTGTTTTCCCAAAGTATCATGGCGTCTAAAAAATATGTCAAAGCGATTTTGTAAAGCTTTTCAATCACCAAGGGAAATGATACAGCATCCTTTGTTCCCGTCTATTTTTTCACCCGGCACACCGAGAGCACCGGGCAGGTGGTACGCCGCAGCACGCGGTCGGTGGTGGAACCCAGAAAAAGCGTTTCGACCATGTTAAGCCCCCTGACCCCCATCACGATCAGGTCGATTTCGTGCAATACGGCATACTTGCCGATCTCTTCAAAGGGCTCGCCTGTCAGACAGGCTGTTTTGACTTTACACCAGTTATGGGTATCTTCTGGGACAAGGTTCAAAAGTTTCCGGTTCGAGCTTTCGTGCAGATTCACCCGCAGTTCTTCGGCCAAGGCGCTGGAGGATACGATTTCCGCGTAGTCAACAGGTTTGACGACATGTACCAGGTGAATCCCGGCCTGGAATTCCTGGGCAAGATTCAGCCCGTATTCAACGGCTCTGTAGGAGTCCGGGGAAAAATCACACCCCACCAGGATATTTTTAAAATTCAGCCCTTCGATCAGATCGCTGCCCGCATCCGCATCAGGCGGAACCACGATGAGCAAAGGGCAGGAGATGGTCCGGATCAAACGTTCGGTGACGGAACCTAAAAAAAGGCGTTTCAGTCCGGACCGGGCATGGGTGGCTACCACGGCCATGTCGATCTTTTTTTCTTCGGCCTGTCTGGAAATAGTATCGGCAACAGGGCCTGTCGTGACAATCAATTCCCATTTAATGGATTGCTTTTCCATGAGGGTTTCCAGTTTTTCCCTAGCATATTCCAACAGGTTGTCCTGTTGCTGCGGCTGGAACATATAGGCTGTGCCATGAACGGAAAAAGAGGGCAGATCAAAAATATGGCAAAGATAAAGTTTGGCATCAAACTCCCTGGCTATGGCTATGGCATAAGAAATCGCATGACTGGAAAAATCCGACAGATCCGTGGCGCATAAAATATTTTTCAATTCTACTTTCATGACATTTATCCTCCTTTATGGCATTATTGCAGATGATAAATTCTTGAATTTTTGAAAAATCATTACAACTCAATGGTCGCGCCGGCGGATGCAAAGAGGAACCGGTCACCGAAATAAGATGCGAGAGTGGCTGCCGCCGGCATACCCGTACAATGGGATACGCCCACCAGTTCAACTGAAAATTCTTCGATTTTGTTGATGACCCCGGGTATTTCTTCCGGTGGCAGAAACATTAAATGGGTCCCTCCAAGGATGGCCCGAAGCCGGGTTATCCCCATCTTGTCCCGGACATGATCCAGAATATTGAGAACCCCGGCATGAGAACATCCGAGCAGCAGGAGTGGTCCGCTGTCGGTTTCGACCAGAAGGCTTGCATCATCGGCAATAGGATCTGATACGATTTTGTCTCCTTGCTGAAATACGAGAGTGGGGTCATCCGGGGTTTGTTCGGGGTTACGTTCGATACCGCTGACAAACCAGACTCCGGGAAAGATTTCTTTTGTCTGATTTGTAAATTTAAAGTTGGCACCCAGGGTTTGCAGTTCTAACTGAGAGAACGGACAGCCGACATAACGGGGTTTACCGATTTGCCCCGTCCCGGTTTTCATCGACATATGTTTGGCAAAAATATCTCCATGGGCCACAATATCCACCGGGCCGATGGTCTGCAATGCCCATTTTAGGCCGCCGGTATGATCATAATGCCCATGGCTGATGAAAATAGTGTCGGTTCCTTTCAGTTCAGCTCCCGATGCTTTTATGTTGTTTGGCAGGACAGTGCCCTGGCCCGTATCAAATAGAAATTTGTCCGGACCCCGTTCGATGAGGGCGCTGAATCCATGTTCCGCCAGAAAGCCGCTGCGGCTGATAGAGTTGTCACATAAAATGGTAATTTTCATATTGGTTGCCAATCTCCTGAATTTATTTTATTAAACCAACCGAAAAAGCCAGCAGAAACTGGCCGGCATAGTACAGAGGCCGGCCGATCAGGCGATTTGCAAAGTCATCTTTGATAAATCGCTGACGGGCTACAAAAATATCTGACACATAAAACAGCAGTGCTCCGGAAAAGATCATGGTGCGACCGGAAAAATCAATGGCGGGAGATCCGAGAACCGAAAAAGCATTGCCGACCATGAGGCTGATGACCACAATATAAAATATAACCGGCAATTTCATGGAACCCAGATTCGGTTCCAGCCATCGATAGATGGGAAATCCTACGGCGCAGGTAATGATTAGTCCTACCAGGGTCCATAGCGTAATCCCGGCTATATAAAAAAAACAGGCAACATAAAACAGGTGTCCGGTTAAAAAAGATACCAGCCCTAAGAAAAACATCCGTTCCTGCCGCAGGGCCAGAAAAATATCACCTGCCAGGCAAAATATCAGCCCGCCCAGCAAAATTTGAAAATAACGGGCGTCCGGGTGTGGCTGCACCAGTGCTGCAATAATAAACAGGCAGGAAAGAGCGGTTTTTGTTATCAGAACATTTTTGAAATTATTATGCTTTTCATGATAAAGAAGTGCGGAAAGTAAACTTGCTGCAGAAAAAACGATCAACATGTTGAGCATAATTTCCCCCTTTACGGGAAAGTGCCGCCGCATGTTCCCGGAGGCGGCTACTCTTGAAGTCAAAAATGTGTATCAATAAAAATTAAGCTTATTATCTGTAACATGTCAAGGATAATAGATGTTTTCGTTGACATGAAGGATGCCTTTTAACTATACCAGACTCACATATACAAATCATTGCCCGTGGGAAACCAGGCAACGGAAAAAGGGAATCAGTAATGAGTGGACTAATTCAGGGTGATCCGTGGGTTTGGGTCATTGTACAAAATGATGGTGTTGAGGAACAATTTGCAGGATTGCATGATAAACAGGCGCAGACGGATTACATCCCCTGTTTTCTGAAAAAGGATCAGGCCCTTGAGTGTTTTATCAATATGCCCCGGGAACGGGGTATGAAATATGAGGCTCAGGCGGTTCTGTATACTCAACTGGTTCTGGATTCCGCGGCCGGCGGCTTTATGATCCATGTATTGAATGGTGCCGGAGAAATACTGGAAAAAATAGATCCGAAGCATGTTGCCGTGGGGGACGGTTGATGCAATTGGGCGGAAATTCTATTGGCATTTTTTGATTTACATTTTATCGAGACGTATATTTCAGGAGCAGATAGATGAAAGATAAACGAGGACTTTATTATTACCCGTTTCCTCAAAACAAACGTGTCCGGATGTATGTCGAACAGCAGCAGGGAGAAATCGTTTTTCGAATGTGGAACGAGGATGACACGGAAATGTGGAAAGAGCATGGGTGGGTGGCTTACAGAGCAATCAAGCTGGCTTCGAAGATGTATTCCGGCAAGGAGAATGGGTTTGATCCGGACAATGCCTATGACATAGAGGCGGCAAGGGCCCTGATCCGGGAAAATGCCTGACGGAATGCGTGAAATACAGCAATAATTTTCGTCGTGTAAGATTTTTTTTAAAGCTATTTTTTCGGCAGAATAATTTTGCGTTTTTCCGTATCCGGATGCCGGCGGAAAACAATTGCCGTGTGCCCGACGATTCCGGCTGCCATGCAACCGGTTTTGGCCTCAATTTCGGCTACGAACTGTTTTTTATACTCTTTTTCTTTGAATTCTATGAACTTGATTTTGATCAGTTCATGGTCGGACAGTGCTTGGTTGAGTGAGTCGAGCAGGGTTTGTGTAATTCCTTTTTGGCCGATAAAAACAATTGGTTTTAAGTCATGGGCCAGCCCCCGCAAATATTTTTTTTGATAGCTTTTTAAATTTTCCACGATTAATCCTTGATGGTCTCGTAAAAAGTTCGCGCATGCTTTATCCGCCGCCCGTGTGCTTGAGAGCACATATGCCGCCTGCCGCCCAAAGTCAAGAACCGATTGAATTCGTCAATTCTTTGTGAATAATTTTGAACCCTGAACCTCACGAACGGTAAGACAGGTGTTAAAATGCTGAAAAACACATTTCTCCATATCCCCGGAATCGGTGCTGAGACCGAAAAAAAGTTCTGGCGCAGGGGAATCTGCGATTGGGACAGTTTTAATACTACTGATCCAGGCAAGGTTCCAGCTAAAAAAGAGGCCACCGTCTATGAATATCTTTTTACATCAAAACAGCATTTGCAGGATGGGGACCCCCGTTTTTTTGCTGAATTGATGCCGGCAGGCCAGCATTGGCGGTTTTTTCCGGAATTTAGAGAATCGGCGGTTTTTCTGGATATTGAGACCAGCGGTCTGGATGTCTGTTTTGGGGAGATTTCGACCATTGCCATGTATGACGGTCGGTCAATTTTTACCTATGTCAATGGTGAAAACCTGGATGAGTTTAAAAATGATATCAAAAAATACAACCTGATTATCAGCTACAACGGCAAGAGCTTTGATGTGCCGTTTATTCAGGACTATATGGGAATTACACTGGATCATGCCCACATTGACCTTCGCTATGTCCTGGCCGGTCTCGGATTCAAGGGAGGGTTGAAGCGCTGTGAGAAGGCCATGGGCATTGACAGGGGGGATCTGAGCGGGGTTGACGGATATTTTGCAGTACATCTCTGGAACGAATATAAACAGACAAAGGATCCAAAAGCCCTGGAAACGCTACTGGCCTACAATGTGGAAGACGTTGTAAATCTCGAAATTCTTATGGTGGAGGCCTACAACCAATACCTGGAAAATATGCCGTTTCTTGAAACTCGAAGATTACCGCCGCCGGATTTGCCTGAAATTCCGTTTGTAGCGGATATGCCGACGGTTGAACGAATCAGGAAGAAAACAGAGATATATAATTTTTTTTGATATAAAAAAGGGGCTTTGAGTTTTCGTCCTTTTGTTACCGGATGGCTTTTTTTATACGCTCAATGGCTTTTTCCACATTTCCACGGCTGTTAAAAGCGCTGATGCGTACAAAGCCCCGGCCGCATTTGCCGAAACCGGGTCCGGGAGTGCAGACCACACCGGCTTTTTCGAGCATCAGGTCAAAAAAATCCCATGCGTCTTTGCGGGAATCCAGCCAGATATAGGGTGAGTTTTCACCCCCCACCAGGTCAAAACCCATGGAACTGATTTCCCGGCGTACCAGTGCTGCGTTTTCCAGGTAATAATCTACAAGTTCCCTGGTCTGTTTTTTCCCCTCCGGGCTGTAGACTGCCTCGGCCGCCTTTTGAACAGGGTAGGAAACCCCGTTGAATTTGGTGTTGCAGCGGCGGCCCCAGAGGGCATGAATCGAGTGGGCCTGCCCCTTGCTGTCCCATGCCATGCAGTCTTTGGGAACGATTGTGTAGGCACAGCGGGTACCGGTGAAACCGGCGGTTTTGGAAAAACTGCGGAATTCAACGGCAACTTCCCGGGCGCCCTCGATTTCAAAAATCGTATGCGGCAAATCCGGGTTCCGTATAAATGCTTCATAGGCGGCATCGTAGAGAATCAGGGACTTGTGCTCACGGGCGTAATCCACCCAGGTCTTTAAGGCTTTTTTGGTTATTGTGGCGCCGGTGGGATTGTTGGGAAAGCACAGGTAAATCAGATCCACCGGTTCCCGGGGTACCGAGGGAACAAAATCGTTTTCAAGCCCGCTTTCCATATATAAAATATTGTCATAGCGGCCGTTGTTCATTTCGCCGGTCCGCCCGGCCATGACATTGGTATCGATGTATACAGGATAAACCGGGTCCGGAACGGCGATCTTGATATCTCCGGCAAACAGCTCTTGAAAATTTCCGGTATCACATTTGGAACCGTCGCTGATGAAAATTTCGTCTGCGGCAATTTCCGTCCCTCTGTTTTGAAAGTCGTTGACGGCGATTTTATCTCTTAAAAAAGCGTATCCTTTTTCCGGACCATATCCATGGAATGTATCGTCACGGGACAGATCATCGACGCCCTGATGAAAGGCCTCTATACATGCCCGGGGCAGGGAACGGGTAACATCCCCGATACCCAGTTTGATGACTTCCGTATCCGGATTGGCCTGCTGAAATGCGCTTACCCGCCGGGCAATTTTAGTAAATAAATATGTTGCCTGGAGTTTCAGATAATTTTCGTTGATTCTGATCATGATCAAACCTTTTGTTTTATGGATGTCGGGTTAAAAATAACTGCTTTTGTCCCAGCAGTGGGTGCACAGTTTTTCCTTTGGCAGACCGATCGCCTCAACAAGATCATCTATTTTTTGATACTTAAGGGAGGAAAGCTTCAGTTTGTTTTTTATCCAGTCCACCATCTCCTGATTTCTTGTTGATCCGGCTGTGGCAAATTCATCAAGGTATTGATCACCGGCATCCTCGATATTTTTTATGGCTTTTCTACCGGCAAGGTCAAGACTTGAACGGGAGGAGGAAAAATTGAGGAAATCACAGGGAAAGATAAGCGTGGGACAGGCAATGCGCATGTGAATTTCAAGGGCCCCGTACTCTTTAAGTATTTCGATATTGTTTTTCAGTTGAGTGCCCCTGACAATAGAATCATCGCAAAACAGCAGTTTTTTATCTTTGATCAAATTCTTGACGGGAATCAGTTTCATTTTGGCTACCAGATCACGAACATTCTGGTTTTGCGGCATAAAACTGCGGGGCCAAGTAGGCGTATACTTAACAAAAGGGCGCATATAAGGTATATTTTTTTTGGTGGCATACCCGATTGCATGCCCGATGCCGGAGTCCGGGATGCCGGAAACACAGTCGGCGTGTGTCGGATCATTGGCTGCCAGGGCACTGCCACAGCGGTAACGCACCTGTTCCACATTGATATTCTCGTAACTGGAAGCCGGGTATCCATAATAAACCCAGAGAAAAGAACAAATCTGCATTTTATCGCGGGGTTTAAGCCTTTGTTCATAACCTTCGGCGGTTATAAAAACGGTTTCCCCGGGGCCCAGGAATTTTACGGTTTCAAATCCGAGATTGGGAAAAGCGCAGGTTTCAGATGTGGCTGCAAACGCACCGTCTTTGCGCCCTATCATAACCGGTGTTCGACCGAGTTTGTCCCGGGCTGCATAAATACCGTCTTTTGTAAGAACCAGAAGTGAACAGGACCCTTTGATGGCGTTCTGGGCGTTGAGAATGCCTTCTTCATAAGAGCCTTTTTCAT